>JBBQEF010000049.1:0-22866 GCA_038320445.1 Mycobacteriales bacterium
CGGCGCGCGCATCCCTCGGCGTGATGTGCAGTCTCCACAGCAGCCGTGGCCGAAGCGCTCGGAGCACGAGCCGCACACCGGCCAGGAGCAGGCGCCGCAGCGAGCCGGATCCCGGGTCGACGGGCCCAACCGACCGGTCCCCCCGCGCGGGGCGCCCGAACCACCGGCCGGACGCCCACACGGTGCCCACCCTCGTGACCCCCTCTCCCCCGACCCCGCACCCGACGGTCGCCGAGGCCGGACGCCCGAACCCCGCGACCACCCGGCCGACCTGCGCCGCCCCGCCCGCACCCCTCGCGCCCCCCGCGACGATGCGCCACGGACCGCCCGCCCGGTCCGGCCGAGCGCACAGCCGGGCAGGGTCGAACCACCGACGCGCCCGGTCCCCCGCACCCGTGCCCGCACGCCGGCCGCGGCCACCTCCTCGACCGCAGCGCGTCCCGACGCCGCCGCCACGTCCGTCACCTCGGCCGTCCCGGAACGGGCCACGGCCGCGCCGCCGGTGCCCCGCCGCAGCGTGACCCGCGGCCGCCCGCCGCGGGGCGGTGCCGCGCCGGCCCCGCGCTCGCTGGGCAGCGCCCTGCTGGCCACCGCCGCCGCCACCGTCGTGCCGGGCTCGGGGCACCTGATGCTCCGTCACAGGCGCACCGGTGGTCTGATCCTCGCGGTGTTCCTGCTGACCGCGCTGGCGCTCACGGTGGCGGCACTGACGGCGGGCCGCTCGGCACTCATCGGCAACCTGCTCTCGACGCGCGTGCTCGTGATCGCCGCGGTGGGCCTGCTCGTGGCCGCACTGGCCTGGATCGCCGTCGTGATCCGCACCTACCAGATCGCCCGCCCGCGGGGGCTCGACGCCGGGAGGCAGGCGATCGGCGTCGTCGTGGTCACGGCGCTGTGTCTCCTGATCGCGGCCCCTCTCGGCTTCGCCGCCAACCTGGCGAACTCCCAGCGCAACCTGCTGGACACCCTCTTCGGCGGGGGCGGCGGCACCTCCGCGGCCGAGGCGATCGCCAAACCGCGGCTCAACATCCTGCTCGTCGGCAGCGACGCAGGCCCGGACCGCACCGGCGCTCGCACCGACACGATGATGATGGCCAGCATCGACACGAAGACCGCCCGCACCACGTTGTTCTCGTTGCCCCGCAACATCGGCTACGCGCGGTTCCCGCCCGGCTCGCCGATGGCCGAGAAGTTCCCGAAGGGCTTCCACGACCCGAACGGCAACGCGCTCTCGGGTGACTACCTGCTCAACGCCGTGTACGCCTGGGGTCTCGACCACCCGACGGAAGCGCCCACCACGCCGACCGCGAGCCCGGGCCTGAACCTCCTGCACCAGACGGTCGGCTACATGACCGGTCTCGACATCGACTACTACGTCGAGGTCAACATGGCGGGCTTCGCCTCGATCATCGACGCGCTGGGGGGCGTCACCATCGACGTCGGCCCCACGCCGCTGCCCATCGGCGGGGTCCTCCCCAACGGCCAGCACGTCAAACCCGACGGCTACGTGCCCGCAGGTGTGCAGCACCTCGACGGCGACCAGGCGCTCTGGTTCGCCCGCTCGCGGCGCGACTCCGACGACTACTCCCGCATGGGCCGCCAGCGCTGCCTGCTGCAGACCATCCTGAAGGAGAAGAGCCCCACCGACGTCCTGACCCACTTCCAGGGCATCGCGTCGGCCACCAGCAACAGCGTGGCCACCAACATCCCCCAGGAGGTGCTGCCCCAGCTCGCGTCGCTGGCCGGGGGGCAGGCCGTGCAGCTCGACAGCGTCTCGTTCGACCCGAACCTGCCCGACCCGTCACAGCCCGACGGCCGGTTCAACACCAGCCGTGTGGACGTCGACTACATGCGCAAGGTCGTGCAGGGCGCCATCACCGACCCGCCTCCGGCAGCCGCCCCACCCACCACGGCGAGCGCCCCCACCACGAGGTCGAAGGCCACCTCGCGCAGCTCGGCGTCGGCCTCGACCACCCCGACCCCCACCAGCGCTGCCCCGGAGTCGCTGGCGGCGGCCTGCGGCTAGGCCCTCTCCTCCCCGCGCGTCAGCCGATGCCCCCCGGGGCGCCAGCGGTACTCCGTCTGTGGCCGCCCGGTGGTGCCGTAGCGCGCGTGCCGCACCGCGAGCCCGGTGTCGGCGAGGTGCTCCAGGTACCGCCGCGCCGTCACGCGGGAGGCCCCGACCGTGCCGGCCACCTCCGCGGCCGTCCTACCCGCGCCGGGGCCTGCGGCCTGCAGCGCGGCCGTCGTCGCGTCGAGCGACTCCCGGCTGATGCCCTTGGGCAGCCCGCCCGCCACGACCGGGTTGCCCAGCGCCCTGAACAGGCCGTCGACGTCGTCCTGGGCGACGACGGGCCCGGTCGGCTCGCGGTAGCTCCGGTAGCCCTCCAGCTTGGCCCGCACCGCGCTGAACGTGAACGGCTTCACCAGGTACTGGGTGGCGCCGAACGCGATGGCCGCCCGCACCACGGCGAGGTCCCGCGCGCGCGTCACCATGATCACATCGGTGGTGTGGCCCGCGGCCCGCATCCGGCGCAGCACCTCCAGGCCGGTGGTGTCGGGGAGGTGGACGTCGAGCAGCACGAGGTCCACCGCCGTGGCGGCCATCAGGCGCAGGGCGTCGGCCCCCGTCGCGGCGCAGCCCGCCACCGCGAAGCCCGGCACGCGCTCGACGTAGGCGACGTGCGCGGCCGCTGCCACCGGGTCGTCCTCGACGACGAGCGTGTGGATCACGCGCGCACCGGCGCGGGGAAGCGCACGGCGAACACCGCGCCCCGCTCCCCGTGGGCGATCTCGACGCGGCCACCGTTGCGGTGCACCGCGCGGCTGACCAGCGCGAGACCGAGGCCGCGGCCCATCCCGTTGTCGGACGGCTTGGTGCTCCACCCCCGCGTGAACGCCTGCTCGACGGCCACCGGGTCGAGCCCGGGCCCGCTGTCGGCCACGCGCAGCACCACCTCACCGCCGTCCGAGCACGCGCCCAGCCGCACCCAGCGGGGCTCCGGGCCGTCCAGGGCGGCGTCGATCGCGTTGTCGAGCAGGTTCCCGACGATCGTCACGAGGTCGTGCGGATCGGCCAGGCCCGCGGGTACCGACGTTTCGTCGTCGAGGCCGAGCTCCACACCGTGCTCCCCTGCCACCGCCGCCTTCCCGACGACGAGGGCGGCCAGCTCGGGCACGGCGACGGCGGCGAGCACCGCGTCGGTCAGGTGCTGGGCCACCTCCAGCTCGGCGGTGGCGTAGTCGAGCGCCTCGTCGGCGCGGCCGAGCTCGATCAGCGAGACGACGGTGTGCAGCTGGTTCGCGGCCTCGTGCGCCTGCGCGTGCAGCGAGTCGGCGAAGCCACGGATGGTCTGCAGCTCACTCACCAGCGCCCGCAGCTCGGTGTGGTCGCGCAGCGTCACCACCGTGCCGAGCCTGCGGCCCACCCACTGGGCCGGGTTCTGGTTCACCACCACGATCCGGTCGGCCGTCAGGTGGATCTCGTCGGCGCCCCCCTCACCGCTCGCCAGCGCGGAGCCCAGCGTCGCGGGGAGCCCGACCTCGTCGACGCGGCGGCCCTGCACGTCGTCGGCCAGCGCCAGCAGGCGCCGGGCCTCGTCGTTGACGAGCTGGACGCGGCCCTCCCCGTCGAGCAGCAGCAGGCCCTCGCGGACGGCGTGCAGCACGGCGTCGTAGTACTCGTACATGCGCGAGAGCTCGGCCGGCCCCAGGTCGTGGGTGGTGCGCCGCAACCAGCGGCTGACCAGCCACGATCCCACCGCGGCCAGCACCAGCGCGGCGGCCACCCCGCCCAGGATGAGGGGAACCCGGCGGGCCAGGTCCCGGGAGACCGCAGTGACGCCGCGCCCGACCGACACGAGTGCCACCACCCGCCCACCGTCCATGACGGGCACGACGGACCGCACCGACGGCCCGAGCGTGCCGGTGTAGATCTCGGTGATCGACTCGCCGCGGACGGCCGGCGCGATGGTGCCCTGGAACGTCCGGCCGATCTCGCCGGTCGTCGGGTGGGTGTAGCGGATCCCCGCCGTCGTCATGATCACGACGAAGTCGGTGGCCGTGTCCGCACGCACCCGCTCGGCGAGCGGCTGCAGCGTCGCCGTCGGATCCGGCGTCGCGAGCGCCGCCCGCACCTCGGGATCGGCGGCGAGGGTGTGCGCCACGGCGAGCATCTCGCGTTCCGTCGCCTCGCGGTTGGCGTCCCCGAACTGCAGGTAGGCAGCCACGGCGACGCCCGCCAGCACGAGCGCCACGACGACCGCCTGCAGCGCGAACAGCTGCCGCGCCAGGCTCCACCTGCTCACCGCCCGCTGCCCTCCCACCGTACGAAATGAACGAAAGGGTGATGACGACCACATCCTGCCGCACGCTCGCTGCACCCACCGGCGTTGCAACCATCGGCCCATCGGAGGACCCGTGCCAGCACCAGCAGCACCCGCCAAGCGGGATCGCACCCACTACCTCTACATCGCGGTGATCGTCGCCGTGTTCCTGGGCATCGTCGTCGGCCTGGTGTTCCCGAGCTTCGGCACCGCCCTCGAACCGCTGGGCACCGCGTTCGTCAACCTGATCAAGATGATGATCTCACCGATCATCTTCTGCACCATCGTCCTGGGCATCGGGTCGATCCGCCAGGCCGCGACCGTCGGCAAGGTCGGCGGGCTCGCGCTGGGGTACTTCCTGGTGATGTCGACGGCCGCACTGGCCATCGGGCTCGTCGTCGGCAACATCGTGAAGCCGGGCGCCGGGCTCAACCTCAACGTCAAGCCCTACCAGGCGCCGCCGACCGCCGGAACCGGCAACTTCCTCCTCGACGTCATCCCGACCACCCTGTTCTCCCCGCTCGTGGGCACCAGCGTGCTCTCGACGCTGTTCGTGGCGCTGCTCATCGGGTTCGCCGTCCAGGCGCTCGGCCGCACGGGCGAGCCGATCCTGCGCGGCATCGGGTACGTGCAGAAGCTCGTGTTCCGCGTGTTGTCGATGATCATGTGGGTGGCCCCGATCGGCGCGTTCGGCGCCATCGCCGCCGTCGTCGGGAAGACGGGCTGGGCCGCACTCGGCGCGCTGCTGCAGGTGATGCTCGGTTTCTACGTCACGTGCGCGCTGTTCGTGTTCGTGGTGCTGGGCCTGCTGCTGCGCACCTTCGCCGGGATCAACATCTTGTCGCTGCTGCGCTACCTGGGCCGCGAGTTCCTGCTCATCGTCTCCACGTCGTCGTCGGAGTCGGCGCTGCCGCGGCTGATCGCGAAGATGGAGCACATCGGCGTCTCGCGGCCGGTCGTGGGCATCACCGTGCCCACCGGCTACTCGTTCAACCTCGACGGCACGGCCATCTACCTGACGATGGCCTCGCTCTTCATCGCCGAGGCCCTGGGCAAGCCGTTCTCGATCGGCGAGCAGATCTCCCTGCTGGTGTTCATGGTCATCGCCTCGAAGGGTGCCGCGGGCATCTCCGGCGCCGGGCTGGCCACCCTGGCGGGCGGGCTCTCCACGCACCGCCCCGACCTCGTCGACGGCGTCGGGCTCATCGTCGGCATCGACCGCTTCATGTCCGAGGCCCGCGCCGTCACCAACTTCGCCGGCAACGCGGTGGCCACGGTCCTGATCGGCAACTGGGTGGGCGAGTTCGACCGGGCGAAGGCCGACCGGGTCCTGAGCGGCGAGGACCCGTTCGACGAGGCGACGATGCTCGACGACGAGACGGCGACCGAGCCCACACCCGAACCCGCCGAGCGGGTCACGGTCTGATCCCGTCGCACCGACGGCACCTTCGTCGGATCCCGTCCGACGGAGGTGCCGTTCGCCGTTCCCCGGTCAGTTCACGCGCGTGAACGCCTCGCGGCGGGCCTCGGCGGTGCGGAAGCGTCCGGCCGCCGCCACCCGCCGGCGCTGGTCGTCCGTCGCGGTGTGCAGGGCCACCGCGCGCTCGGCTGCCGCCATCGCCCGCTCCACGGCGCCGTCGGTGCGGTAGCCGGCAGGCGAGGCGGACACCCTGCTGCCGCGGGCGTAGGGGTTGTCGGCGGGGAGGTCCACGGTGAACCGGCCGTAGGCACCCACGCACAGCAGCGCCGCCCCGACCAGCAGGCTGAAGATCACGTTGGTCATCCGGAACGCCAGCATGTTCATCGTCGTGTCGATCAGCAGCACGTTGGCGATGCCGGACGCCACGAACAGCCCGCCGACCACGACCGACACGGCCGACGCCACCGGCCCGCCCTTCGCGGCCGCCGCCACCAGCAGGACACCGACCACCAGCGACAGGGTCGAGAGCAGGCCGTTGGTGGACAGGCCCATCACGATCGGGCCGGTCGTGGCGAGGAACTCCGGGCCCAGCAGCAGGCCACCGAGCCCGAAGGCCAGCAGGAAGGCGCCGAGCGCTCCGGCGCCTGCGCGGTGCACGGTGTGGATCCGGTGCGGACCGGACGCCGGGGTGAACATGCTCATCGGGGCTCCTAGCGGTGGTTGTCGGCCACCACCATGGGCCCCTCCGGTCGCGATCGGACCGCGCGTTCGCGGTCCGTCACCGAGCCGTTCCCGATGCGTAAGCGTCGCCGTCGACCCGGGATCCGCCGCCCCACCGGCCCCGGCGCCGAGGCCGTTGCAGGGGGTCGCCCGCGCGTCCATACGGCGTTCTGGGACGCTTGGCGTGAAGATGACCTGCGTCAACGCCCGACCCGGGTGGACGCACGGAGAGGAGAACGACGACATGGCACTGCCTACGCTCACCCCCGAGCAGCGCGCCGACGCCCTCAAGAAGGCCGCCGCAGCCCGCACGGCCCGCAAGGAGCTGCGTGACGCGATCGCGGCCGGCAAGGAGACGATCCCGGCCGTCCTCGGTCGCGCCAAGTCCGACCAGATCGTCGGGAAGACCAAGGTCGCCGACCTGCTCAAGAGCCTCCCCGGCTACGGCCCCGCCAAGGTCTCGGCGCTGCTGGAGCAGACCGGCATCGACGCCTCCCGCCGCGCTGCGGGCCTCGGCGACCGGCAGCGTCAGGCGCTGCTCGACGCCCTGAAGTAAGAACAGGCACCACACCACTGCGCCCCGTTCCGGTCGTCCGGAACGGGGCGCAGTGGCGTGTACCGCGAACCACGCCTCCGGGCTCGACCACCAACGGGTGAACGAGGCGCCGGATCGGGGCGCCGGTCTCCGCCGTGTGAACCATCCGGACAGAACGGACCGCTTCGGCGGCACCGGCCGACCTGGCGTCAGGCTGTGCCCGACCGTGTGGCATCGTTCGCGCTGCGTCACAGCGGGGAGGAGAACGGTGAAGGTCGTCTCGATCATCAACCACAAGGGCGGCGTGGGTAAGACCACGCTCACCGCCAACCTCGGGGCCGGGCTTGCGGCCCGTGGCAACAAGGTGCTGCTGCTGGACCTGGATGCCCAGGCCAGCCTCACGATCTCGTTCTTCACCCAGAACGAGTGGGCCGACGGCCTGCTGCCGACGAGGACGATCAAGCACTGGTACGACGGCATCGGCACGGACGCGGCGATGGACAGCCCGGCTCAGCTCGTCGCGTCGCCCCCTCGCGTGCGGGACAAGCTGTCCCGCAGCAAGGGCCACCTCGACATCATCGCCGCGCATCGCGACCTCTCCGACGTCGAGACGATGCTGGCCGCGCAGCTCATCAACGATCCGGACCGGTTCGCCGACCTGCACAGCAGGCTGCGCGCCGCGCTGAGCCACAAGTCCCTGGGCGAGTACGACATCGTCCTCATCGACTGCGCGCCCAACTTCGGGCTGATAGCCAAGAACGCCGTGGCGGCCAGCGACATGCTGCTGATCCCGACGAAGCCGGACTACCTGTCCACCAACGGCATCGACTCGCTCGGGCTGAAGATCCGGTCGTTCACCGAGGAGTTCAACGAGCACGGCGAGGGCCGCATCCAGCGCCCTCCGGCGGCCGTTGTGTTCACGATGGTGCAGAGCCAGAACGGTGAGCCGATCGAGGCGCAGCGCAGCGTCATCAGCCGGATCGAGGCGCGTCAGGTGCCGACCTTCAGCACCACCATCCGCGACAGCAAAGCGGTCTACGGCCCCGCTCCCGAGCACGGTGTGCCCGTCATCCTCGGGGGTACCGGGCGCGCCGCCACCCGCGAGCTGCGGGACCTCGTGTCCGAGCTCACCGACCGTCTGGAGACGATCGCGGCATGACCCGGCCGACCGCGGAGGCGGCACACCGCCACGCCGCCGCCTTCCTCGACACGCTCAGCCCGGAGCAGCTGGCGGACCTCGCTTCCGGCCGCGCCCGGCTGGAGTTCCGCTCGCAGCTGCCCGCCGCGCGGCGGTCCCGCCCGGAGGCCCGGCCGTCCGCCGACGTCGCCACCGCCATCGAGACGATCAACCACCTGGCCGACCCGTCCGAGGTGGACGACTTCCTGCGCCGCCACGACGCCCGCTTCACCCTGCCGGTGCTGAGGGAGATCGCCCGCGGCCTCGGCCCCACCGTCCGCGCGAACGGCCGCAACAAGGCCGAGCTGCGCCGCGACATCGTGGCCGGCACCGCCGGCTACCGCACGCGCAGCGCAGCGATGTCCGGCGGCGCCTGGTCCTGAGTGCCGACCCTCCGCGCCGCATCGCGCGGGCTCGTCGTCGTTCAGAGCCGCCCTCCCAGCACATCGCGCGGGCTCGTTGCGGTGTCAGGGCGCCGTGCCGGCGCATCGCGCGGGCTGATCGTGGTCGGTTCAGGCGTGGTCGGGGCGCAGCGGGCTCTGCTCGCCCGCCTCGATCGGCACGTTCAGCACGTTGCCCGCGGGTGGGAGCGGGCAGGTGGCGTAGTCGGTGAAGGCGCACGGCAGGTTCGTGAGCCGGTTCAGGTCCAGCGTGACGCTGCCGCCCTCGCCGGGGTCCGCGATGCTCACCGAGCGCCCGCCGGGATAGGTCGTGACGCCGTTCGTCGCGTCCCGGAAGTGCAGCGACAGGCCGCCCTTCTTGCCCGGCATCGCCACCAGCTCGTGCGTGCGGCCGTCGAGCTCGAAGCGGACCACCCCGACCGCGGTGAAGTGGTGGTTGAGCCCTTCCACCACCGCGTCCACGGTGATGGGGCGGGGCTCGGGGTACGGCTCGAACCGCGCGTCGAGCACCCAGCGCGCGTCCACCGGGAAGGTCGGGACGCCGGTGAACGCGGTGCGGGTGATCGCCTTCGGGTCGCGGACGCGCAGGGCGTGGGTGTCGGTGCGGCGCACCACCTCCACGATGATGCTCGGGCCCGCGTGCGGCCCTTCGGCGACCTTCTCCCCCACCTCGATCACCGTGCCCGGCAGGCCGTCGACCGGGTGCAGCGTGACGGTGTGGTCGATGCGGCGCGGCTCGCGGACCGCGCGGACGACCAGGTCGTCGGCGGCTGTCGCGGTGACGACGACACCGTCGGGCGTGGCGCTCCACAGGCCGGGCACGCCGTCGACGGCGGCGGGCTCGGGGGTGAGCCACCGCAACGCGGTGAGGCTGAGCCAGCCGTGGGGGGCACGGAGCTCGTCCTCACGCTCGGCGTGCCAGGTGGCCCAGGAGGTGTGCAGGTCCGAGATCGTGCTCGTCATGCCTGCTGCAACGCTTGACGGCCCGGGAACCATGCCGCGCCCGACCAGGCTCCGCCCTCACGGCTCGTCGCGGGACGGCCTGCTCGACCGGCCCGTCCACGTCAGGATCAGCCCGGCCACGGCGACGACCACGAGGACCGAGAACAGCACGACCTGCCAGGGGCCGACCAGGAAGTTCGTCATGCAGCCGACACCGACCGTGCCGACGGTGAGCAGGATCGCGGCGAGCACCCGATGGTCGGAACGGTCCGGGTCGGGGCGGAGGGCGTTCTGCCGCTCGACGGTGCGACGTGCGTCGTGCACCTGGATCGCCGTGAACTCGGGATCCGTCTGACGGGCCCGCTGCGCGTCGATCTCCATCTGCTCGGCGAGCTGGACCGCCCACCCGCGCATCACGTCGTGGAACGCCTGTCGCCCGGCCGGGGTCACGTGGCGCGGGACGGGGTACCGCGGTGACGGTTCGACGCCGTCCTCCTCGTTGCTGCTCACCAGACCCGTCACGGGTCGCACGCTTCTCGGCCCACTCGATCTGTCCACCCCCCCGGCCACCCGTTGCGGCCCCTGCGCCGTCGGGACGGGTCGGTCATCGTCGTCGCGGAGCCAGAGCCGCGCCATCACCGTCTCCCGGGGCCGTCGAGGGCGCTGGGTACCGCCCCGGAGCACGCTAGCACAGCGCCTCCTACTCATCTGCAATTTTCATTCAGCAACTCGCCTCGCGGTGGTGACCTCTGCGAGCTCCATGGACGACCGACCCACCTCGCCACGGCATCTCTCGCCGTGCGTCACGTGATCACGACGTCTGGTCCTGGGTCTGGTTTCGCGTTACGGTCCTCGCACTATGCACAGTGTGATCCGCACCGAGCCGGGGCGCGCCGATCCCACCCGCGCTCGGGGCGTCGAGCCGTGACGGCGGCTGCGTCGCGTCGTCAGCTCCACACGGAGCTCCACCGCCTGCGGACCAACGCCGGCGTGACACAGACCGCGGTGGCCCGGGCGAACGAGTGGTCGCCGTCGAAGGTGCACCGGATCGAGAAGGGGCTCGTGTCGGTCAGCAGGCCCGATCTCCTCGCGCTGCTCGACTATTACGCGGTGACCGACCAGGAAACGGTCGACAACCTGCTCGAGCTGGCCCGGTTGTCGCGCAACCAATCGATGCCGTTCGCCACCTATCGCGACGTCTTCGCGCCGGAGATCATTCGATTCTTCGGCTACGAGGCGTCGGCGTCGGCGATCAGCGAGGTGGAGCTCCTGGTCATTCCCGGGCTGCTGCAGACTCCCGAGTACACACGGGTTCTGATCGCCGATGCCCATGGCGTGACGGGCGACAGGATCGAGAAGTTCGTCGAGTCACGCCGGGCGCGGCAGCGGATCCTCGACCAACCCACACCTCCGGCACTGTCGTTCATTCTCGACGAGGCGGTGCTGCTCCGATCCATCGGGGGCGCTGCCGTGATGGAGCGACAACTCGCCCGTCTCCTGGACGTGGCCGGCAGACCGACCGTGTCGGTGCAGGTCCTGCCGCTGGCCGGCGGCGCGCACGCCGGGCTGCGCGGCCCTTTCACCGTCCTGCGGTTCGCGGCGGACAACGACCCCGATGTGGTCTACCTGGAGAACCGTCGCGGAGATTCGATCTTCGAGAACGAGGTGGAGGTCACGGGTGTCTATTCACGCCTGTTCCACGATCTCGAGAAACGGGCCTCACCGCCGGATGAGCTGGGACGCTACGTGGACAGGGCACTCGACACGCTACGTTCGGCGTAGTCCGGGGGACACTACCGGTCGGCTGTTCACCTGTGCCATCACTCGGACAGCCCGTCCGCGACACCGATGTCTGCTCCTACGATGGACGAGGCGGCACCGCTGTCGCTGTCCGATGTCCACGGCTCGGAGGCTGAGGTGTCCCATCCCGACCAACCACGCCGATGGCGCAGGAGCACGACGAGCAACTACGGCAACTGCGTCGAGGTGTCGTTCGACGACGACCTCGTGCACGTGCGCAATTCACGTGACCCCCGGGGGCCCGCGCTCGTCTTCACCACCCCGGAGTGGCAGGCGTTCCTGGACGGCGCACACGCACACGAGTTCGACTGCCCTGCGGAACCGCGGAAGTAAGGCCGATCACACCCCGGCCGACCACTCTCCGTCCTACCGTCGGTGCAGGTCCACCACCGGAGGAGTCACCCATGCCCGAAGCCGTCATCGTCGACGCCGTCCGCACCCCGATCGGCAGGCGCAAGGGCTCGCTGGCCGAGGTCCACGCGGCGGATCTCTCCGCCGTCGTGCTGCAGGCGCTCGCACAGCGCACGGGCATCGACCCCGGGCTGGTCGACGACGTCCTGTGGGGCTGCGTGAACCAGGTCGGCGACCAGGCCGCGCAGATCGGCCGCTACGCAGTGCTCGCAGCGGGCTGGCCGGAGTCGGTGGCCGCGGTGACGATCAACCGCGCCTGCGGGTCGAGCCAGTCGTCGCTCGACTTCGCGGCCGGCATGGTGCTGGGCGGCCAGTACGACCTCGTCGTCGCCGGCGGGGTCGAGACCATGACGCGGGTTCCGCTGGGGACCGGCCGCGACCTCGGACGCCCCTACGGCTCGCTCGTGCGCGAGCGCTATGCAGCCGACCTGACCAGCGGCGAGTTCCCGAACGGCGACTTCAACCAGGGCATCGGGGCCGAGCGCATCGCCCGGGCGTGGGGCTTCTCGCGCCGGCAGCTCGACGAGTACTCCGCCCGCTCGCACGAGCTGGCCGCCGCGGCGACGGACCGCGGTGACTTCGCGGGTCAACTCGCCCCCGTGCCGTCGGCCCCCGGGCTCACGGCCGACGAGGGCCTGCGCCGCGGCACCACCGCCGACACCCTGGCCGTGCTGAAGCCTTCTTTCACCCCCGACGGCGTGATCCACGCGGGCAACGCGTCCCAGATCTCCGACGGGGCGTCGGCGGTGCTCATCGCGACGCCGGAACGCGCCGCCGAGCTGGGCCTCACCCCGATCGCGCGCTACCACGCCGGTGCGGTGGCGGGCGCCGACCCGCTGACGATGCTCACCGGCCCGATCCCGGCCACGGCCAAGGCGCTCAAGCGCGCCGGGCTCGGCGTCTCCGACATCGGCGCGTTCGAGGTCAACGAGGCCTTCGCACCGGTGCCGCTGGCCTGGCAGGCCGAGTTCGGCGCCGACATGGACCGGCTCAACCCGCTGGGCGGCGCGATCGCCGTCGGTCACCCGCTCGGCGCGTCCGGCACGGTCCTGATGACCCGCCTCGTGCACCACATGCGCGAGCACGACATCCGCTACGGCCTGCAGACCATGTGCGAGGGTGGCGGCACGGCGAACGCGACGATCGTCGAGCTCCTGCGCTGACCAGCACCGTGCGTGCGTCCCACCACGGCACGCCCGTCCCACCGCGGCGCGCTCACAGGCCGCGCGCGCGGTCGACGGGGCCCGGCCGGTAGTGGCCCGCGGCCAGCCCGATGCGCAGCTGCAGCAGCTGCCAGGGTCGTCGCCGGCGGACGGGCACGTCGGTGCCCTCCTCGGCGTGCCGGTCGACGCTGCCGGGGATCGGCGGCTCGCCGAGTATCGCGTCGGCCCGGCGCCCTGCTTCGGTGACCGCGGCGACCTGCACCGCCGTGACGTCCACGGCCAGAGCCAGCTCCGTCCGGTCGTCCACACCGTGAGGAAACCGGAAACCATCGGGTAATCGCGAGCCGATTCCCAGGTCTCGCTCAGCAACCTCCCAGACTCCGGGCGAAGGATGGGTCCCATGAGCGACGAGCAGAGGGAGCAGGGCCGGGACACGAGTGCTCCGGCCGAGAGCTCCCGCACCGACCAGAACCCCATGCCGTCCCCCGCCGAGCCGGGCGCCGCGCGATCCGACGCCTCCGCGCCGGGAGCACCGGACGACGCGGCCCAGCCGGGAGCAGCCCCGAGCCACCCCGGTCAGACCCCATCGGCGCCGGCGAGCGGTGCACCGGGCTACGAAGGGCCGGGCGACACAGGACCGGGCTACACAGGACCGGGCTACACAGGACCGGGCTACACAGCGTCCGGCCACCCGGCTTCGGGACACCCCGGCCAGGCCTACCCGACAGCGGGTTACGCCGGTCAGGGCTACCCGACCCCGGGTTACGCCAGTCAGGGCCACCCGACTCCGGGTTACGGCGGTCAGGGCTACCCGGCCCAGTCCAACCCCGGCCAGTCCAACCCCGGCCAGTCCAACCTCGGCCAGTCCAACCCCGGCCAGCCCGACCCCGGCCAGTCGAGCGTGGCCTACTCCTCCGAGGCCTACCCGGCCCCGACCTCCGCAGCCAGCGGACGGCCGGAGGCGGACACCGGCCGTCACGAGGTCGGCCGCCCCGGCAGCGGTCCCCACGACACCGGACAGTTCGCGGCGGCCCACGGCGCCGGCGCCCCGGGGTGGCCGTCCGGCTCTCCCTACGGCCAGCCGCAGGGCTCCACCACCTCGGTGATCGAGAAGCCGCGCCGCCAGCGCGGGATGGGCACGGTCGTGGCCGCCGCCCTGATCGCCGGCATCGTCGGCGGCGGGGCCGGGTTCGGCGGCGCGTACGCCCTGCTCGGCAACGGTTCGTCGGGCACGACGCTCACGCAGTCCCCGGCGTCCGCGGCCTCCAACGCCGCCAACACCGTGCCCGGCTCGGTGGCCGCCGCCGCCGCGAAGGCGATGCCGAGCACCGTCGACATCCAGGTCGCCCTGAGCCAGGGCACCGCCGAGGGCAGCGGCGTGATCCTCACCGCCGACGGCGACGTCCTGACCAACAACCACGTCGTCGCGGGTGCCACCGGCGACATGACGGTGACCCTCGCCGACGGCACCGAGCACCGGGCCACCGTGATCGGGACGTCGCCGAGCTACGACCTCGCGGTGATCAAGCTGCAGGGCGTCTCGGGCCTCACGCCGGCGGCGCTGGGCGAGAGCTCGAGCGTGCAGGTCGGCCAGCAGGTGGTGGCCATCGGCTCGCCCCAGGGTCTCACCGGCACGGTCACGACCGGGATCGTCAGCGCCTTCAACCGCACCGTGTCGGTGCAGGGCGAGAGCGGCGGCGCGGCGGTCGTCTACAACGGCCTCCAGACCGACGCCCCGATCAACCAGGGCAACTCCGGCGGCCCGCTGGTGAACCTCGACGGCCAGGTCGTCGGCATCAACTCGGCCATCGCCACCGGCGGCTCGCAGAGCACCGGGAGCATCGGCCTGGGCTTCGCGATCCCCGTGGACCAGGCCAAGCGCGTGGCGCAGGAGATCATCCAGTCCGGGACGGCCACCAAGCCGGTGCTGGGCGTCCAGGGCAGCACGGGCGGGCAGACCGCATCCGGCGGTGGCGCCACGATCTCGGGCGTTCAGGACGGATCTCCGGCGGCCACGGCCGGGCTCAAGGCGGGCGACGTCGTCACGAAGGTCGGCGACGCGAAGGTCGAGGACTTCTCCGATCTCGTGGCCCGCATCGGCTCCTACGCCCCCGGCCAGCAGGTGACGCTCACGGTGACCAGCGGCGGCTCCGCGAAGGCGGTCCAGGTCACGCTGGGCAGCCAGGCCGACAAGGCGGCGAGCACCAGCAACGGCGGCGAGAACGCCAACCCGTTCGGCGGGAGCAACGGGGGCAGCCCGTTCGGCAACCTCGTCCCGTTCGGCGGCGGCGGCGGCAACTGACCCCGTCCTGACGAACCGGCCGGGCGGCCCTCCCTCCACCGCCCGGCCGGTTCCCTGTGCCCCGGACCCCGGCCGGGGCGGCGGATGTTCAGCCCAGCCAGGCCCGCACCTCGTCACCGTCGGCCCCGAGCGCAGGCGGCGGCCGGTGGTAGGCGGGCGGCGTCCGCGAGTACGTGACGGGGTTGCGCACGCTCGGCACGCCGCCGGGCCTCACCACCGGGTCCAGGCCCAGCTCCGCGGCGAGCGCGAGCCCGCCGTCCACCGAGTTGATCGGACCGCACGGGACCCCGGCCGCGGTGAGCACCTCGAACCAGTCCTTCGCCGACCGTGTCGCCAGCCGCTGCAGCAGCAGCGGGCGCAGCTCGTCGCGATGGACGTTGCGATCGCCCATCGACCCGAAGCGGGGGTCGTCGAGCAGTTCGGGGGCGTCGATCGCTCCGACCAGGCGCCGCCACTGGTTGTCGTTGGCGGCGATGACGATCAGCTCGCCGTCGCCGGTCGGGAGCGGCTCGTAGGGGAACAGGCTCGCGTGGGCGTTGCCCATCGGCTTCCCGACGACCCCGCCGACGAGATAGGCCGAGGTCTGGTTGACCAGCCCCGACAGCGCCGCGGACAGCAGGTTCGTCTCCACGAGCTGGCCTTCTCCGGTCTCGTCGCGGTGGCGCAGCGCGGCCAGTACCGCGACGGCCGCGTGCAGACCGGTGATCACGTCGAACACCGCCACCCCGGCCCGCAGTGGCGGCCCGCCCGGCTCCCCGGTGACGCTCATCAGGCCCGACGTGGCCTGCACCAGCAGGTCGTAGCCGGGAAGCGCCGCGCCGCCCGCCGTCCCGAAGCCGCTGATCGAGCAGTACACGACGCGCGGGTTGACGGCCGAGACGCCCGCGTGGTCGAGGCCGAAGCGGCGCAGCCCGCCGGGCTTGAAGTTCTCCACGAGCACGTCGGCGCGGGCGGCCAGGCGGTGCGCGACGTCGAGGTCGGCCGGGTCGGCGAGGTCCAGCACGATCGAGCGCTTGTTGCGGTTGATCGACAGGTAGTAGGTCGCGGTGCCGTCCGCCGTCGCGGGGGGTGTCCAGGTGCGCGTGTCGTCGCCGGTGCCGGGACCCTCCACCTTGATCACGGTGGCGCCGAGGTCGGCGAGCAACATCGTGGCGTAGGGGCCGGCGAGGATCCGGGAGAAGTCGGCGACGACCACGCCCGCGAGCGGTCCGGGCCCTTCGGGTTCGATCACGCGTCGATGAGAACACAGTCCTCGCCGTCTGTTCGGGCACTAGGGTCAGGCACATGTCCGAGGAGGTACTGACCGAGCGCGACGGCGCGGTCCTGGTGATCACCCTGAACCGTCCGCAGGTCCGCAACGCCGTCAACGGCGCGCTGGCCCGGGCGGTCGCGGCGGCGCTGGACGAGCTCGACGGCGACGCCTCGCTGACCGTCGGCGTGCTGACCGGAGCCGGCGGCACGTTCTGCAGCGGGATGGATCTCAAGGCATTCCTCGCCGGCGACGTCCCGAGTGTGCCGGGCCGCGGCCTCGCCGGGATCACCACCACCCCGCCGGACAAGCCGATGATCGCGGCGGTCGAGGGTTACGCGCTGGCCGGGGGCTGCGAGATCGCGCTGGCCTGCGACATGATCGTCGCCGCCCGCGACGCGACGTTCGGGTTGCCGGAGACCACGCGGGCGCTCGTCGCCGGGGCGGGCGGGCTGTTCCGGTTGCCGCAACGCATCCCGCGGGCGATCGCGATGGAGTACGCCCTGACCGGCGAGCCCTTCGGCGCCGAGCAGGCGCACGCCTGGGGGCTGGTCAACCGCCTCACCGAGCCCGCTGAAGCGCTGGCGGGCGCGCTGGAGCTGGCCAGGAGGATCACCGCGAACGGCCCGCTCGCCGTGCGCGTCACGAAGCAGATCGTGGCGCGGGGCGGCGACTGGCCGGCCGCGGAGCGCTGGTCGCGGCAGGACGAGCTGATGGGCCCCGTGATGACGAGCAACGACGCGCGCGAGGGTGCCACCGCGTTCGCCGAGAAGCGTCCCCCCGTCTGGACAGGCAAGTAGCCCACACCCCCCGCGTGCCTCGGCACACCCCGTCGACGAGGTGTGTGCGGCCGGAAGGGGAGTGCCGACCACCGAGCAGGAGTCATCACATGCCGCTGGCCATCTCGGACGACCACCTCGCCCTCGCGGGGGTCGCGCGCTCGTTCCTCGCGGGGCAGCGCGCCGCGGCCCGCGCGACGCTCGACGAGGCGGGCGAGGCGCTCCCTGCGTTCTGGAAGGAGCTGCCCGGTTGGCTCGGGCTGCACCTGGCCGAGGAGTACGGCGGCGAGGGTGCGGGTGTCCCGGAACTGGCGGTGGTGCTGGAGGAGCTCGGCCGCGTCGTCGCGCCCGGGCCGTTCCTGCCGACGGTCCTCGCGTCCGCGGTGCTGGCGGAGGCGGGCAGCGCGGCGCTGAGGACCACGCTGCTGCCCGGCCTCGCCGACGGCTCGCGGATCGGCGCTGTGGGCCTCGCCGGCGAGGTGCGCGACGGCCGGGTCACCGACGAGATGGTGCTGGGTGGCGGGCTCGCGGACCTGCTGCTGCTCGTCGCCGGCGACGACGTGCTGGTGTTCGAGGCCGCCGGCACCGAGCGGCAGATCCCGGAGAACGGGCTCGACCCCACCCGGCGGTCCGCCCGCGTCAGTGCCTCGCTCGACACCGCGCTGGCCCGGCTCACCGGCGGCGCGGCTGTCGCGAGGCGGCTCGCCCGCATCCTGGCTGCCGCGGAGGCGGCGGGCAGCGCGTACGCGTGCCTGGACATGGCCGTGGCCTACGCCAAGGAGCGCCGGCAGTTCGGACGCACCATCGGCACGTTCCAGGCGGTCAAGCACCACTGCGCCGACATGCTGCTCGACGCCGAGCTGGCCGTGGCGGCGGCGTGGGATGCCGCGCGGGCACCCGCGGGCCCGGAGGCCGAGCTGGCCGCTGCCGTCGCCGCGACCCGCGCCGTGGCCGCCGGCGTGCGCGCCGCCGAGATGACCATCCAGCTCCACGGTGGCATCGGCTTCACCTGGGACCACGACGCCCACCTCTACCTGCGACGCTCGGTGACGCTGGCGGCGTACGTCGCCCGCACCGGTGATCCCGACCGTGACGTCGCGCGCCTGGTGGCGTCCGGCGTCAGGCGCACCCCGGACCTCGACCTCCCGGCCGAGGCGGACGGCTACCGCGCAGCGGCGCGCGCGTTCGTCGCGTCGCTCCAGGGCCGTGACGCCGCCGCCCGCCGGGCCGCGATGGTCGACTCGGGCTACCTGGTGCCGCACTGGCCGCCACCGTGGGGTCGCGACGCCGGCGCCGCCGAGCAGCTCGTGATCGAGCAGGAGTTCCGGGGCGTCGACGTCCCGTCACTGGGGATCACCGGCTGGAACATCCAGACCATCGCCCAGCACGGCACGCCCGAGCAGCTCGACCGCTGGGTCGGGCCGACGCTGCGTGGCGACATCGAGTGGTGCCAGCTGTTCTCCGAGCCCGGCGCGGGCTCCGACGCGGCCGCCATCTCCACGCGCGGCGTCCGGGTCGAGGGCGGCTGGCGCGTCACCGGGCAGAAGGTGTGGACCACCCGCGCCCACCAGTCCGACTGGGGCTTCGCCACCGTCCGCACCGACTCGTCGGGGAGCAAGCACGCCGGCATCACGATGATGGCCGTCGACCTGCGCTCCGAAGGCGTCGACGTCCGGCCGCTGCGTGAGCTCACCGGCGACGCGCTGTTCAACGAGGTGTTCTTCGACGACGTGTTCGTCCCCGACGAGTGCGTGGTCGGCGAGGTCGGCCAGGGCTGGCGCGTGGCCAGGGCGACGCTGGGCAACGAGCGTGTGTCCATCGGCGGCGGCGGTGCGGGCACGCTGCCGATCCGGGCCTGGGACCTGCTCCCGCTCGCCACGGCCGCCGCCGATCCACACGTGGCCGAGCGGGATGTCGGCGCGCTCGTGGCCGACGAGCTGACGATGCGGCTGATGCTGCTGCGGCAGGCTGCGCGGGCCGTCGGCGGGACCGAGCCGGGGCCGGAGGGCAACCTGTCCAAGCTGTTCTCCAGCGAGCACGCGCAGCGCGTCACGGGCCTCGCGATGCGCCTGACGGGGGCCGCGGCGGTGATGGGCGGCAACGAGCTCGTGACGCGGTGCTACCTCTGGTCGCGCTGCATCACGATCGCGGGCGGCACGTCGGAGATCGCCCGCAACCAGGTCGCCGAACGCCTGCTGGGCCTCCCCCGCGACCCGCTGATCACCTGACGCGCAGCCGCCCGCGACCGCGCGATCCACGCACATACCGGACAAGCCGACACGCCGGGGACGGAACGTTCGCGCTGGTCAACGGCGTGGACACGAAGGAATCAATCGTCCACTCGTTCGGCGGACGTGGATCACGTGACCACCATGCAGCATGGCCCGACCGGCTCGTGGGAGCCGCCTCGGAGGTGCACCGTGACGGATGTATCGGACCGGCCCGCGGCCAGCGGGCTGAAGCGTGACGTGGGTTTCGTGTCGCTGATGTTCATCTCGCTCGGCTCGATCATCGGGTCGGGCTGGCTGCTCGGCGCGCTGACCGCGGCCTCGGCGGCGGGCGGCGCCTCACTGTTGTCGTGGATGCTCGCCGGCGTCATCCTGATCCTCCTCGCGCTCGTGCACGCCGAGCTGGGTGCGACCTACCCGCTCGCCGGCGGCACCGCGCGCTGGCCGCGGCTGGCGTTCGGCTCACTCGCCGGGTTCACCGCCGGCTGGGTGGCGTGGCTGCAGGCCGTCACGATCGCGCCGATCGAGGTCGAGGCGGCGCTGAGCTACATGGACCACCTGTGGCCCGGGTTCGTCGACACGGCGGGCTCGCTCACCGGCCGCGGTCTGATCTTCGCCGTCATCCTGATGCTGCTGTTCACGCTGCTCAACGTGATGGGCGTGAAGTGGCTGGCCGAGTCCAACAAGATCGCCGTGATCTGGAAGACCGCCGTCCCCGTGCTGACGGTCCTGGTGCTCGTCTTCGTCTCGTTCCACGCCAGCAACTTCACCGCGGGCGGCGGCTTCGCCCCCTACGGCGCACACGGGGTGTTCGCGGCCCTGCCGCTGGGCGTGGTCTTCGCCCTGCAGGGGTTCGAGCAGGCCGTGCAGATGGCAGGCGAGGCGAAGGACCCGCAGCGGAACATCCCCCGCGCGGTGATCACCGCCGTCATCGTCGGCACGCTGATCTACCTGGCGCTCGAGGTCGCGTTCATCGGCGCCCTCGACCCGGCCAAGCTCGTCGGCGGCTGGGAGAACCCGGTCGGCAAGGGCGACTTCGGCCCCTACGCCACCCTGGCCACGTCACTGGGCCTGGGCTGGCTCGCGGTGATCCTCTACGTCGACGCGTTCATCTCGCCCGCCGGCACGGGCCTGGTCTACGTCGGGACGTCGGCACGGCTGTCCTACGCGCTCGGCCACGCCGGGTACGTGCCCAAGGGCATCGCCAAGATCTCCGCCCGCGGCGTGCCGTGGACCTCGGTGCTGCTGGCGTTCGTCGTCGGGCTGATCTGCTTCCTGCCGTTCCCGAGCTGGCAGAGCCTCGTCGGGCTGGTCACGTCGGCCACGGTGATCATGTACGGGTTCGCCCCGGTGACGCTCATCGCGCTGCGCCGCGTCGACCCGGACCGGCCGCGGCCCTACAAGCTGCCCGCCGGTGAGGTCCTCGCCCCGCTGGCGTTCATCTGCGCCAACGAGATCATCTACTGGGCGTCGTGGACGGCGATCTCCAAGCTGCTGCTGGCCGTCCTCGCCGGGTACGTGATCTTCGGGATCTCCTACGCGTTCCACAAGCCGCTGGAGCGCCCGCCGTTCGACTTCGCGTCGCTCGGCTGGATGGTCCCGTGGTTCGTCGGCCTGGGCCTGATCTCGTACCTGGGCAACTACGACGGGATCGGGGTGATCCCGGACTGGTGGGACCTCCTGACCGTCGCGGTGTTCAGCGTCGCCGTGTTCTACCTGGGCGTGCGCATGGCCCTCCCGACGGCGCGCGTGGCCGCGGCCGCACGCAGGGAGCAGGAGGAGGCCGACGCCGAGCAGTCGTTGCTCGCGTGAGCGAAAGGTCCGGTCGGACGACTAGTGTTCGCCCGAACGGAGCCGAGCGAAACGTGGAGTCGACGATGACGAACCTGGCGGCCAACCTGGTGGCGACCGCGGCGGAGCACGGCGACCGTCCCGCCGTCCGCCTCGACGACCATGTCCTGACCTACGCGGACCTGCACGAGGCGGCGGCCGCGGTCGCCGGCACGCTGAAGGACCGGGGCATCGCGCCGGGCGACCGCGTCGGGATCGTGTTGCCCAACGTGCCCGCGTTCCCGATCGTGTTCTACGGCGCGCTGCTGGCCGGTGCCACGGTCGTCCCGCTGAACCCGCTGCTCAAGGCGCGGGAGGTGCAGTTCTACCTCAAGGATTCCGGCATGTCGCTGGTGTTCGGCTGGGACGGCGGTGGCGACGCGGTGCCCGAGGGCGCGAAGGCCGAGGGCGTCGACTGCGTCGTCGTCGGCTCGCTGGGGCCCGACGAGTTCGCGGGCACGCCGATCCGGGAGGCCGTCGAGTGCTCCGACGACGACACCGCCGTGATCCTCTACACGTCGGGCACCACCGGGCAGCCCAAGGGGGCCGAGCTGACCCATCACAACCTGGCCAGCAACGCCGCCGTCACCGTCGATGCGCTGATCGAGATCACGCCCGACGACGTGATCATGGGCTGCCTGCCGCTGTTCCACGTGTTCGGGCTGACCTGCGGGCTCAACGCGTCGGTGCGCACCGGCTCGTGCCTGACGCTCATCCCCCGGTTCGACGCCGGCAAGGCGCTGGCGGTGATCGGGCGCGACAGGGTCACCGTGTTCGAGGGGGTGCCGACGATGTACGCGGGGATGCTGCACCACGAGTCCGCGGGATCGGCCGACGTCTCGTCGCTGCGCACCTGCATCTCCGGTGGCTCCGCGATGCCGGTGGAGATCATGAAGTCGTTCGAGGAGAAGTTCGGCTGCATCATCCTGGAGGGCTACGGCCTGTCCGAGACCTCGCCCGTCGCCTCGTTCAACCAGCCCGGCATGGAGCGCAAGCCCGGCACCATCGGCGTCGAGGTGCCCGGCTGCGAGATGAGGGTCGTCGACGACGACGGCACCGAGGTGGCCACCGGCGAGCCCGGCGAGATCGCCATCCGCGGTGAGAACGTCATGAAGGGCTACTGGGGCCGCCCGGAGGCCACGGCCGAGTCGATCCCCGACGGCTGGTTCCGCACCGGCGACATCGCCACGAAGGACGGCGACGGCTACTACACGATCGTCGACCGCAAGAAGGACCTGATCATCCGCGGCGGCTACAACGTCTACCCGCGCGAGATCGAGGAGGCCCTCTACGAGCACCCCGCCGTCGCGGAGGCGGCCGTCATCGGCATCAAGCACAGCGACCTCGGCGAGGAGATCGGCGCGGCGGTGGCGTTCAAGGCCGGTGAGTCGGCCGAGCCCGCGGAGCTCTCGGCGTTCGTCAAGGAGCGGGTGGCGGCGTACAAGTACCCGCGTCACGTCTGGGTGGTCGACACGCTGCCCAAGGGCCCCACCGGCAAGATCCTCCGCCGCGAGGTGCAGGCGCCGGAGGGCACGGGCAGCTGACCCGAAACGGTCGTGCGCGGAAAACGTCGTCCTGACGACG
>JBBQEF010000050.1:0-22601 GCA_038320445.1 Mycobacteriales bacterium
CGCACGCTGGAGCGCCTGCTCGGGCTCGACGTGCTGCCGGTGGTGAACGAGAACGACACCGTGGCCACCGACGAGATCCGGGTCGGCGACAACGATCGGCTGGCCGCACTGGTGGCCCATCTGATCGGGGCCGACGGCCTGGTGCTCCTGTCGGACGTCGGCGGGCTCTACGACGGCGACCCCCGCAAGCCCGGTGCGCAGCTGCTCCGCGAAGTCGAGCTCGCCGCCGACCTGGACGCGGTCCGGGTCGGCCGCCCCGGGAAGGACGCCCTCGGCACCGGCGGGATGGCCACCAAGATCACGGCGGCGGCGATGGCGGCGGCGTCGGGCATCCCGGTGCTGCTGGCGGCGGCCGAGCAGGTCGACGGCGCGCTGGACACCTCCGCGGAGGGGCCCGTGGTCGGAACGGCGTTCCGGGCGTCGGGCCGGCGGTTGTCGGCGCGCAAGTTCTGGCTGCGCCACGCCGCCGACGTGCGCGGCCGCCTCGATCTCGACGCCGGTGCCGTCACCGCCGTGATCGACCGCCACCGCTCGCTCCTGGCCGCCGGCATCCACGGCATCGACGGCGAGTTCGTGGCGGGCGACGTCGTGGACCTGGTCGGACCGGACGGCGCGGTGGTGGCCCGCGGCGTGGTCGGCTTCGACGCGGGCGAGCTCCCGGCCCTGATCGGCCGCCGGAGCCGGGATCTCCCCGCGGAGCAGCGCCGCGAGGTGGTCCACGCCGACGACCTGGTCCCGCTGACCTGACCCCGGCCCCGCGAGTCGGTACGCCGGCGTGCGCGAGTCGGTACGCCAGGGTGCGCGAGTCGGTACGCCGGCGTGCGCGAGTAGGGCGGTGGGTTGTGCGCGAGTCCGGCCGTGTCGCCGCGACCCGCGGGGTTGTCGGGTGGCGCGGGTGCGGCCAGACTCGGGCCGATGACGTCCCCCGAGCGTGCTCGAGCCCGGATGGTGGACACGCTCGTCAGGGCGGGCCGGGTGCGCAGTGCGGCCGTCGAGGAGGCGCTGCGTTCGGTGCCACGGCACCTGTTCCTGCCCGACTGCACCCCGGCCGCGGCCTACGCCGACGAGGCGGTCGCCGTCCAGTACCTCGACGGTGTCGCGACGAGCTCCGCGTCGCAGCCGTCGATGATGGCGATCATGCTGGAGCAGCTCGGGCTCGCGCCGGGGCAGCGGGTGCTGGAGATCGGGGCGGGCACCGGCTACAACGCCGCGCTGATGGCCCGGATCGTCGGGCCCACCGGGGCCGTCGTCACCGTGGACATCGGCCCCGACCTCATCGCCTCCGCCGCCGGGCACCTGGCCTCGGCCGGCGTCGGCGGTATCGCCATGGTCTGCGCCGACGGCGCGCGAGGGTACCCGCCGGCCGCGCCGTACGACCGCATCGTGCTCACCGTCGGGGCGTCGGACGTGCGTCCGGAGTGGGTCGCCCAGCTCAAGCCCCGCGGGCGCCTGCTCGTGCCGCTCGCGGTGCGGGGGAGCCAGCTGTCGATGGCGTTGGACCTGGGGGCCGATGGCGTGCTGCGCAGCGACTCCGTCCGCGGCTGCGCGTTCATCCGGTTGCGGGGACTCGGGGCCGCGGTCGATCCCGTTGTGGAGCTGCCGGACGGGTCCGCGCTGCACCTGCCGTCGGACGGGCCGGGCGCCGATCCGCTCGCCCTCGCGGCGGCACTGCTGGAGCCCGGCGTCCCGGTTCCGCTGCCGGTCGAGCTGGACGCCGCCGACGTGTTCGACGGCTTCGGGCTGTGGTTGGCGCTGACCGAGCCGGGTGCCGGGCGCCTGTGGCAGGCCGAGCAGGTGTCGGTGGCGCTCAGCAGCCCGCCGGGGGCCGCTGCCGCGGGGCTCGCGGTGGTGGAGCCCACGGCCGGCTCACCGGCCGACCTGCGGGTGCTCCCGTTCGGCCCCGCAGGGGTGGAGCTCGCCCGGCGGATGCTCGCTTCCCTGGAGGCGTGGCGCGACGCCGGCGCACCACAGGCGGCGGACTGGCGGATCGCCGTGCTCCCGGCGTCGGCGGAGCCGCCACCGGGCCGGGCGACGGTCCGTACCGGGTTCTGCTGGATCGTGGTGACGTGACCGCGCGACCCTGCTGATGCGATCAGGCGGGGTCGAGCACCACGAGCGGGATCTCCCGGTCGGTCCGCTTCTGGTAGCCCGCATAGTTGCGGTACTTCGTGGCGATCTGCGGCCACATCCGCGCCCGCTCCTCGGCGGTGGCGATCCGGGCGGTCATCGGCTCCTTCGGACCGCCCTTCACCGAGACCTCGACCTTCGGGTCGGCGCGGAGGTTGAGGAACCAGGCGGGATGCACGTCGTCGCCGCCACGGGACGCCACGACCACCAGGCGCCCGTTCTCGCTGAGCGGCGAGGTCAGCATCACCGAGCGGGACTGCCCGCTCTTGCGGCCGGTGGTGGTGAGCTCCAGCACCGGCATGCCCCCCGCGTCGTAGCCGAGGCGGCCGCCGGTGACCTTGACCAGCAGGCGGTGGGCGTTGTTCATGGTCTTGAGGACGAGGTCGGAGGGCATGCGGCGAGTCTACGGCGCCGCGGAACACGTCCGGCCCGGCGCGCGGGCCGCCCCACCCCCGGTCACCCGGCCTGGGCCAGGGCGAACGGCAGCACCGCCCCCGCTCCGGCCCGTCGCAGCAGCCGTGCCGCGACCGTCATCGTCCAGCCGGTGTCGATCACGTCGTCCACGAGCAGCACCGGGCCGTCCGGGAGGGCGAACGCGGGTTCCTCGAACGCGTTCCACACCGCGGCGAGCCGCTGCGCGGAGTTGGCGTGCTCGCCGGGGCGCTCACCGGCCGGCCGCAGCGTGCCCAGCAGCGGCAGCCTGCCGATCTCCGAGATCCGGCGCACGAGGTGATCGAGCTGGTAGGGGCGGGTGCGGGAGCCGATCCCGACGATCCCGACCGGCCGCTCCTCCCAGCCCCACCCGGCCAGCACCCGCACGCAGGCGTCGAGCACGTCCTTCGACACCGGCTGATCCTCGCCGCCGACGAGCTCGCGCAACCGCGTCCCCCACCCGATGTCCGACAGCCGCCCGATCACCCGGCCGGTCCCGGCCAGCTCCCCGGCCGGGATCTTCCCCGACGCCGGCACGTCGAGCTCCTTCATCCCCGACGGCCACTGCTTGCGGGCCGCCACCTCCACACCCGGCCGGGCCAGCCGTTCCTGCGCCGCCTGCGCCGCGGCGCCGTCCACCTCGGGGCTCCACGCGGCGCCCGCGCAGTTGTCGCACCGCCCGCACGGCGCCGCCTGCGGGTCGTCGAGCTGGTTGCGCAGGAACACCAGCCGGCACTCGCGGGTGTCGAGGTACTCGAGCATCGCCCGCTGCTCGGCTTTCCGGGCCTCGGCGATGCGCCGGTGCCGCTCCTCGTCGTAGACCCACTCCTGCCCGGTGGCGATCCACCCGCCCTTGACGCGCTTCGCGGCACCGTCGGAATCGAGCACCTTGAGCAGCATCTCCAGCCGCGTGCGCGAGAGATCGACGCGGGTCTCGATCGCCGCGGTGGACAGCGTGTCATCGCCCAGCACGCGCAGCGTCTGGCGCACGACCGGCTCCGGAGGGAACGCCAGCGAGGCGAAGTAGCGCCAGATGTCCTGGTCCTCGTGGCCGGGCAGCAGCACCACCTCCGCGCGCTCGACCGCACGCCCGGCGCGTCCGATCTGTTGGTAGTAGGCCACCGGGGACGCCGGTGCGCCGAGATGGACCACGAACCCCAGGTCCGGCTTGTCGAAGCCCATGCCGAGCGCGCTCGTGGCGACGAGCGCCTTCACCCGGTTGGCCAGCAGATCGCCCTCCGCGGCCAGGCGCTCCGCCGGATCGGTCTTGCCCGTGTAGGACGCCACGGGGTAGCCACGCTCGCGCAGGAAATCGGCGACCTCCTCGGCCGCGGCGATCGTGAGCGTGTAGACGATGCCCGCTCCCGGCAGGGCGTCCAGGTGTGCGGCGAGCCAGCCCAGCCGATCGGCGGCCGTGCGCAGCGTGACGACCGACAGCCGCAGGCTCTCCCGGTCGAGCGAGCCGCGCAGCACCAGCGGCTCACCGGCCTGCAGGCCCAGCTGCTCGGTGACGTCGACGACGACGCGGTCGTTGGCGGTGGCGGTGGTGGCCAGCACCGGGATGCCCTCGGGCAGCTCCGCGATGAGCGTCCGCAGGCGCCGGTAATCGGGCCGGAAGTCGTGGCCCCAGTCCGACACGCAGTGGGCCTCGTCGACCACCAGCATGCCGGCGCTCGCCGTGAGCCGGGGGAGTACGCGATCGCGGAAATCGGGGTTGTTGAGCCGCTCCGGGCTGACCAGCAGCACGTCGACCTCGCCGGCGTCGACCGCATCGTAGGTGCGCTCCCAGTCGCCCGTGTTCGCCGAGTTGACCGTGACCGCACGGATGCCCGCGCGCTCGGCCGCGTCGATCTGGTTGCGCATCAGCGCCAGCAGCGGCGACACGATCACCGTCGGCCCGGCGCCCGCCTCGCGCAGCAGGGCGGTGGCCACGAAGTACACCGCCGACTTGCCCCACCCGGTGCGCTGGACGACCAGCGCGCGCTTCCGCAGCGCCACGAGGGCGTGGATGGCGGTCCACTGGTCCTCCCGCAGCCGCGCATCGGGCCCGGCGAGGGTGGCGAGGACGTCCTCGGCGCGGGAGCGCAGATCCGGTGCGGCTGAAGTGGTCATGCCCACCATGGTGGCCCGCACCCCTGACAGTTCTGCGGCCAGCCCTGGACCGTTCACGATCGCGGTGGCTGCTGCCGGCGCACGGCCGGGCGGAAGGGTGCGCCCGCCGCGCGGCGGGCTGTGCCGTGGGCCGGCGCACGGGGCGCAACCGGACCCCATCAGGCAGGATGATCCCTGTGAGCGTCCCCCCTTCGCCGCTGTTCGGCTCCGTCGCCGACGTCGCCGAGCGGCTCGCCGGGGTCGGGTATCTCGCGTCGACCGCCGTCGCCACCACCGTCTTCCTCGCCGATCGGCTGGGCAAGCCCCTGCTCGTCGAGGGCCCGGCGGGGGTCGGCAAGACCGAGCTGGCCAAGGCGGTGGCCGAGTGCACGGGTTCCGGGCTGGTCCGCCTGCAGTGCTACGAGGGCATCGACGAGGCCCGTGCGCTGTACGAGTGGAACCACGCCAAGCAGCTGCTGCGCATCACGGCCGGGCGCAACGACGAGTCCTGGGACGACACGCGCGACGACGTGTTCTCCGAGGAGTTCCTGCTGCCCCGCCCGCTGCTCACCGCCATCAGACGCAGCGAGCCGACCGTGCTGCTGGTCGACGAGATGGACAAGGCCGACGTCGAGGTCGAGGGACTGCTGCTCGAGGTGCTGAGCGACTTCCAGGTCACCGTCCCCGAGATGGGCACGATCACCGCGACGCGCCGCCCGTTCGCCCTCCTGACGTCCAACTCCACGCGCGAGCTCTCGGAGGCGCTCAAGCGCCGATGCCTGTTCCTGCACCTCGACTTCCCCGACGCCGACCTGGAGCGCCGCATCGTCGCCGGCCGCGTGCCGGAGCTGGCCGAGCACCTCGTCGACGCGCTGGTGCGCACGGTGCGCGTGCTGCGCGGGCTGGAGCTGCGCAAGTCGCCGTCGGTCGCGGAGACCATCGACTGGGGCCGCACCCTGCTCGCCCTGGGCCTGGACACCCTCGACGACGACGCCGTGCGCGCCACGCTGGGCGTCGTGCTCAAGCACCAGTCCGACGCCGTGAAGGCGGCTGCGGAGCTGCGTCTCAACTGACGCGGCGCACGCGTTGCGGGCCCTCGCCGCACGCCGTCGGCCATCCGGGTGAGGACCCGCTGCTGCCGGTCGGACCACCGCAGCCCCAGCCGCGACCGCAGGGCCGGGTCGAGCGTGCCGACCGCCAGGAAGTGCGCCACCTCCCCGAACGGGCGGCCGATGGCCGGCCAGGCCCACCGCAGCGGCGCGGGCCAGCGCGGGAGCGGGACCCGGCTGGTCCGCAGGACGTCGAGGAAGGCGTGGACGGTCGGGTGGTTCTCCAGCACCTCGGACGTCATGCGGTCCAGGTAGGGCCATACTGCGGCCTCGTCGGCGGGGAGGTGGTGGCGGCGGATGCCCAGCGCGTCACCCAGCTCCACGAACTCGGCGTAGAGCCGGGCCGGGTCGGCGATCGGCGGCCCGAACAGGGCGTTCCGGGGGCGCAGCGGCGGTGCCGATGCGGCAGCGACGCCCGGGGCCGAACCCCGGACCGGGCCGGATCGATCATCGCCGTCATGTGTCGCACGACAGGGACCGGTCGGCAGTCGCAGCAAGACGGCCGTCGAGGATCCGGTGGGCCTCGGCCCGGCCGATGTTCGCGCTGCGCCACCCGCCGTCCCCGCCCAGGCCCTCCGCGAGGCGGGTCAGGACGCAGCTGCGCAGCGGCTCGGGCAGCCGGTCCAACGCCGGCACGGCGTCGGCGGACAGCCCCGAGAGGTAGTCGGCGTCGATCGTCCCGGTCTCGGCGTACCGCGTGATGTTGTGCTCGGCGACGAACCCGTCCGGGTTCAGCACGGCCAGCCCCAGCAGGGCGACGACCCCGGCCGCCAGCATGCCCCGCAGCGGCCCGCCCGGCCGCGACCTCAGCACGGCCGTGAGCGTCAGCACGAAGCCGGCGCCCAGCCACAGCTCGATGGTCAGCACGAGCAGCCGCAGCACCGTGAACCCGTAGGCCTGCTGGTAGAGCCACATCCGGGACATCGCCGACGCCACGATGACGAGCGTCAGTACGGCCAGCGCGCCGAGCAGGAGCCGGGTCGACACGGGGTCGACGGGAGCCCAGCGCTTGCCCAGGACGATCACCAGCAGGGTCAGCACGGTCACCGCGAGCAGCTGCCAGAACCCGCCGCGCGCGTACTCGGCGTAGGTGAGGCCGGTGGTGGCCCGGACATAGGTGTCGGTGCCGAACATCGTGGTGAGCTGCACCCCGACGAAGAGCGCGAACAGCGCCACCAGCAGGCCCATCGGCAGCGCCCATTCGGCGCGGCGCAGCCGGGACACGGGCCGTCTGGGCGGAGCCGCGGTGGGCGGGCCCGCGAGCAGGAACGCGACCCCGAGCAGCCCGGCCGCCCCGACGGCGAAGCGGAGGGTCCACGCGATGGCCGAGGTGTCGTCGAAGACGGGCACGACGGCGTCGAGCACGTGGGCGAACGCGGGGTCCGCCGAGGCCATCAGCGGCGCGAAGACGGCGAGCAGCACCAGACCGACCAGCAGGGACACGGCCAGGCGCAGGCCCGCGGCGGTCCGGCGGACGGCCAGCAGCGCGCGAGCCACCCAGCCGAGGCCGCGCAGGGCGGCGATCGGAACGGCGAGCCCGCCGCGCACCGCCGACCGGAACGACCGGCCGGCCACGGCCGATGACCCGGCCCCGCCGGCCGCCAGGATGCACAGGCCCACCAGCCAGCTCGCGTCGCGCACCGCGGTCACGGCCACCAGCGCGACGGCTGCGGGCATCCACGCGGCTTCCGCGATCAGCGCCCGGCGGGTCAGGATCGGTCCGGGCGGGTGCAGCGGGCGCCAGCCGATCGCCAGCATCGCGCCGAGGGCGACCAGCGCGGCGACGAGCCAGCCCACCCCCGGCCGGTCCGTCGGGACCGCGGCGGCCACGCCGAGCCCGGCGACGGCCGCGGCGCCGAGCACGCGGCGTGACGGCGGGCCGGCCGGGCCGGGCCAGTGCCGTCCGAACAGCGACGGCGGCGGTGCGAGCGGACCGTGCAGCGGAGCCCAGCCGGGCGGGGTGACGAACGTGCCGGGCGCGGGTCCGGGTGCCGTCGCCCAGCCGCCCGGGCGGGGCGGGAGGAGCCGGGAACCGGACGGGACAGCTCCGCCGCGTCCGGTGCCGTCGCTCATGACGCCGCTCCCGGCAGCGTCACGCGGATCGTGCAGCCGGCTGATTCCGGCTCCTGCACGGCGATCCGGCCGCCGTGCAGGTCCACCACCCACCGCGCGATCGCCAACCCCAGCCCGGTGCCGCCCCCGGCGGCACGGTCCCCGCGGGTGAAGCGGTGGAACACGCGGTCGCGGTCGGCCACCGCGATCCCCGGCCCTGCGTCGGACACCTCGATCACCAGCTCCTCCTCGTCGTTGCGGGCCACCACGTGCACGTCCGATCCCGGCGGGCCGTGCCTCGCGGCGTTGTCCAGCAGGTTGACCACCACCTGCTGCAGGCGGGCGCGATCCGCGTGCGCCACCGCGCCGGGCGGCTCGACGTCCACCCGGAAGCCGACGGCCCGGTCCGTGAGCCCCACCTCGGCGACGGCCTCGGCGAGCATCGGGGCCAGCGCGAAGTCCTCCGGCTCCAGCGCCAGCACGCCCGCGTCCATCCGGGACAGGTCGAGCAGCTCCGCCACCAGCGTGCCCAGGCGCTCGGTCTGCGCGAGCGCCGTGCGGAGCGTCACCGGGTCCGGTTCCGCGACGCCGTCGACGACGTTCTCCAGTACCGCGCGCAACGCGGCGATGGGGGTCCGCAGCTCGTGCGAGACGTTCGCGATCAGCTCGCGGCGTTGCTGGTCGGCCGCCGCGAGGTCGGCCGCCATCTGGTTGAAGGCCGCGGCGAGGGCGCCCACCTCGTCACGGGACGTGGCCCGCACCCGGAGCGTGTAGTCGCCCTGCGCCATCGCCCGCGCCGCCGCCGTCATCTCGCGCAGCGGGCGGGTCATGCCGTGGGCCAGTACCTGCGCGGTGGCCAGCACGATCGCCAGCGCGATGACCGCGATCGACGCCGGCGGCACCCAGCGGTACTCCGTCCACAGGTAGAGCAGGCCCGCGCCGCCCGACAGCAGCAGCAACACCGTGAACTTGAGCTTGATCCACGGGATCGGGTCCAGCGGGCGGGGGAGGAGATCGACGAGAGTCATACCGAGTGCTCCTCGATCGGGGGGCGCTGCTGGGACCGGGGTCGAACGTCGAGCGCGTAGCCGACGCCGTGCACGGTCCGGATGAGGTCCGGGCCGAGCTTGCGGCGCAGTGCCTTGATGTGGCTGTCGACGGTGCGGGTGGTCGTTCCGGCGGCCCAGCCCCACACCTGCTCCAGCAGCACCTCGCGGGCGTGCACGTCACGGGGCCGCCCGGCCAGGTGCACCAGCAGGTCGAACTCGATCGGCGTGAGGTGGGCCTGCCGGCCGCCGCGCGACACGCGCCGCTGGGCCGGGTCGATCTCCAGGTCGCCGAGCCGGATGCAGGTCTCCGCGTCCTGCAGCGCTGCGACGCGGTCGATCCGCCGGAACAGCGCGTGCACCCGTGCGGCCAGCTCACGCGGCGAGAAGGGCTTGGTCATGTAGTCGTCGGCGCCGACGGCGAGCCCGATCAGCAGGTCGGTCTCGCTGTCGCGCGCGGTGAGCATCAGCACCGGGACGGGGTGTCTCGCCTGGATGCGGCGGCACACCTCCAGGCCGTCGAAGCCGGGGAGCATGACGTCGAGTACAACCAGGTCCGGCCGCTCCGCCTCCGCGCTCGCCACCGCGGACGGCCCGTCGTGGGCGACGTCCACGGTGTACCCCTCGGCGCGCAGCCGTGCGGCCACCGACGTGGCGATCGTCGGCTCGTCGTCCACGACGAGAACCCGGCGCTGTCGTTCTGCCATGGCGGCGAGCGTAGGGCGAACTTGTGGAGGGCCGGGATGATCGCTGTGGAGATCCTGTGGAGATCGGGCTCGTGGGTCCGGGGACGGGCGGGCATCATGGAGGAATGCCCACCCTGCCGCGGTCCGAGCACGGGCTCTCCGGGCACCTCGTCGACTTCGTCGCGGCACTGCGCGTGCACGGGGTGGCGGTCGGGCCGGGCGAGACCATCGATGCCGCCCGCGTGCTCGGCGCGCTGGACCTGATCCATCGTGAGCATCTCCGCGAGGGCCTGGCCGCGGCCCTGCTGCGGCGCTCCGGCCAGCGCCAGGCCTTCGACACCCTGTTCGACCTGTACTTCCCGGCGGCGATCGGCGCCGGGAGCGGCGCGGTCGAGGTGCCCCGGGTCGACGACGCCCCCGACGGGCCGGTCGATGTCGACGCCCTGCGCGACATCCTCGCCGACCTGCTCCGCGACGGTGACGACGCCGCACTGGCCGAGCTGGCCCGTGCCGTCGTCGACGCGCTGGGCACCTCCGGGGGCGCCGGGCAGGGGATCCGCGGTGCGGGCGGGCAGCCGAGCTGGTCGGCGTACCAGGCGCTCCGCATGCTCTCGCCCGAGACGTTACTGGCGCGGATCATGGACGACCTCCGGAAGGGCCAGGGGGAGAGCGCGTTCACCGACGAGGTGCGCCGCCGCGAGATCCGTGACCGCATCGCCGCGTTCCGTACGATGGTCACCGACGAGGTCCGGCGTCGCACCGCCGAGATGCGCGGCCGCGACCAGGTGGCGAAGACCGCCGTGCCCAAGCAGGCGGAGCAGGTGGAGTTCCTCTCGGCGTACGCCGAGCAGCTCACGGCGCTGCGCCGCACCGTCCACCCGCTGGCGCGCCGGCTGGCTGCGCGATTGGCCGTGCGGCGCAAACGGGCGCACCGCGGCACCCTCGACATGCGCCGCACCCTGCGCCGCTCGATGTCCACCGGTGGCGTGCCGATGCGTCCGGCGTACCGCACACGCCGTCCGGGCCGTCCGGAGCTGGTGATCCTCTGTGACGTGTCGGGCTCCGTCGCGGGGTTCAGCCATTTCACGTTGCTGCTGGTGCAGGCGCTGCGCGAGCAGTTCAGCAAGGTGCGGGTGTTCGCCTTCGTCGAGCGGGCCGACGAGGTCACGCACCTGTTCGAGCCGGGAGCGGAGCTGGCCGGGGTCATGCAGCGCGTGCTGCGGGAGTCCGATCTCACGGTGTTCGACGGGCACAGCGACTACGGCGGCTCGTTCGGCTCCTTCGCGGAGCACTGGGCGGAGGCGATCACGTCGCGGACGTCGCTGCTGATCCTCGGCGACGCCCGCAACAACTACCGCGACCCCAACCTGACCGTGCTGCGCCGGCTGGTGGGCGCGGCCAAGCACGCGCACTGGCTCAATCCCGAGCCCCGGCGGCAGTGGGGGAGCGGCGATTCCGCGGCCCTGCGCTACGCCGACGTCCTGCCGATGCACGAGTGCCGCACGGCCGGTCAGCTCGCGGACGTGGTGGAGGCCCTGCTGCCGGTGTGAGCCGGCCGGGCCGTTCTGCTCGAACTTCTGTTCGATACGCGTAGCGTCGGGCTCGTGACGGACCTGGCCCGGCAGCCCCCCCTGCTCGGTGGCGGCGCGGTGGAGATCGATCCCGGGCTCCACGGGCTGCGCCGCCGCGAGCTGCCGGGTGGCGATGTCGCGCCGGGCTGGTGTGACGGTGCGGACGGGCTCTTCGCCCGCCTGCTCGACGAGACGCCGTGGGGGCCGCAGCGCAGCGTCCGCTTGTACGACCGGGTGCTGCCCGAGGGCACGGGTGCTGCCCGAGGCCGTCGTCGCGCTCGTGTCGCTCGGTGCGCCACGGCCGTTCCGCCTGCGGCCCCGCGGCGGCGGCGCCAGCATCGGGTTCCTCCCCGGCCCCGGTGACCTGCTGGTCATGGGCGGCTCCTGCCAGCGCACGTGGCAGCACGCCGTTCCGAAGTGCCGGGGGGTGGGGCCGCGGATCAGCGTCCAGTTCCGGCATGCCTACCTGCGCTGATCGCGTGGCAAGTACGCTCCGCGGGTGCAGCGCAAGATCGGCGTGATGGGCGGGACCTTCGACCCCGTCCACCACGGACACCTGGTGGCGGCCAGCGAGGTCGCCGACCGTTTCGGCCTCGACGAAGTGATCTTCGTGCCGACCGGGCAGCCGTGGCAGAAGGTCGAACGGCTGGTCAGCCGGGCCGAGGACCGCTACCTCATGACGGTGGTCGCCACGGCGTCGAACCCACGGTTCACGGTCAGCCGCGTCGACATCGACCGCAACGGCCCCACCTACACCGCCGACACCCTCGCCGACCTGCACCGCGAGTTCCCCGACGCAGCGCTGTTCTTCATCACCGGCGCCGACGCGCTGTCGCAGATCCTGTCCTGGCACAAGATCGACGAGCTGTTCGAGCTGGCGCACTTCGTCGGCGTCACGCGGCCCGGCTACGAGCTCGCCGACGAGCACCTGCCCGACGGCGCCGTGTCGCTGGTGGAGGTTCCGGCGATGGCGATCTCCTCCACCGACTGCCGGCGCCGCGTGGCCGAGGGCCACCCCGTCTGGTATCTGGTGCCCGACGGCGTGGTGCAGTACATCTCCAAGCGCAACCTCTACCGCCCCGCGGCCCTCTGATCCGGCCCTGAGGCAGCTCGGCGGCACCCGGAGACGGCCCGGCGCAGGGCCGGGACGATCAGAGCAGCGCGTCGATCTGTCCGATCGCGGCGGACATGCCGTCGTCCACGCCCCTGGCGAGCATCTGCTCCATGGCCTCCACGGTGGGGAAGGTCGACCGGATCTCCATGCTCGTGCCGCCGCCGGTCTCCCCCCGGAGGGTGACGCGGGCGACCATGGTCGGCATGTCGGGGTCGGGCCGTCCGGTGTCGTCGGCGAACCCGTCCTCGAACTCCAGGCTGTGCGGTGCGTCGACGGCCAGCACCCGCCACCAGCCGCGGTGCTTGTCGCCCTCCGGGCCGGTCATGAGGTAGGTGACGCTGCCGCCCGGCGCGAGGTCGTGGTCGAGGACGGTGGCCGGGTAGGTCGGCGGCCCCCACCACCGCTCCAGCTGGCGGGGATCGCTCCACACCTGCCACACCCGCTCGATCGGGGCGTCGAACCGGGCGGTGATCGTCATGGTCCTGGTCTCGGGGTTCTTCGCGACGTCCGTCACGGTCACGGGGATTCTCCTCCGGTCGGGTCGGCGAGGATCTCGCCGATGCGGTCGATGCGCCTGCGCCACACCGCTTCGAGCTGGTCGAGCAGGCGGTGGACCTGGCGCAGGGTGGTGATGTCGCCGCTGACGCGCTGCTCGCGGCCCCGCCGCTCCTTGGTGACCAGCCCGGCGCGCTCGAGCACGGCCACGTGCTTCTGCACGGCCGCGAAGCTCATCGGGTAGCGGCGGGCGAGGTCCGACACCGAGTGCCCGCCCTGCAACACCACCGCGACGATGTCGCGTCGGGTGGCGTCGGCGAGCGCGTGGAAGACCCGGTCCGCCTGCACCGCGTCAGCAAAATCTACAACCATCAGGTTGTACATTAGCGGGGATGCGGTGCGGAGTCCAGGGTCATCCGGCGGTCACGGCGGCCACCGGGCGGGCCTGACCGACACCGAGGAACGAGCGCCGCGCGGCGGCGAACCCGCGCCGGTCGTCCAGGAGGTCGGCGCTCATCTCGATCAGCTCGGCACTCCGGTAGGAGCGGAGCGGGCGACGTCGCTCGTCGGCGGCCCGGACCGCTCGCTTGGCGACCAGCAGGTCCTTCAGGCCCTGTGCGGAGGCCAGCGCCGCCGCGTAGTTCCGCACCCCGGTCGCGAACCGTGCGGGTTCACGGGGGAGCAGGAGGTCGGCGAGGCCGAGCCGCACCGCCTCCTCGGCCCCGACGGGCAGGCAGCGCTCGGTCAGCCGCCGTGCGGCGGCCTCGCCGACCCGGCGCGGCAGCACGTAGGTCCAGTACTCCGAGCCGTGCAGGCCCACCGTCGCGTAGTGCGGGTTGAGCACGGCGCCCTCGCGCAGCAGGACCCGGTCGGCTCCCAGCGCCAGCATGACCCCGCCCGCGCCCGCGTTGCCGGCCACCGCGCACACGACGAGCTGGCCGGTGCAGGTGATGATCTCCTCGCAGACGTCGTCGATGGCGATGATGTTGCGCCACGCCTCCTGGGCCGGGTCGGCCGCGGCCTCGATGACGCCCAGGTGGATGCCGTTGGCGAAGGGCCGGCCGCCGCTCAGCACCAGCACCCGCGTGTCCTGGCCGACGGCGTGCCGCAGTGCCGTCCGCAGCCGGCGGCACTGGAGGGTGGACAGCGCCCCGTTGTGGAACCGGAACTCGAGCACGCCCACGTGGCCGTCACGGCGGTAGCCGATCTCGCGGAACCCGGCGTCGTCCGGAGCCAGGGGCACGCCGCGGAGGTGGCCGGCGAGGACGGTGGTCGCAGGCAGTTTCGGGCTGCATCCGGCGCCGCTCCCGCGACGGCGGAGCCGCCCGACCCAGACCGCGCCGTCCCCGGTCCGGACGAGGACGGCGCCGTCGCGCTGGGCCGCCACCGTCCCCGGCTGTCCGCGGTCGCCCGCCGGCAGCGTCGCGCGGTGGGCGTCGAACACGGTGACCGGCTCCCCGCAGAGCGAGGCGTGCACGCCGGGCGAGCCGTCAGCCGCCCGGATCCGACGCAGGACGTGCTCGGCGGGATCCGACCAGCGGAAGGCGCGGTCCGGCTGCCGGACGACGGGCCGCAGCCGCCCCCACACGCCCGGCGTGCGGTAGTCCAGCGGCTCCGGCGTGAATCCCGAGGTGCTCGCGGCCGCCACGACCCGGCGGACCAGCAGCACCGCCGTGTCGGAGACGGCACCGTTGTAGAGCTCGCTCTTGCTCGGCGGGTCCGCCGGCACGGGGAAGTCCAGCGAGGCCCAGATCGGACCCGCGTCCACGTCCTCGACCGCCGACACGGCGGTGACGCCCCACGCGCGCTCCGCGTCCATGATCGCCCAGTCCAGCGCGGATGCACCCCGGTCACCCCTCGGACCGGGGTGCATCACCACCGTGCGGCGGGTCTGCCACACGTCGGAAGGGATGCGCTCCTTCAGGAACGGGCAGACGACCAGGTCGGGATCGGTCGCCGCGACGGCCGCCCGGACCGCCTCGTCGTCGACCGCGCGCTGGACGCTGACCACGTGTCCCGCGGTGCTCAGCTCGATCCAGACCCGCTGGGTCAGGCCGTCGAACGCGGAGCAGAGCAGCAGGATCCGCAACCGGCCCGGGACCGCCGTCCGGCGCCCGACCACCTCGGGGGCGAGCAGGGCCAGCCCTCGGAGCTGCGGCTCGGGACAGGGCGTCGTGTCCACCATCCGGACTCCTCCCGCGCGGCGGCCGCCCGCGGACTCCTTGTCCGGCGGCCGGGTCGTCCTCATGGTCCGGGCCGGCACGGGCGCCGCCCATTGCCCGGGGGACAGGGCTGGGCCGGCGATTCCCGCCGGTTTCCTCACCGTCGGGCAAGCCTTCCGAGTGGTCCGTCGGGCGGCGTCCGCCGTGGGAGGAGCAGACTCGCGGTGTGAACCTTCGCATCTTCGGTGGGTCCCTGGGGGTGGCCGCCGTCGCGCTGGTGGTCGCGTTCGTCTACGACGGCGTCACCGGCTTCCTGCTGTGCGCGATCCTGGGCGTGCTGGAGATCTCGCTGTCGTTCGACAACGCGGTGGTCAACGCGACCGTGCTGGAACGGATGGACCCGTTCTGGCAGCGCATCTTCCTGACCGTGGGCGTCGTCATCGCCGTGTTCGGCATGCGGCTGGTGTTCCCGCTGATCATCGTCGGGGTCTCCGCGAATCTGAACCCGATCGAGGCGTTCTCCCTTGCGCTGCAACAGAAGCCGGAGAGCGATCCCACCAGCTACGCCGCGCTCCTGAACGCCGCCTACCCGCAGATCGCCGCCTTCGGCGGCATGTTCCTGTTCATGCTGTTCCTGGACTGGATGTTCTCCGAGCGCGACATCACGTGGCTCACCTGGCTGGAACGCCCGCTCGCGAAGATCGGACAGCTGAGCCGGCTCTCGATCGTGCTGGCGCTCGCCGTGCTCGTGGTGCTCTCCCAGACCCTCGCGGAGGACCCGGGCGTGGTGCTCGTGGCCGGATCGCTGGGCCTCGTCACGTACCTGCTGGTGAACGGCCTGGGGGAGTTCTTCGACCAGTCGGGTGGCGAGGGTCCGTCACAGCTGGTCAAGGCGACCGGCCGGGCCGGGTTCTTCCTGTTCCTCTACCTCGAGGTCCTCGATGCGGCGTTCTCCTTCGACGGCGTGATCGGCGCGTTCGCGATCACCACCGACCCGATCCTCATCGCACTGGGCCTCGGACTGATCGGCGCGATGTTCGTCCGGTCGCTCACGGTGTACCTGGTGCGCAAGGGCACGCTGGCCGACTACGTGTACCTGGAGCACGGCGCGCACTGGGCCATCGGCGCGCTGTCGGCGATCCTGCTGGTGGGCATCGGCTACCACGTCAACGAGGTGGTCACCGGCCTGATCGGCGTCGCGTTCATCGTCGCGGCGTTCCTGTCGAGCATCCTGCGCAACCGGCGGCTCGCGGAAGTCGCCTGACGCCGCCCGGAGCGGGTCGTAGGCTCGCCTGCGTGCCCGCCGCCGCCTTCAAGGACCTGTGCCTCGACGCCGCCGACCCGTTCCGCATCGCCGCGTTCTGGGGCGGGGTGCTCGGGCTCGACGTCGAGGAGGTGAACGACGGCGACGCCGTCCTCCGTCGTGAGGGCACTGCGGTGCTCCGGGTGAACCGGGTGGCGGAAGCCAAGATCGTCAAGAACCGGGTGCACCTCGACGTCGGTGGCGACGTCCCCGGGGCCGAACTGCTGTCCGAGGAGAGCGGGTTCCGCGTCCATCTCGATCCGGAGGGCAACGAGTTCTGCGCGTTCCCCGACGCCCCGCCGGGGATCGTCGCGGTCTGCACCGACAGCCCGCACCCCGCGGCCATCGCATCCTGGTGGGCGTCGCTGGTCGGGGGGAAGGCAGGCCCGGGACCGGACGGCACGCCGCGCTGGATCAGTGGCGCCACCGGCCTCGACGGGGTGACGTGGAAGTTCGTCCCCGTCGACGACGAGCGGGTGGTGAAGAACCGCTGCCACTGGGACGTGCTCGGTGACCGCGCCGAGCTGCTGGCCGCCGGCGCGACCGTCCTGCGGGAGCCCGACGACGACATCCGGTGGACGGTCCTCGCCGACCCCGACGGCAACGAGTTCTGCGCCTTTCCCCGCTGACGTGACCCGAGCGCCGGGGTCCGGTCGTCCGGCTGGGAGACTGTGTGCAAGAGGTCGGCCGCCGGGCGGACCGGGAGAGGACGACAGTGACCCCCGACGTGCTTGTCTCCGCGGAGGCGCCGTCGTGACCGCGACCGACCAGGCGCTGGCCATGGCCCGCGTGGCGGTGGAGGCCGCGGCCGACAAGCTCGCACAGGACATCGTCGTGCTCGACGTGTCCGAGCAGCTGGTGATCACGGACCTGTTCGTGATCGCCTCCGCGCCCAACGAGCGGCAGGTACAGGCGATCGTCGACGAGGTCGAGGAGAAGATGCGCCTGAACGGGGCCAAGCCGACGCGCCGCGAGGGCACCCGCGAGGGCCGCTGGGTGCTGCTGGACTTCGTCGACGTCGTGGTGCACGTGCAGCACAACGAGGAGCGCGAGTTCTACGGCCTCGGCCGGCTGTGGAAGGACTGCCCGCGGATCACCTTCCCCGACCTGACCGGCCCGGAGGCCGATGCCCCCGTACCGGACGGCGTGGGGTGACGCTGCGCAGGCTGGTCCTGCTGCGCCACGGTCAGACCGACCACAACGTCGACGGCCGCATGCAGGGCCACATCGACTCGATGCTCACCGCGGTCGGCCGGGACCAGGCGATCGGGGTGGCGCCGGAGATCGCGCGGCTGGGTCCGGACCGGCTGATCAGCTCCGACCTCCGCCGCGCCGTCGACACGGCCGAGGTGATCGGCGCGGCGGCCGGCCTGCCGGTGAAGCTCGACAAGCGCCTGCGCGAGACGAACCTCGGGGACTGGCAGGGCCGCACCGTCGCCGAGATCGAACAGGACTGGCCGGGCGCCATCGCCGCCTGGCGATCCGACCCGGCCTGGGCGCCGCCGGGCGGCGAGTCGCGCATCGAGGTGGTGCGTCGCTCCCGGCCCGTCGTCGACGAGCTGGACGAGGAGTACGCCGACAACCCCCAGGGCATCGTCGTGATGGTGGCGCACGGCGGCATGATCGCCGGGCTGGTCTGCGGGCTGCTGGGGCTGCCGACGCCGACGTGGCCGTCGATCGGCGGGATGGGCAACGCGCGGTGGGCGTCGCTCGCGCGGCGCGACGACCACCCGCGGTGGAGGCTCGCCGGCTACAACGTGGGCACGTGAACGCACCTCCGGCGCCCGTGCGCGGCGCTGCTGTGCGTGGCGCTGCTGTGCGTGGCTCTGCTGTGCGTGGCGCTGCTGTGCGCGGCGTTGCTGTGCGTGGCGTTGCTGTGCGTGGAAAACGTCGCCGGGGCGACGTTTGCCGCGCACGAGCCTGATGCCCGCGCCGGCCACCACGATGACTCCCACCGTGTTGGTCCTGGCCGATTCGCTCGCCTTCCACGGCCCCGAACGCGGTGAACCGGCCGACGATCCCCGGCTGTGGCCCAACATCGCCGCCGCCGCGGTCGGCGGCCGGGCGGAGCTGGTCGCCGGCATCGGCTGGACCGCCCGCCACGCCTGGCACGCGCTCTGCCACGACCCGCGGGTGTGGGCGGTGATGCCGCGCGTCGACGCGCTCGTCCTGGGGGTGGGTGGGATGGACACGCTGCCGTCCCCGCTGCCGACGGCCCTGCGCGAACTGATCCCGGCGCTGCGACCGGACCGGTTGCGGCGGACGGTGCGCGCCGCCCACCGGCGGGCCCAGCCCGTCCTCGCCCGGGGGTTCGCGCGGGTGCTGCCCGGTGGCGGGCCCGTCGCGCTGCCGCCCCACCTCACCGTCCGGCACCTGGAGCTGTGCCGGACGGCCGTGCTGGCGATCCGGCCGGGCATCCCCGTCGTCGCGGTCCTGCCTCCGCTGCACCGGGCCGCCGACTACGCGGGCGTGCATGCCGGGCGCCCGGCGGCCGAACGGGCCACGCGGGCGTGGGCGTCGTCCACGGGTGTGACGCTGCTGGACCTGCCGCCGCTCGTCGGCGAGCACGTGCTGTCCGGGCAGGGCAACCCGGACGGCATGCACTGGGGCTGGGCGGGACACGCCGCCGTCGGGGCGGCCTGCGCCGAGGTCCTGCGCCCGTTGCTGCGTCAGTAGTGTCCGGCGTCGTGCGCGTGTGCGTGGTGACCGACTCCACCTCCTACCTCCCGTCGGGGGTCGCTGCCGAACGCGGCATCCGGATCGTGCCGCTGGAGGTGCGGCTGGGGGAGCGGGTCGGCCGGGAGGGGATCGACGTCGACACGCGGGCGCTGCTCGTGGCGCTCGGCGACCGCCGTCTCGACGTGCAGACCTCCCGCCCCACCCCGGCCGACTTCGTCGCCTGCTATCGCGCGGCGCTCGACTCCGGCGCGGACGCGGTCGTGTCGGTGCACCTGTCGCGCGCACTGTCGGGCACGTGGGACGCGGCGCGGGCGGCGGCCGCGGAGGTCGGGCCGGACCGGGTCCGGGTCGTCGACTCGGGCGCGGCCGGGATGGGCCTCGGGTACGCGGTGCTGGCCGCGGCCGATTCCGCCGACGCCGGCGCCGACGGCCCGGCGGTCGAGGCCGCGGCGATCGACGTCGCCGCGCGCTGCCGCATGTTCTTCTCCGTCGACACGCTCGACTGCCTCCGCCGCGGCGGCCGGATCGGCACCGCAGCCGCCCTCGTCGGCACCGCGCTCGCGGTCAAGCCGCTGCTGCACGTCCGGGGCGGGAGGATCGTGCCGCTGGAGAAGGTGCGCACCACCGCGCGTGCGGCGCAGCGGCTGGTCGAGCTGGCGGTGAAGGCGGCCGGTGACGGCCCGGTCGACCTGGCCGTCCACCACCTCGGGGCGGCTTCGCGCGCCGAGGAGCTGGCGGTGCGGCTGCGGGAGCGGCTGGACGTGGCGCGGCTGCTGGTGTCCGAGGTGGGCGCGGTGATCGGGGCGCACGTGGGCACCGGCCTGCTCGCGGTCGTGGTGGTGCCCGCGGAGTAGTGATGATCGCGGTCAACCGCACATGACGGCCCCGGCGAGGGCACTGGTGCGCGGCTCGTCGCGATCATGGCCGGGCGGGGTGGGAGGAGTTGTCCACATCGCGACCCGGCCGTCCACAGTTTCGACGTTCGTCGGTGCGGGCCGGTCTTTCCGTCCTAGCGTCGAGCCGTGGCCCGACCCCGCTCTCCGTCCCCGCCCGGCAGGCTCGCCACCGTGCTCGGCCCGCCGCCGGTGCCGTGGGAGCCGGCGGGGCAGGCGCGTGCGGAGGAGCCGCTCACCGAGCCCGTCCCGGTCGTGTCCCGCCGATCGGGGTGGCTCGAGCGGCTCGTGCCCGCCGCCTGGCGCGGTGCCCGCGTCGATCCGGGGCGCCCCGGGGCCGTCGCGCTCGCGCTCGTGGCCGCCGTCGGCGCCGTGGTCGCCGCGGTGGGGGTGTGGACCGAGCGGCCGCGGGCCGAGCCGGTGCCCGCCCTGCCCGCCGTCTCGGTCGCGGCCCCGGAGACGTCCGGCGCCGCCGCCTCCACCGCACCGTCGGCCGGGCCGCTGGTGATCAGCGTGTCGGGGAAGGTTCGCCGGCCCGGCCTGGTGCGGGTGCCCGGCGGGTCCCGTGTCGCCGACGTGGTCGAGGCCGCCGGTGGGGCGTTGCCGGATGCGGACCTGACGGGTCTCAACCTGGCCAGGAAGGTCGCCGACGGGGAGCAGGTGGCGGTGGGTGTGCCCGCGTCGGAGCCACCTCCTGCAGGCGGTCCGGTACCGGCCTCGGCCGGCAAGATCGACCTCAACTCGGCCACCGCCGCCCAGCTCGACACGCTGCCCGGCATCGGCCCGGTCACCGTCGCGCGCATCCTGGAGTGGCGCACCGCGAACGGCCGGTTCGCACAGGTCGACCAGCTCCGCGAGATCGAGGGCATCGGCGAGCGGCGGTTCGCGCAGCTCCGCGAGCTGGTGACGGTCCGGTGACCGGGCCGGAGGAGCCGTCGCGCCCGCCCGATCTGCGGCTCGTCCCCGCCGCGCTCGCCGCATGGGCGGTGACCCTGCTCGGGCTGGGGTTCGGCCCGGTCGCCGGGGCCGTCGCCGCGCTGCTCGGCGCGGCCGTGGCGGGCGCCGCGTGGCTGCGGGCATGGGCTCCCGCCGTGCTCGCGGTGGCCGGTTGCGTGGGCGCCACGGGACTGGTGATCGGCGCGAACACGCTGCTGGTCGCCGGCCATCCCCTGCGCGACCAGGCGGGGCGCGCCGCCACGCTGCAGGTGGTGCTCAGCGACGATCCACGGCCACTGCCGGGTTCGGCGTACGGCTCGCGGCCCGGCGGGGCCACCGAGGTGGTGGTGTCGGGCTCGCTGCGCGAGGCCGCCGCCGGTGCGGGGCGGTGGACCGGTGGCGGGCGGGTCCTGTTGCTCGCCCCCGCCGACGGATGGGCCGGGCTCCTGCCCGGCCAGGCCGTCACCGCGTCCGGGCTCCTCGCCCCGCCCACCCGCTCCGACCTGACCGTCGCCGTCCTGCGGGTGCGGGGCCCACCCGCGGACGTCACCCCGCCGCCGTGGTGGCAGGTCGCCGCGGGCGGGCTGCGGGCCGGCCTGCGCGAGGCGGCCGGGGCCGCGCTGCCGGAGGCGGAGGCCGGCCTGCTGCCCGGCCTCGCCGTCGGCGACACCGGCGGCCTCACCGCGGAGTCGCGGGCCGATTTCCGTGCGGCCGGGCTGAGCCACCTGCTCGTGGTCTCCGGTGACAAAGCACGTCAAGAACGTGTATAGTTCGCCGCATGTTGGAGACCGACGTGCCTCGGCGAGCCGTGCTCTACGGCCGAGTGAGCAAGGTGGCGCGTGGCGAGAAGACGCGGGCACAGCAACAAGAGCGCGGCGAAGGCAAGAGTGTTGACCAGCAGCTCTCCGAGCTGATCGTGCTGGCTCGCCGTGACGGCGTTGAGATCATTGGGCCGTACCGCGATGACGGGATCAGCGCCTCTCGCTACGCCGGCGGGAAGGTCCGTGAGGGTTGGCAGCACGTGATGGAGGCGATCGTCGGCGGTCAGGCGACTGAGCTGTGGTGTTGGGAGATCAGTCGCACGACCCGCGATCGGCCGGTGTGGGCGACGCTCATCAACGCCTGTATCGCGCAGCGCGTGATGATTAGCGTCAATGGCAAGGTCCACGACCCGAACGATCCCGACGACGGGTTCATGCTGGACCTTGGGGCGGCACTGGCGGTGAGGGAGTCAGCGATGACCAGCAAGCGCATTCGGCGTGATGTAGCAGCACGTGCTCGCGACGGGCTCCCACATGGTCGTATCCCCTACGGCTACCGCCGAATCTACAACGAGCGAAGCCGCGAGCTGATCCGCCAGGAGCCCGACCCTGAAACGGCGCCGATCGTGCAGGAGCTGGCTCGCCGCGTGCTGGCTGGCGAGTCTATGTACTCGCTGGAGGTCGAGCTGAACGCCCGTGGCGTGCTGAGCCCGGAGACGGTCAGGATGCGCCGCAACGGTGATGCCGAGTCGAGCTGGCGGTGGCGGCAGGACCAGATTCGTGACGTGATCCTCTCTCCAGCTGCGGCTGGCTTGCGGGTGCATCAGGGCAAGGTGATCGATGGTGTCGTCGCGGCCTGGGAACCGGTCGTCTCCGCAGCCGATCATCGGCTGCTGGTGGCAAAGCTGACTGACCCTAGGCGATTGACCTGGACCGACGCATCGGTCAAGCACTTGCTGTCGCGACTCGCGGTGTGCGGAGTATGCGGTTCTCCGATGCGTCGCACCGTAAACCGGAAGATTTACGCCCAGTACTCGTGTTGGGGCGGCAAGGGCACGGGGTGCACCGGGCGCAAGCAGGAGTGGGTCGACACGTTCGTGCAGGATGTGATCATCGAGCGGCTCGAGCAGTCAGACGTACTGGA
>JBBQEF010000051.1:0-22564 GCA_038320445.1 Mycobacteriales bacterium
CTGATCCTGGTGCGGGCGGACTCCGCCTACTACGGCTACGACATCATCAACACCTGTCGGCGGGCCGGCGCCCGGTTCTCGATCACTGCCCGCCTGAACCCCACTGTGATCGCGGCCATCACCACCATCGACGAGCAGGCCGCGGACACTCCCTCACGATCGACAAGGGCTGGACCGAGGTCGCGGAAGGGTGCCTGTCGTGGTTGCGGAAGCAGGGCCTGTGAGTGGCCCGGAACCGACGGACGTCGGCGCGGACGCTGTGGCGTTCTCACTCGATCGCGGCGAGAAGGTGCCCGAGCGGGTCGTGTCCGGGACCATGGAGATGGCCCGGCACGCACGCACGAATCTCGCGTCGACCACGGCCGCCTCGACAGCGATCGGCGCCTGAGGAGAAGGCCGGCAGATGACGGTGACGAACGGCGTACCGGTCCGGGTCGTGATCGTGGGTGGTGGGTTTGCCGGCCATCGAGCCGCGGGGCGATCGCCCGCCGGGCGGGCGCTGTCGTCGAGATCGTGTTGATCAATCCGACCGACTTCTTCCTCTACCTACCACTGCTGCCGGAGGTCGCCACGGGCGTCGCTCATTGTCGACCCTGCCCGGGTTCGGCTCGTGCTCGGCACGGTGGACACCGTCGACCTCGAGCGGCGCCGGGTCGGCTGGACCGACCCGGAGGGAAGACGGGGCGAACTCGGATACGACCGGCTCGTACTCGCGGTGCGCAGCGTGAACAAGCCGCTACCGGGTGCCGGGCGTCGCCGAGCACGCCCACGGCTTCCCCAGCATCGCCGAGGCGCTGTACCTGCGCGACCGCGTCATCCGCCAGGTCGAGCTGCGGCCACGTCCGACGACGAGCAGGAGCGCGGGGTCGCGTTGCACCTTGGTCGTCGTGGGCGCCGGATGTACCGGACGCTGGCCCTGGGACGACGCCGCCGCTACCGGCACCACGACCTGGGGTTCGTCGTCGAGCTCGGGTGGCCGGGATGCGGCCGCGAACCCGCTGGGCGTCCCGCTGTCGGGGTTCGCGGCGAACGGCGTGACGCGCGGCTGCCACCGGGTGTCGATGCCGGGCACCCGGATCCGGACCGCGGTCGACCGGACCCTCGACGCCGTCCTGGGGCGACGGACCGAGCAGCTGGGCCTGGTGCGCTCGGGCACCGGGCCGCTGGAGACCTCGACGCCCGTGGCACGAACCGGACCGCGGACAGACAGGTGACGGGGCAGGTGCGGGTGCGGTTGCCGGTCTCGTCGAGAGGGTCGACACTGGCTCCCTGAGGGGCCGCGGAGCGTCGAGTGTCCCGGAGACCTGGGACCGAGGAGACGCGACGGTGGATCCCGACCACGGCCGCTCACGGCCCCGCCCACCGCTCGTCGGCCGTCAGGATCTGCTCCTCGTCATCACCGACGCGCTGGACCAGATCGGCGTAAGGGGAAGCTCGCTCCTCCTGAGCGGGGAGCCCGGGATCGGCAAGTCCGCGCTGCTGGCAGCGGCTCGGGATGAGGCATCTGCGCGCGGGATCCAGGTGGTCACGGCCAGCGGGACGGAGTCGGAGCTACGACTTCCCTTTGCGGCGCTCCTGGGAATGGTCCGGCCGTGGCAGCCTCTGGTGAAGAAACTGCCGAGAGCTCAGCGTGACGCGCTTCTCGGCGCGTTCGGCTTCGAAGGCGATCGGGCGCCGTCGCCGTTCATGGTGGCTCTCGGTGTGCTGGAGCTGATGTCGGAGATCGCTGCCGACGGGGGTCTGCTGATTCTCATCGACGACGCTCACGTACTGGACTCGGCGTCGCGCGACGCCCTCGCCTTCCTGACACGTCGGGTCGACGAGGAGCCGATCGTGTGTCTGTCCGCGCGGCGCGACAACCGTCCGGGACCGTGGGGTCTGTCCGGCCGCGAGCTCACCGTCGCCCCTCTCACCGACGCCGAGTCCGCGCGGCTCGTCGACGACCGCTGGACCGGTCTGACAGCGGCCGGTCGGCGCCAGATCCTGGCGCTCGCGAGGGGAAACCCGCTCGCCCTGATCGAGCTTCCCGCAAGCCCTGCCCCGGAGTCTCCCCGGCACGGCGAGGGCACCTACGCGCTGACCGAGCGTCTCGAGAGTGCCTTCGCCGACCGATATGCAGGTCTCCCTGACCGGTGCCGCGCCGCGGTGCTCGTCGGCGTCGCGAACGAGGGCGGCACCTTGCATGAGACGTTGTCCGCCGCCTCCATGATGACGGACGGACGTGTCTTCGCGCACGACCTGCAGCCCGCGATCGACGCCGGCTTGGTGACCGTCGCCGACGTCACGATGCGGTTTCGGCATCCGTTGGTGCGGTCCGCCGTGTGGCAGGCGGCGCCGCTCGCGATGGCACGCGACGTGCACTCGGCGCTCGCCGTGGTCGTGTCCCGAGATCCGGACCGTCAGGTGTGGCACCGGGCGATGGCGTCGCTGGGTCGCGACGACGACGTGGCCCTGGACGTGGCCGCGGCAGCTCTGCGAGCACGGCGGCGCGGCGCCCCGAGCGCCGCGCTTGCCCTCATGGAGCTGTCGGCCCACCTCACCGCCGACCCGGGCACCAGGGCCGACCGGTTGATCAGTGCCGTGGAGCTCGCCGCGGAAGTCGGCCGCGTCGACCACGGGAGTTCGCTGATCGAGCAGCTCCGTGACGTGGAACTGACCGAAGCCCACATGGCGAGGTTGACCTGGATACGGGAAGTGCGAGAGGACCGGATCGTTCTGGAGCCCTCCATCGTGCGCCGGCTGGTCGACGTGGCGTGCTCGTGCCGGGACCGCGGCGACCACGACATGGCCTGGCGGGTCCTGCGGGCGGCGGCCCACCGCTGCTGGTGGAAGCCGGGTGATCACGCCTTGGGCCGGGAGGTCGCCGAGGTGGCGGCATCGCTCCCGGGCGATCCCGACTCGCCGGTGATGCTCTTCGTCCGGATCGCGGTACAGAGCGGGACCGAGGGGGACGCGGTCCGGTCCCGGCTCGCCGACACCTGGGACCGCGCCGACGTTCCGGCCGCCACCCTGCACCTGCAGGGCTTGACGGCACAGTTCGCCGGCGATCCTGTCCTCGCGGGCCGCATCTTCGACGCGACCGAGGTGCTCTACCGCGAGCGTGGACAGCTCGGACTGCTCGCTCAGACACTGGTCTCGCACTCGGTGGCCGCGGTGCTCGGTGGTCGGTTCCGGGATGCGAAGGAGCTGACCGAGGAAGCGGTGAGGCTGGCGCAGGACGTGTCGTCGACCCGGTGGCAGGCGGCAGCGCAACTCTCCGCCGCGGCCGCCTCGGCGTGCCTGACCCCCGAGCTCCCGGTCGCCGAGCCGCCGACGAGAATGCTCGACGATCTCGACAATCCCGCTCAGTGGGCGCAGTACGCCCACGTCCTCGGGATCGTGGCGCTCGCACACGATCGGCACGCCGAGGCGTTCACCCAGCTATGGGCCATGCACACTCCGGGCGACAAGTGTTATCACGAGACGTACCGAACCTGGGTTCTCGCAGATCTCGTCGAGGCCGGCATGCACTCGGGACGCCACGACGAGGTTGCCGAGACCGTGCACCGGCTCGGGTCGACGAGCTGCCCGTCTCCCCTCCTCCGACTCGCTCTCGCCTTCGGACGGGCGATGATCGCGGGTCCGCACACCAGGGACGAGCTCTTCCGCACCGCCGTGACCGATCCGCTGCTGCCCCGGTTCCCGTTTCTGCAGGCGCGGACCCATCTCGAGTACGGCGCGTGGCTGCGTCGCCAGCGGCGCAGGACCGATGCGCGTGCCGAGCTGCGCGCGGCTCGCGATGTGCTGGACCGGATCGGCGCGGTGACCTGGGCGAACCGGGCGCGCCGGGAACTCGCGGCCTGCGGTGAGGCGAGCCCGGCGACTGCGGTTCGACGGTCGGCGATCCTGACCGCACAGGAACTCGCCATCGCGCGGCTCGCCGCCCTGGGCCTGTCCAACCGCGAGATCGGAGCACAGCTCTTCCTTTCCCACCGGACAATCGGCTCCCACCTGTACCGCATCTTTCCCAAGCTGGCTGTGACGTCCCGAGTCCAGCTGGTCGAGGCGCTACGCGCGAAAGTGCTGGACGACGCATTGAGTCACTTGACTGAAGCCGACCACGACCGACGCTCGTAAAATTCCCCACGTACTCAGCAATGCTGATGTCTCTGCATGGTCACGGAACCGACACAAGGGGAAGTATGTCTCACCATCTCGACTCGCCGGCATCTCGCCGGGATCCACGGCTGAACGTGACCGACACGTACGTTTTCGACGGGGACCGGGGCACCACGCTGGCGATGATGCTGAATACCTCGTTGGCGGGCAAGGACCGAGTTCCCGGCTTCCACCCGGAGGCCCGGTACGAATTCAAAATCCACTTCGGCGAGGAGCGCGAGAGCCTCACCTACCGCATCACGTTCGACGAGGCCGACACCGACGGCACACAGGCCATGACCGTGAACCGGCTCACCGGCGCGGACGCGCAGGACGACGGCGCGTCGGGGACGGTGATCGCGCAGGGCCGGACCGGGGCCGTCGCCGCGGACGGCAGCGACGATTCCGAGCTCCGCGTATGGGCGGGTGCCGCGGCGGACCCGTTCTATCTGGACCTGAACCAGCTGGCGCACATCATCGAGGGTCTTCAGAACAAGACGGCGATCGAGCTCGTGGACTGGGCCCAGGACGACGCCGCCAGCAGCTTCACCGGATCCTCGATCTCCGCGATCGTCCTCGAGGTGCCTGGTACGGATGAGCGACTGCACGCCGGGCAGGAGGTCGGAGTCTGGAGCGTCACCAAGCTCGCCACGGATGCCGGCGGGTGGCGGCAGATCAACCGGTCGGGCATCCCGATGATGTGGCCACTGTTCCGGGCCATGGGCGGCAACGACGACAGCCCTGCGTACACCCGCGACACCGCCGCCCATCCCGCCGACGACATCTCGAACGACGGCGGCCGAGTCCGGGAAATGATCACCGCCGCGAGTCGCCTCACCGGCACCGCCGATCCGGAGGCGTACGGCGAACTCGTGACACAGCGCCTCCTGCCCGATCTGCTGCCCTACCGGATCGGTACCCCGGCGGCGTTCAGCTTCGCGGGATTCAACGGACGGGCCCTGGATGACAACGCCCCTGAGGTCATGTACTCGCTCATCACGAACACCGGCTTCCCGACCGGACTGACCTCCGGCAACGCGGCGGAGACCCGGGGCAAGCAGTTCCCGTACGTCGTGCCCACCGACCAGACCACGTAACGCAGACCACGTCAGACAGACTCTCGTGCCATCGCTGACGTCGGCGGCCGTCGTGGCCCTCGTCGCGCTGCTCGCACCGCTGGTGGTGCGGCTGACCGGACTCCGGGTGCCGGAAGTCGTACTGCAGATCCTGCTCGGCATCGTCATCGGCCCGCAGGTGCTCGGATGGGCCCGGTCCGACACACCCGTAGCCGTGCTTGCCACGGTCGGACTGGCGTTCCTGCTCCTGCTCGCCGGGCTGGAGATCGACTTCGATCGGCTCCGGGGCCGCGTCCTGCGTCTGACCTCGACGGCGTTCGGGCTGTCATTCGCCCTGGCCGCTGCCATCGGCCTCGCGCTGGGCGCGTTCGGGCTGGTCGGTTCGCCGCTGCTGATCGCCGTGATCCTCTCCGCGACCAGCCTCGGCATCGTGCTGCCGGTCCTCGAGGACGCCGGGCAGGTCGAGACTCCGTTCGGGCAGGTCGTCGTGGCCGGGGCGTCCATCGCCGAGGTCGTCCCCGTCGTGTTGCTGTCGCTGCTGTTCTCCCGCGACGCGGTCGGTGTCGGATCGCAACTCGCGCTGCTGGTGGCGTTCCTGGGCCTGATCGCCGCGGTCGGGCTGCTCATCGTCGGGTTCGAACGGTCGTCCCGGATATCCCGGGCGCTGGTGGCGCTGCAGAACACGGCCGCCGAGGTCCGCGTCCGGGGTGCGGTGGCGCTGCTCATGCTGTTCGCGGCGCTGGCCGCGGCGTTCGGGCTCGAGGCCATCCTCGGCGCGTTCCTGGCTGGAGCAACGCTGAAGCTGCTCGACCGGGACCGGGCCATGACCCACACCCAGTTCCACCTGAAGCTCCGGGCCGTGGGCTTCGGCGCCTTCATACCCTTCTTCTTCGTCTCGACCGGGATGACCCTCGACGTACGCGGTCTGGTCGAGAGCCCCTCGACGCTGGCCCGAGTGCCGATCTTCCTCGGCGCCATGCTCATCGCACGGGCGGTACCCGCCGTGCTCTACGCACCGCTCGCCGAGCGCCGCGGGCAGTTGATCGCCGCCGGCCTGTTGCAGGCGACGTCGCTGAGCATCCCGGTCGTCGCCGGCGCGATCGGTGTCCAGCTCGGTGTGATCCAGCCGAGCAACTATGTCGCGCTGGTGACCGCCGGCCTACTGTCGGTCGTCATCTTTCCGTTGCTGGCCCTCCCCCGCCTCGGCGGCGACGCCCGTCGTGGAGACCACGCGACGTGAGTGCATGTCTCGACGCCCGCGATCGCGCGCGACGCACACCGCGGGCGGCTTGCCGACGGCGAGATCCGCCCCCTTCCCCCAGCGCAAGCGCCATGGACGCAGCACGACGATGCCCGCGTCGGGCGAGGTGAGGCCGCCCGCGAACATCGCCGCCGGGTCGAACCCGACTGGGGGCGCAGGCTCGGTGAAGACATCGAAGCCAGCCAACGCGGGATTCTGCGACATCCGGCAAACGGTAGATGCACAACCAGCGTTGCGTTGGCCGCGCTGGAGTGGGCCGGCGGCGGCGACAGCATGCGGTCGCCGGGGTCCTTTCGCTCCGGCCGGGCGTATGGTGCGCGCTACCGAAGACTCTTCGAGCGTCAGCAGCCACGTCGGCGTCGCCTTCGGCGCACGCGAGTCCCGATCCGGATGTGGATCGGAGGCGGGAGCGCCGTCGTGATGGCTTGGCCGCGCACATCACACCACGGACGCCGTCGGCACCAGCGCCTTCCCGGCCGGCTGAAGTGAGCGAGACGCCCGGCTGCAGTACCCCCGTCGCCGCCTCACTCCTGCTTCCCCACGCCGGACCGGAAGGCGAGTCGCCCGTGCTGCACCGGGTCGGATGGGGCTTCATCGCGCTGTACACGATGGCGTACCTGGGCACCACGCTGCTGTTCCTCGCCCCCGTGCTGGTCACCTTGGCGCTGAAGGTCAACTCGCTCGTGGGGATCGAACAGGCGCCGAACAGCTTGGCGCTCGTCACCGGGGTCGGCGCGCTGCTGGCACTGGTCGGCAATCCCTTCTTCGGCAAGATGAGCGACCGCACCACGTCGCGCCTGGGCATGCGGCGGCCCTGGATGGTCATCGGCCTGGTGGGCGGTTCCCTCGGCATCCTGGTCGTGGCGCTGGCACCCACCATCGCGATCGTCCTCGTCGGATGGTGTGCCGCCCAGCTGTTCTTCAACGCGCTGCTCGCCGCCATGGTGGCGGTGCTGCCGGACCAGGTCCCGAGCGCTCAACGCGGCCAGGTCTCGGGCATCCTGGCCGTCTGCCTGCCCATCGCGTCGGTGAGCGGCACGTTCCTGGTCCAACTGTTCACCGGCATCCCACTGGTCATGTTCCTGGCCCCGTGCGCGATCGGCGGGTTCTTCGTCCTGGTGTTCGCGGCCACGCTGAAAGATCGCCGGCTGGCCGAGGCGGACAAACCGGCGTGGTCGCCGAGGGACATCCCACGCACGTTCTACGTCAGCCCGCGGACGAGCCCGGACCTCGCCTGGGCATTCGTCAGCCGCTTCATGTTCGTCCTGGCCTACGCGTTCCTGACCACCTACCAGGCCTACTATCTGCTGAACAAGATCGGCAGCGCCGAAGCCGATGTGCCGCGACAGATCTTCCTCGGCACCGTCGCTCAGTCCGCCGTCTTCGTCGTGGCCTCCCTCGTCGCCGGCAGGCTCTCGGACCGGACGGGCCGACGGAAGGTCTTCGTCTTCACCGCGTCGATCGTGTACGGCGTGGCGCTGTTCGTGATCGCGGTCGTCGGCGACGTCAGCGGGTTCCTCGTCGGCATGGCGATCAGCGGGCTGGGCTTCGGCATGTACCTCGCCGTCGACCTCGCACTCGTCGCCGACGTGCTGCCGGACGACGACAACACCGCCAAGGACCTCGGCGTGCTCAACATCGCAGGTGCGCTTCCGTACTCCGTCGCGCCGGCGATCGCACCGGCCATCCTGGTGATCGGCGGTGGCAGCTACGGCGTGCTGTACGCGGTCGCGGGGGCCTGCGCCGTCATCGGAGCCGCCGCCATCCTGCCCGTGAAGCGGGTCCGATAGTCGCGCACCATCCGCAGCGCCGCGGCCGCGAACACCCGGGAGCAGCGCTCGGCCGACCGGCCACCTCATCGGCCCGATCACCACATGTGATGACGCCTTCTCATCAGGTCCCCTCCTAGCTTTCGAGCCAGCGGGAAGGAGGGGTCATGACGGGAACACCGGACAACACTCAGCACGAGCGGTACGACATCCGCCTCAAGGGCCACCTCCCTTCTCGATGGGCCGCCTGGTTCGACGGAATGCGCCTCACCCACGAGAGCGACGGCAGCACCGTCATCCATGGCGTCGTGGCTGACCAGGCCGCCCTTCATGGCCTGCTCCAGAAGGTGCGCGACGTCGGTCTGCCGCTGATCTCGCTCACCCGGGTCGAATCCGACCAGCCCGAAACGCCTACCGCGGAACCTCGACAGCTCATCGCCGACCGAAGGAGACCGACATGACGACCATCGCCCGAACCGCCGCACCGACACGAGTCCCGATGAAGCCGCTGCGGAAGACCTCGCTCGTGGCAGGCGGGCTCTACCTGCTCACCTTCATCACCTCGATCCCGGCCACGCTGGTCTTCCTCGTGCCTGTGTTGAGCGATCCGAACTTCATCGTCGGCCCCGGCCCGGACACCGGCGTGCTCTGGGGGAACCTCCTCGACGTGATCTGCGCCCTCGCCGGCGTCGGCACCGCGATCGCGCTGTACCCGGTGGTCAAACGGCAGAACGAAGCCGTTGCGCTCGGCTTCGTCACGTCCCGCCTCATGGAGGGCGCCGCCATCGTCGTCGGCGTCGTGAGCCTCCTGGCGGTCGTGACCCTGCGGCAGGACCTGGCCGGAGCGACCGGCGCAGACGCGGCCTCGCTCGTCACCACCGGCCACGCGCTCGTCGCGATCAACAACTGGACCGCCGTGCTCGGGCAGGGGCTCATGCCGGGCGTGAACGCGCTGTTGCTCGGCTCCCTGATGTACCGGTCCGGCCTGGTGCCACGGGTCATTCCGGTGCTGGGCCTCGTGGGAGCCCCTCTTCTCCTCGCCTCGGTCACCGCGACGGTGTTCGGCGTCTTCGGCCAGTTCTCGTCCGTGGCACTGATCGCCGCGCTCCCGGTGGCGCTCTGGGAGTTCTCACTCGGCGTCTGGCTGGTCGTGAAGGGCTTCAAGCCCTGCCCCAACACCGTCTGACCGTCGAACACCGGCCGGGCCCACCACGGGCCCGGCCGGAGCTGTCCCCGCCGCCGGCACGCCCGTGAAATACGCTGGACCCGTGACCGACTTCCTCGTACGGCGTGACGACCTGCGTGTCTGGCGGACGGCTGAGAGCGGCGAGATGGGCAGGCCCGAGTCGGGCGAGGTGCACCTGCGTGTCGAGCGGTTCGGACTGACGGCCAACACCGTCACCTACGGCGCGTTCGGCGATCAGCTCGGTTACTGGCGGTTCTTCGACGCGCCCGACGGGTGGGGCCGGATCCCGGCCTGGGGGTTCGGCGCCGTGCTGGCCTCCGGCGTCGAGGGCATCGACGTCGGTGACCGCTTCTACGGCTACTTCCCGATGTCGAGCACGGTGAGCATGCGGGCCAGGGTCGACGGACCGGGCTTCGTCGAGTGCGGAGCGGCACGCGCCGAGCTGCCGCCGTTCTACAACAGGTACCTCCGTGCGACGCCGGAGCGCGGGTTCCTCCCGGCACACGACGACGCGAACGCCGTCCTGCGCCCGCTGTTCATGACGGGGTGGCTGATCGCCGACCAGCTCGACCAGGCGGAGTGGTACGGCGCCGACACGGTCGTGCTGGCGAGCGCGTCGAGCAAGACGGCGTTCGCGACGGCGTTCGAGCTCAGCGGCACGGTCGTCGGGCTCACCTCGCCCGCCCACCGGGCGTTCACCGAGGGTCTCGGCTGTTACTCCCGGGTTCTCACCTACGACGAGATCTCGGAGATGGCGGTCGACGGCGGCATCGTCCTCGTCGACATGGCGGGATCTGCCCGGGTGCGGCGGGCCGTGCACGAGCACGCGGGCGACGCACTCCGCGCGTCCATCGTGGTCGGGGCGACGCACTGGGACTCCGCCGCGCCGGCCGCCACGGACCCGCTCCCGGGTCCGGCACCGGAGTTCTTCTTCGCACCCACGCAGGCCGAGCGACGCGCTGCGGAGCTGGGGGCCGGCCCGTTCCAGAAGCGTGTCGCGGAGGCCTGGGCGGCGTTCGCGGATCGCGTGCCGGGCCTGCTGGAGATCGAGTTCCACAGCGGGGCCGAGGCACTCGGCCGCGCCTACGACGCCCTCGTCGACGGACGCGCGGACCCCGGCACGGGTTACGTCTTCTCGCTCTGAACACGCTCCTGGCGCACGCCCGACTCGCGCACCGATTCGTGCCGACTCGCGCGCGGGATCGTGCCGACTCGCGGGTGGGGCCGGAGCCGATCGCCGGAGGCGGGCGAGCAGCTGGTGGACCGGACCGCCGGGCCGTGTCAACATCGAACGGTGACCATGGGGATCCAGCAGCTCATCTGGGCCATCGAACGGGTCACGGATGCGTTCAACGCCGCCGTCTACTCCGACCGCGACCTCGACGCGGCGCTGGCGGCCGCCGCGCCCGACTGCGTGCTGGAGAACGTGCCGATCGGCCGCGGCGCCCGCGACCGGGAGGACCTGCGGCGCCATCTCGCCGAGGAGGTCCTCCCGCACCTCCCCGCCGACCTGACCTTCCGACGGGCCTCCCGCACGGCGGACCGACGGCGCGTCGTCGAGGAGCTGATGGTCGGGTTCACCCACGACCGCGAGCTGCCGTGGCTGCTGCCGGGCGCCGAGCCGACCCACCGCCACGCCGAGGTGCTCGCGATCTCCGTCATCTCGTTCCGGCACACGAGCCGGCTCGGGACCACCGAGTCGCGGATCGTCTCGCACCGCACGCTGTGGGACCACGCCGGCCTGCTGGCGCAGCTGCAACTCGACGGCCATCCCGCGCTCCAACAGTGATACCGTCGGTAACCTACCGACGGTAAGCCAGCTCGGACGGAGTGCCAACGTGGCTGATCAACATGTGGACGTCCTCATCGTGGGGGCCGGGCTGTCCGGCGTCGGTGCCGCCTACCGGGTGGGCACGCAGTCGCCCGGCCGCACCTACGCCGTGCTCGAGGCCCGCGACGCGATCGGCGGCACCTGGGATCTCTTCCGCTACCCCGGCATCCGGTCGGACTCCGACATGTTCACCCTCGGCTACCCGTTCCGGCCCTGGCCGAGCCCACAGGCCATCGCGGACGGCCCGTCGATCCTCCGCTACGTCCGCGAGACGGCCACCGAGTTCGGCATCGACAAGGAGATCCGGTTCGGGCACCGGGTCGTGAGCGCCTCGTGGTCCTCGGACGACGCGCGCTGGACGGTGGAGGCCACGCACGACGGCGCGACGGTCACGTTCACGTGCTCGTTCCTGTACGTGTGCACGGGCTACTACAGCTACAGCGGCGGCCACGCGGTCGACTTCCCCGGCCAGGACCGGTTCCGCGGCACGATCGTGCACCCGCAGGCATGGCCCGAGGATCTCGACCACCGCGGCCGGAAGGTGGTGGTGATCGGCAGCGGCGCCACCGCCGTCACGCTCGTGCCGGCGATGGCCGAGCAGGTGGCGAGCGTGACGATGCTGCAACGCTCCCCCAGCTACGTCGTGTCGCTGCCGGGCAAGGACCCGATCGCCGAGCGGCTGCGGGCGCTGCTGCCCGAGAAGCTGGCGCACCGGCTGATCCGGGCCAAGAGCATCGCCTTCACCACGCTCACCTACCAGGCCGCGCGGCGCTGGCCCCGCCGGGTCGGCAGGATGCTGCGCGACGGTGTCGCCGCTCAGCTGCCCGATCGGCTCCCCGTCGACCCGCACTTCGCGCCGCGCTACGACCCGTGGGACCAGCGGCTGTGCGTCGTCCCCGACGGCGACCTGTTCGCGGCTCTCCGCAGCGGCAAGGCCGACGTCGTCACCGACACGATCGAGACGTTCACCGAGAACGGCATCGCGCTGACCTCGGGCCGCGAGCTGGAGGCCGACATCATCGTCACCGCCACCGGCCTGCAGGCCGTGGCGCTGGGCGAGATCGCCCTGACGGTGGACGGCGCCGCCATCGACCCGGGGAAGCTGTTCACCTACAAGGGCCTCATGTTCAGCGGGGTGCCCAACCTGGCGTGGTGCGTCGGCTACATCAACAACTCCTGGACGCTGCGGGCCGACCTCGCTTCCCAGTACGTCTGCCGGCTGCTCAACCACATGGCGGCAGGCGGCTTCACGACCGCCACCCCGGATGCCACGGGGGTGGACCCGGGGCAGGCCCGCCCGATCCTCAACCTGACGTCGGGCTACGTACAGCGCGTGGTCAGCAAGCTCCCCAAGCAGGGCGCGGGACGGCCGTGGCTGGCCCGGCAGAACTACCCGTTCGACTTCGTCGACATGAAGCTGCGCCGGATCGACGACGGCACCATGCGGTTGCGCCGGACCGTGGCCGCCGAGCTGACTCACCGGAGCGCGCGTTCCGGGCACCACGCGCGCACGGCGACGTGACCGGCTTCCCACTGCGGACCGCCTCACCGACCGAGCTCGACCCGCATCCCGGCGGGCGCAGCGACGTGGGTGACCGTGCCGTCGCGGTCGATGTCCACGTCGAGCCGACCTCGTCCGACCGCGAGGCCGCGCACCCGCACCGCCCCCACCGGCGACGGTGACGGGGGCCGCAGCGTGACGACGCCGGCCGGCACGTCGACGGCCAGGCCGAGCACCGTCGTGAGCAGGGCCACCGCAGCGCCTGCCGACCAGGCCTGCGGGCGGCACGAGGCCGGATAGGGCACCGGCGCGGCCACCTCGTCGGCGCCGAACCCGGCGTAGAGCTCCGGCAACCGGGAGTCGAAGCCGGCGGCGGCGTCGAGCAGCTGGCGGCCCAGCTCCGCGGCCCGTGCGTGCTGCCCGGCCCGCGTCAGGCCGCGCATCACGATCGCCGTGTCGTGCGGCCACACCGAGCCGCAGTGGTAGCTCAGCGGGTTGTAGCCGCCCGCGGTGCTCGACATCGTGCGCAGCCCGAAACCGGTTGCCATGTCCGGCCCGAGCAGGCGCGCCCCGACCCGCTCGCTCTCGGCGGCGTCGAGCAGGCCGGTGCCGAGGAGGTGGCCGATGTTGCTGGTGAGGGCGTCGACGGGGGTCTTGTCGCCGTCCAGGGCGAGGGCCGGATGGGCACCGCCGACCCAGAACCGTTCGCGGAACCGGGCGGCCATGCCGTCGGCGTAGCGGCGCCAGCCGGCCGCACCGTCGCCGCCGAACGCGTCGAGCAGCTCCGCGCCCGCGCGGGCAGCCTCGGCGAGGTAGCCCTGCACCTCGGCGAGCGCCACGGGCCCGTCGGCGATCACGCCGCTGGCGAACCGGACGGAGTCGGTGGAGTCCTTCCAGCCCTGGTTGGCCAGGCCGCGGCCGGACTCGTCGAAGTACTCGACGAAGCCGTCGCCGTCGCGGTCGGCGTACTCGGAGATCCAGCCCAGCGCCGCGTGCAGGTTCGGCAGCAGCGCCTCGACCTCCGCCGCCGGCATCCCCCAGCGCCACGCGTCGCGGAGCAGGCAAACCCACAGGGCGGTGGCGTCGACGGTGCCGTAGTACAGCGGGGGCAGCGTCATCCTGCCGTGGTCCGATCCGGCCCGTCGTCGTTCGTGGGGGATCTTGCCCGGCTGCTCCCCCGTCGCCGGGTCGACGACCCGCCCCTGCGCCCGTGCCAGCGTGCGCAGCGTTCCGGCCGCCAGCCGGACGTCGACGGGCAGCAGCAGCGTGGCCGTCCAGAGGGAGTCGCGACCGAAGAGCGTGAGGTACCAGGGCGCGCCGGCGCCCGCGAACAGGTCGGCGTGGCCGGGTTCGGTGAGCAGGAGCGCGTCGAGGTCGTCGAGGGCGCGGTCCAGCAGCCGGGCCAGGCGCGGGTCGTCGGCGAACACGGTGAGCGTGCGCTGCAGGCCGGACGGCGCGGCGACGACCACGGCCGCGTCGTCGCGCACCGTGAGCGAGTACCCTCGCGCCTCGCTGGAGCGCGCGGGGACGGTGACCGGCCAGCGCAACCGGGCGCCGTCCGCGTCGGCACCGGGGGCGTCCCACGTGACGTGCACGGCGCCGGCCGCAGGCCCGGGGCCCCCGGCCTTGATCGACCCCACCGATGCCAGATCGGCCCCGACCGCGAGCTCCAGCACGACCGTCAGGTCGGTGTCGGCGCGGTTGACCAGCGTGAACCGCTCGGCGATCCCGTCGCCGCGGACGGTGCGGTCGCGTCGCAGCCACACCGTCGGATCGTCGCCGGAGCCGCCGAGATCACGCAGGAGGCCGATGAAGTACTCGGCCGACGCCCCGTCCGTCCCGTGCGCGATCGGCTCGGGCTCGGCACCGTCGACGGTGACGACCGCACGTCCGAGCACCCGCACGTCGCCCGCGATGACGCCCTGCGTGCCGGTGTCGCGGATCTGCCCGTCGGCACCGGACAGGCACACCGTCGGGGCACGCAGCGTCACCGCCAGGTCGTGCAGCAGAGGTTGCATGCGCCGAGCGTGCCACCCGCCGCGAGTCGGGGTGGGGGTGCGCGCGCGGGCGGGTGGGGCAGGATGGCACGCATGGGACGCGCCCGGATCCACGACGGCGTGCTCGCGAACCTGGACACGGCTGTCCGGACCTGAGGGATCTGGCGCGGAGGGCCCCCCACCGCGAGCATGACGGGCGGCAGGCGCAGGCCGGCCGCGGAGAGAGGAGCGGGTCATCGGCACACCCACCGAAGGGATCGTCGCCGTCGCGGGCGAGGCCCTCGTCGACCTCGTCCCGGCGCCCGATCCCGAGTACCTCGAGGTGGCACCGGGCGGGAGCCCGGCCAACGTCGCCGTCGGGCTGGCGCGGCTCGGCATCCCGGCACGGATGCTCGCCCGCATCGCCGACGACGTCCTCGGCCGCCGCGTCCGTGATCACCTGCGTGACAACGGTGTGGACCTCGACCACGTGGCCCCGGCCACCGAGCAGACGTCGATGGCGATGGTGTCGGTCGGCCCCGACGGCGGCCCCAGCTACGACTTCCGCATCGACGGCACGGCCGACTGGCAGTGGAGCGCGGCGGAGCTCGCCGGGGCGTTGGACGGCAACGTCGTCGCCCTGCACTCGGGCTCGCTGGCCCTCACCACCCCACCGGGCGCGGCGGTGCTCCGAGACCTGCTCGTCCGCGCCGCCGCCACCGCCACCATCAGCTACGACCCCAACTGTCGCCCGATCCTGATGGGCGAGCCCGGGGACGTGCTGCCGGGCGTGCACGAGCTGCTCGCCGTCGCCGACGTGGTGAAGGTCAGCGTCGAGGATCTGGAGTGGCTGCTCCCCGGCCGGCCGGCCGAGGCGGTCCTGGAGGAGTGGCTCGGGTTCGGCCCCGCGATCGTGGCCGTCACCCTCGGGGGGGACGGCGTGCTGGCCGGCACCGCGGGCGGCGTGCGGACGCGCCGGCCCGGCGTGCCCGTCACGGTGATCGACACCGTCGGGGCGGGGGACACGTTCTCGGCGATGCTGCTGGCCGGGCTGCATCGGCGCGGCCTGCTCGGGGCGCCGGCCCGGGCCGCCCTGCGCGCCGTCGACGGCCCGACGCTGGACGCCCTGCTCGACGACGCCGCGCGCGCCGCCGCGATCACCTGCTCGCGGCGCGGGGCCGACCCGCCCACAGCGGCCGAGATGGCGGCACTGACGGTGTAGTGCGTGGGCGGCGGATGACGGCCCCAGATCCATTCGTCACCCGCCGCCCACGGTCTCGGGGCCACCCCGGCAGGCGCGGGGCGCGCTGCGGGTGGTCGGACTTCTGTCCGGTGGCCGTGTCGCCCGGTGCGAGCGACGGCCCGCTCTCGGGAAGCGCCCCTCCCACGGTTACCTCCTGCATCACCAGCACCAGAACGACAGCGTCATTCCAGCCGGGATCCGTGTGCGGCGCGAGATCAACCACCCCGTCGGGTGACCGCCGTTCGGGCGGCATGTCCTCCCTGGCCGACGCTGCGTCGCTGGTCAGAACGCGTCGCAGGCTCAGCGGGAGCGGGCCAGGAGCTTCTCGACCGGCCACGAATTGAGGATGCGCTCGACCGGCACGCCGCAGCGAGCGGCGCGCTCGCAGCCGTTGCCGAGCCAGTCGAGCTGGCCGGGGGCGTGCGCGTCGGTGTCGATCGTGAACGAGCACCCGGCCTCGACGGCCAGGCGCAGCAGGCGGGTGGGCGGGTCGAGCCGCTCCGGGCGTGAGTTGATCTCCACTGCCACGCCGTGCTCCGCGCACGCGTCGAACACCCGCTCGGCGTCGAACTCCGACTCCGGGCGCTTGCGAGTGCCCGTCACCATGCGGCCGGTGCAGTGCCCCAGCACGTCGACATGCGGGTTGGCGACGGCGGCGAGCATCCGCGCGGTCATCTCGGCCCGCGGCATCCGCAGCTTGGAGTGCACCGACGCGACGACGACGTCGAGCTGGGCCAGCAGCTCCTCCTCCTGGTCGAGCGCGCCGTCATCGAGGATGTCGACCTCGATGCCGGTGAGCACCCGGAAGCCGTCGTCCAGCTCGGCGTTCAGCTCGGCGACCTGGTCGATCTGCCGGCGCAGCCGCTCCGCCGAGAGCCCGTTGGCCACCGTCAGGCGCGGCGAGTGGTCGGTGATCACCAGGTAGTCGTGGCCGAGCCACCGGGCCGTCTCCGCCATCTCGGCCATCGGCGAGCCGCCGTCGGACGCCTCGGTGTGGCTGTGGCAGTCACCGCGCAGGGCCGAGCGGAGCGCCTCCGCGGCCCCGTCGAGCGGCGTGGCCTCGGTGGCCTCCAGGCGCAGCAGGTAGGCGGGCTCCTCGCCGGTGAGCGACTCGACCACACACTTCGCCGTCACCTCCCCGACGCCCTTGATCCGCACGAGCTCACCGGCCAGCGCCAGGCGGCTGAGGTCCGCGGGATCGCGGTCGCGCAGCGCGGCCGCGGCCCCGCGGAAGGCCCGGACGCGATAGGTCGACTCGTGGGCCCGCTCCAGCAGGAAGGCGATGCGGCGCAGGTCGGCGACGGCATCCCGGGGTTCGGTCACGGATCCAGCTTAGGAGCCCGGGCCCGGCGGCAGGCGCGACCCGCGCCACCACCGGGCACGACCGGTCACCGCGGGCGGGTGGACATCCAGCGGCGCTGCTCCGGCGAGCGGATCGCGGCCCGCAGAGCCGGTAGTTCGGCCTCGATGGCGGCGGCGCGGGCGCTGTCGCGCGCATGCAGCACACCGAAGCTGAAACCGTTGTCCGCCGCTGCGCCCAGCTCGCGAAGGGCGGCTCGCGCCACGACCGTGTCCTGGTGCTCGCCGAGCGCCTGCTGCACGCGCTTGACCGCGCTCAGGAGCCGCTTGGCCGGCTTGCCGGCGGCGGGCCGGGCCACCTCGGCCGCATAGCGCAGTTGCGTGGCGGCCTTGCGGGCGGTGTGGATCGCCCCGTCACGGTCGGCGGCGTCCGGCGCGGCGGCCAGCGCGCGCTCGAGCTTGCGGGCCCGGCGCGCCACCAGGGGCGGCACTGCCGCGCGAGCCTTCGCCGATGCCCGGACGGTGACCGGCGGCCGGGCCACCAGCTCGTCCAGCGCGCGCCGCAGCGCGACGTAGGCGTCGCCGTCGAGCGCCGCCAGGACGGCGGCGTGGGCGTCGGCCTCGGCGCGGGCGAAGTGCCGCGTCGTCTGGGCCTGCACCGGGCCGATGAGCAACGCGGGGTCGAGCGTGGCGAGTCCGGCGCCGATGCGCTCGGCCAGCACTTCGGCGTCGCGAGCGGGGGCGAGCCTGCTGCCCAGCAGGCGAAGGCCGTCGACGACCGGCTGGGTGCGGTCGCGGTCCAGCAACGGCCCGAAGCTCCGCAGGATGCTGCGCAGCCGTCGCGCGGCGACCCGGACCTGATGCACGGCGTCGGGTTCGCCACGGCGGACGCCCAGGTCGGCAGCGCCGAGGCGCTCGACCTGAGCCGCGATCTGCTCGTGCAGCACGCGGCCTGCGGATCCCTTCCGGCCCGCGGGCCGGAACGAGGTGGTCGGGCGCAGCAGGCGGTCGAGCTCGGCCTCACCGGAGCGGGGGCCGGGGAGCAGGCCGGCCTCGGCGATGCGGGCCTCGATCGCGTCGATCGGCCCTGCTCCGGTGGCCAGGAGCTCCACCTCGGTCCACGCCCGGACCTCGGTGGAGCGGCCCAGCGTGGCGAGCGTGATCTCGTCGTGGACGACCGTGGCGACGAGACGGCCGCCGGCGTCGAACACCCGCGTCCCGGTCCGCACCGTGCGGAAGCGGCCCACCGGCCGCACCATGCGGTCGCGGGAGGCGCCGCGAACCAGCTCGTCGAGGTCCCCCGGCACGCCCTGATCGGGGCCGGCGGGCACCCGCAGCCGCTCGGGGGTGTCGCCGTCGGGGAGGTCCAGCTGCCACTGGTCGGTGTCGCCGTCCCGCCGCCGGGCCAGTGTGATGCCGGCCGCGGCCAGGCGGCGGTCGTCGGTGTCGTAACGCTCGGTCTCGAGCACCTCGGCGGGCGCGACGTCCTCCCGGGCGATGCCGGGGAGGCCTGCGAGGCGGGGACCGCCCGCACCACCGAGGCCGCGGAACGCGCGGCTCGCGGATCCGGTGAGTGTCATCAGAACGGGTTGCCAGCGCAGCACCGCGTCAAACGTGACGCGGCAGGCTCGCGCGTCCGGTCCCGCCGTCAGCCGTGATCGTCGACGGCGCCTCCCCGTCGTGCCGAGAGCTGCGACCGCCGCCGGGTGCGCCGAGAGCGAGAGATGGGCCGGACGCCGTTCAGCCGAAGCCGGGAGGGACGAGCGCGGTGTTCGAGACCACGACGGTGGCGACCGGCTGTAGGGGGTCCGCGTTCTGCGGGAGCGAGGACACGGCGACCTGGGCCAGTGCGATGCCGTGCTCGAACGGTTCGCCCCCCTCGACCGGCCAGCACGGCTCGGCCAGCCCGTCGAACAGGGCCTCGGTGACCTGCTGGAGATCGACGACGGGGATGCCGTCGCTCAGCACCTGCCACAACCTCGCCTGCACCGCCGCGCTCGCGCGACCCCCCAACTCCCTGTCCGTCGGCGCCACGTAGGCGACCGCGACCACCACTGTCGGGCGCTGGTCCAGCCGATCACGCTCGGTGAGCGCGACGAGGAACGGCCCGAGCGTCACGGTCGTCCGCGATCGACGTGCGCGCTCCGGGACCGGCTCCGGATCCGGGTCCACGAGCGTCGTCTCGGCACGTGAGTGGGGCTTCGTCGTGGTCGTCATGGACTCGACGCTAGGTGCATCGACCCGATGTCCACAGGGCGCAGGAGGTGGGTGCCACGCCGAGCGGGTACTCAGGTGTGCACTCGCGTCCGGCACCGGTTACCTGTTGTCGATCCTGCCGTCGGGCGCGGCGCCCAGGGCACGAGCCGACAACGCGGCCCCCAGGACCTGGATGCCACGGGTCGAGCGCGGGTCGAGCCCGGTGAGGTGCGCGATGCGGTCCAGCCGCAGGGACAGCCCGCCACGGCTGAGGAACAGCGCTCCGGCCGTGCGGGTGCGGTCGAGGTCGTTGGCGTAGAAGGCGACGAGTGTGTCCCTCAGCCGCGCGTCGGCGTCGAGCGGCTCCAGTACGGCTGCGAGCCGTCGCAGCCCCTCGGGCTGCTCGCTGAGCGTCGACTCGAGGACCAGGTCGCGCGCCCCGACCAGGCCGGCAGGCAGGCTGACGGCCTCGGCCGCCCGGAGCAGGTCGCACGCCCGGGATGCGGCGTTCGGGACGTCGGTCGGGTCGTCGGCGAACACCCCGGCGGCCCGCAGCCCCGCCGGCACGGCCCAGTCACAGACGTGACGCCACACCCGGTCGCGCAGGACGGGGTTGCCGACCGGCACCATCAGGTGCCGCACCGCGCCGACCGTGGCGCCCACCGTGCCCGCCGGCAGCTCTCCGGTCGCAGGAGGCTCGCTCGGCCTCCGGTCGATGAAGGTGACGACGAGATATCCGGTCACGGCGGCGGGAACCCTTCCGCCGAACTGCTCGTCCGTCCCGGCAGGACGGCCCGCGAGCAGGTGCTCGGCGACGGCCGTGCCGCGGTCGGCACTGCGCCGGACCGGGTCCAGCCGCTCGCAGTAGACCTGGACGAGGAGCTTCTCCACGGTGGTGTGGTGCCGCGACAGCCAGCGCGACATGCGCAGCAGTTCGGTCACGTCGCCGGGCTCGGCACGACCCCACAGCTCGGTGAAGGTGTGCGCGATCGTGGCGCGGCAGAACCGCTGCGCCGAGCGCAGCGGCGCACCCCGACCCATCATGGCGCGGAAGTGCCGCGCGAACTCGGCGAGGTCGTCCGCGCTGTAGGGCGCACCGCGCTCGGCGAGCTCCAGGCGACGGGTCAGCTCGAACACCAGCAGCGCCTCGTCGGCGGGCCGCTCCCGCCACTCCACCACCTCCGGCTCGGGGGACTCGACGTCGATGCGTCGCAGCACAGCCGCGACGATCTCCGGCGCGTCAGGCACGAACCTGCTCAACCTGGCCGGTCCCGGCGATCGGACCGCGGCCGTGCCTCGGGTGCCGACGACGACACGGGGTTCGGACGCAGCGGGTGCCGACATAGGGGTGTCTCCTCCTGACGTGGAACGCGGCCTGCAGCATGTCCGGCTCCGCAGCGGTGCGGCACTGCCGGATCTCGGGGTCACCCATAGCCCTCGTGCCCGCTCACTTGGTCGAGCCGGCGAGGACGCCCTGGACAAAGTATCGCTGGAAACAGAAGAACACCGCCAGCGGCACGAGCATCGACAGGAAGGCGCCACTGGCCAGCAGATCGATGTTGCTGCCGAACTGGCGCAGCTGGCTGCGCAGCGCGACGGTGATCGGGGCGGAGTCCTGGTCGGCGAACACCAGCGCGACGAGCAGATCGTTCCACACCCACAGGAACTGGAAGATCGCGAGCGAGGCGAGGGCAGGCAGGCTGATCGGCAGCACGACCTTGACGAAGATCAGCCCCTCCCTCCCCCCGTCCATTCGGGCCGCCTCCAGGAGATCGCGCGGAATGCCGGCGAAGAAGTTGCGCAACAGGAACACCGCGAAAGGCAGGCCGAAGGCGACGTGGAAGAGCACGACGCCGGCCGTCGAGCCGTAGATCCCGGTGGCGCCGAACAGGCGGGCGACCGGGATGAGCGCCACCTGGATGGGAACCACGAGCAGGCCCACGACCACCACCATCACCCAGTCCCGGCCGGGGAACTCGATCCACGCCAGCGCGTAGGCGGCCAGCGCGCCGATCACCACGACGAGCACGGTGGAGGGCACGGTGATCAGGACGGTGTTCCACAGCGAACGCAGCAACATCTCGTCCCCGAGCAGGTCGCCGTAGTTGGCCAGGGTCAGCTGGGCGGGCGCGGTGAAGACGGTCCACCACCCGCTGCTGGTGTTGTCGGCCTCGGGCCGCAGCGACGCGACGAACAGGCCGAACACCGGCACGAGCCAGAACACGGCGATGAGGACGAGCACGATCTGGACGGCCGAGCCGGCGAGCCTGCCCGCGATCCGGGAGAGGGCGGACCGTCGTGGCGGCGGCACCGACGGGCCGGGCTGAGACGCCGCGACATCCTTCACCCCGGTGCGGGTCATGACTGGTCTCCCTTGAAACGCCGGATGTTGAACACCATCGCGGGGAGCACGAGCAGGAACAGCAACACGGCCAGCGCGCTCCCCAGGCCCTGGTCGCCGCCCCCTCCCCCGAACGAGACCTGCCACATCTGCAGGGCCAGCACGTTGGCCTCCTCCTGGACGGATCCGGGCGCGATGACGAAGACGAGGTCGAACACCTTGAGCACGTTGATCACCAGCGTCACGAAGACGACGAGCAGCACGGGCGACAGCAGGGGCACGGTGACGCGCCGGAACACCTGCCACTCGGTGGCGCCGTCGACCCTGGCGGCCTCCAACGCGTCCCTGGGGATGGCGGCGAGGCCCGCGGCGATGAACGTCATCGCGAACCCGGCCATGATCCACAGCCAGGCTGAGATGATCACGGGGGTGACCAGGGCCGGACCGAGCCACGTGATGCCGCGGTAGGCCGGGGCGAAGTTCGCCCCGGCGAGGCGGACGCGATACTGCCCGGGTGTCGGTCGTCGGAACGGGCGCGGGCGTCGCGCTCACCTCCCCCGTCGCCGAGACCACCGGCAGTGTGGTGATGCGGCCCTGTTCCGACGCCGAAGGCCACTCGTGGGTTCTCGCGCACCGCCCCGATCGCCTCCCCGCGGACCTGCTCCGGATGCTCGGCGATCTCGTCCGCTGGGGCTACGCCTTCCGCGCCCGTGGCAACGACGAGCTGTACGGCACCCTTCCGGCCGAG
>JBBQEF010000052.1:0-22558 GCA_038320445.1 Mycobacteriales bacterium
CCCGGATGATCACGACACCTCCTGCCGGGCCGTGGCCCGCGTCAGAACCAGTTCGCACGGCCTCCGACCGCGCGGCCGGTGCGGCCGAGGATCAGGAAGACGATGCCCACGATGAGCAGGAGCCCGCCGAGGTAATAGAGCAGGGAGATGCCGGCCAGATAGCCGATCACCAGGAGGATGATACCGAGGACGATCATATGAGAGCCCTTCCGAGGACGTGGCGGGACCCCGGAGAGTACCCGCTCTCCCGTGGCCTCAATCACACCCGGGCCGGCCAGGTCCGGCCCGCGTGCTTCACGCACCCCAGTCCTGCGCCGAGGTGTACTCCAGGAGGTTGTAGAGCCGCTTCTGGACCGTCGAGATCTCCCGGACGGACTGGGCCACGAGGCTCCGGTCCAGGGGAGCGAGGCGGCGCATCCACACGACATCGGACACCGGCTCGCCGCGTTCGAACTGGGCCAGCTGCTGGCGCAGGCGCACCCGTTGCAGCACCTCGAACACCTCGGCCAGCGTCGTGGCCTGTGGGGTGGGCAGCAGCATCGACCCCGATGCGGCCGACAGCCGGGCCCTCGTCGACAGCTCGGGGGAGTGCACGTAGAGAGCCGCCCAGCGGGCGATCTCGACCACCGGCCGCAGTGCGTGGGTCTTGAGATCGAACGTGCCGCCCCGGCCGGCCAGCACGTCGCGGACCGACCGGAGCTGGGCGCGGTGCGAGAGCGACTCCCGGACCAGCAGCTTCATCGTGCCCGGGTGGTTGCGGACGTCGGCGAACACCTCACTCACGACCGGTTGGGCCGGATCGCCCTGGATCGGCCGCCCGTCGAGCAGCAGCGACGCCATGAGCATGCCCTGGCCGTCCAGCGGGCTGTCGAGCCACTGCTGCGCGGCGGTGCGCCACTGCGACCGGGTGCGGGCGAACCGTGCCGAGCTCGGCGTCGCGCCGTGCTCGTCGATCCGTAGCCCCGCGGTCCGCATCAGGCCGGCCACCTCGGCGAACGCGGTGCGGTACGCGGCAGCCCGGCTCGGCGTGTCCACGGATTCGGCGAACACCACGGCGGAGTCGATGTCGGAACCGAGGGTCGGCTCGCGGCGGGCGTTGCTGCCCAGCAGCATCCAGGTGACCTCGGCCTCGTGCAGCTCGGGATGCCCGTCCAGCACCAGCGACAGGGCGCGCCGCTGGATCGCGTCGACGACCGTCGAGTACACGGCGGTGGTCTCCGACGCCTCGCGCCGCTGGCGGACCAGGTCACCCAGCAGCACCGGGAGCTGCCGGGCGAGCGCCACGACCTGCTCGGCGGTCGCGGCCCGCCCCACCTTCTCGCGCAGCATCACCCCGGCGCCCGAGGGTGACGCGAGGAAGTCCTGGGGGTCGACGGCACCGCGCAGCGCTCCCGAGCCGTCGACGACGAGCAGGTGATCCAGGCGGTGCTCGGTGAGCTGATGCAGGACGTCCGCGGTGGGGGTCCCGGTGCGCGCGGTGATCGCACGCCGGATCATGACCTCCTTCACCGGGGTGTCGCCCGGCCGTCCCGCCGCGACGACCTGCTCGCGCAACACGGCGTCGGTGAGCAGCCCGAACTCGCCGTTCCCGTACGGGATCGCCAGGTAGCTGCTGGACCGCTCGGTCATCACGCGCGCCGCCTCGGCGACGGTCAGGTCGGGCTCCCCGAGCACGGGGGCCGTCACGACCAGCTCGTCGACCGTGCGGAAGCGCGGCCCCGCCGGCGTCCGCACGCGTTCCGCCGAGAGGTCCCCGGCGAGGAACCGGACCCCGGCAGGGGATGAGAACACCGAGGCAACGGCGCTGCGGGAGATCGTGACCAGCCGCACCGGGCCGAGCGCGACCGCCCGCGGACCGATGGGTGCGCCGGTCAGTGCGGTGGAATGGCCGAAGACACAGCCCGGGCCGACCACCTCGTCAGCGGGGTCGCCGGGCCCGCCGTCGGTCGTCCAGAGCTCGACCTGGCCCGTCATGACGACGAACAGGTCGTCACCCGCCTCGGCGAAGGCGTCCATGATCTGGGCGCCCGCCGGGTGGTCGACGATCCTGGCCGCCTCGGCGATGCGGTCCAGGTCCGGCTCGGCCAGCGAGCTGAACGGGGGGTTCGCCGCCAGGAACCTCGCGAGACCGTCCACTGGAACCCTTCCGGCCGACCCACCCGATACAGACCGATACCGTACGTGCCGGGACATCTGCGACGTACGGTGCCGGGCGACGCAGGAGGAGCTGCGGGGCAGTCGACGGAACATCGACCCGGCGTCCGACGTTCTCCCGTCATGACCGAAACCGCGATCCTCGCCGGCGGCTGCTTCTGGGGAGCCCAGGAGCTGCTGCGCAAGCGCCCCGGGGTGATCTCGACCCGCGTCGGGTACTCCGGTGGCGACACCCCGAACGCCACCTACCGCAACCACGGCGACCACGCCGAGGCCGTCGAGGTCGTCTTCGACCCCGACGTGATCTCCTTCCGCGAGGTCCTGGAGTTCTTCTTCCAGATCCACGACCCGTCGACGAGGAACCGCCAGGGCAACGACGTCGGCCGCAGCTACCGCTCCGCGATCTATTACACGAGCGACGAGCAGCGGCGCGTCGCGCTCGACACCATCGCCGACGTCGACGCGAGCGGGCTGTGGCCGGGCAAGGTCGTCACCGAGGTCGAGGCGGCCGGGCCGTTCTGGGAGGCCGAGCCGGAGCACCAGGACTACCTGCAGCAGTACCCGGCCGGCTACACCTGCCACTACGTCCGTCCGGGTTGGCTGCTCCCGCACCGCCAGGCGGAGGCCACCCGCTAGCAGCGGCATGCCGGGTTACCTGGTCCACGGTCGAGTTGCGGGGACGCCGGTCCGTCGAGAGACTTCGAAGCGGCCTCTTCGTTCCGGAGGCCTGAACCAGCAGGCGTCCCCGGAGTCGTGATGAACGAACGGCAGCCCGCCCACCTCTACCCGCCCACCCCCGTGGCCGACAGCCCGACCGTGCTGCGGATCGGTGTGGGCGCGCAACTGCGTGAGCTGCGGGAACGCCGCCGCCTGACCAGGGAGGCGGCGGGCGAGGCGATCCGCGCCTCCGCCGCGAAGATCAGCCGGATCGAGCTCGGGCGGGTCGGGTTCAAGGAACGCGACGTCGCCGACCTCCTCACGCTCTACGGGATCGTCGACCCGGACGAGCGCAACCAGTTCCTCGTATTGGCGCAGCGCGCGAACGCGCCGGGGTGGTGGCACAACTACGCCGACCTGCTCCCCAGCTGGTTCGAGACGTTCCTCGGGCTGGAGCAGGCCGCGTCGGTGATCCGTACCTACGAGTGCCAGTTCGTGCCCGGCCTCCTGCAGACCCCGGACTACGCGCGCGCCGTCACGAGGCTCGGTTACGACGATCCGGCGGAGGTCGAACGCCGCGTGGCGCTGCGGGTGCGACGCCAGGCCCTGCTCGACGCCGTGAGTGCTCCCACGCTGTGGGCGGTCATCGACGAGTCGGCGCTGCGCAGGCCGTTGGCCGGCCCGGATCTGACCCGCGCGCAGCTCACTCACCTGATCGGCCTGACCCTGCGTCCGAACATCCGTATCCAGATTGCGCCGTTCGCCGGGGGCGGGCATCCCGCCGCCGGCGGCGGCTTCACCATCCTCCGCTTCGCCGCGCCCGACCTGCCCGACATCGTCTACCTCGAGCAGCTCACGAGTGCCCTGTATCTGGACAAGCGCGCGGACGTCGACCACTATGCGGTCGTGATGGACCGGCTCTGTGCGCAGATCGAACCGCCGGAGCGCACCGCATCCATCCTGGCCGGCATTCGAGGTGAGTTCTGACCGAGAGCGACACTCCCGTCGGACCAGCGGGCGCCGGGGCCCCAGGGGGTGACCAGGCCGCGCCGGTCGACCCTGCGCTGCCGTGGCTGCCCCCACGGCTGCCGTGGCTGCCGCCCCAGATCGACACCCGTGTGCCGCACTCCGCCCGGGTCTACGACTACTGGCTGGGCGGCAAGGACAACTACGCCCCCGACCGCGCGCTGGCCGAGAAGATCCTCACCGTGATCCCCCGGCAGCGGCGTCACGTCCAGGCCAACCGGGCCTTCCTGGTCCGTGCCGTCACGCATCTCGTCCGGGACGCGGGGATCCGGCAGATCATCGACATCGGCGCCGGCCTCCCCACCAGCCCCAACGTGCACGAGGTCGCGCACGCCATCGCGCCCGACACCCGCGTCGTCTACGTCGACAACGATCCCATCGTGATGGCCCACGCCCGCGCCCTCCTGCCGACCACGGCGGAACCCGGCACGGTGGCGTTCGTCCACGGTGACCTGCGCAAGCCCGGCGACATCCTCAGCCACCCCGAACTGCAGCGGATGATCGATCCGGACGCGCCGACCGCGGTGCTGCTGCTGGCCATGCTCATGTCCCTCACCGAAGCCGACGATCCGGCTTCGGTCGTGGGGGACCTGATGCGGCCGCTGGCAAGCGGGAGCTACCTGGCCGCCACCCACACCACAGCCGACTTCAACCCGCAGGCGATGGCCGAGCACGTGGCCGCCGCCGAGACGGCCGGGATGCGGTTCGTGCCGCGCTGCCGGACGGGCGTCGAAACCTTCTTCGCCGGGCTCGACCTGGTGGAACCGGGCGTGGTACCGGTGCTGACCTGGCATCCGGACGGCCCGCTCGCCGATCCCCGCAGCGTCTACATCTACGCCGGCGTCGCGCGCAAACCCTAGGAGTGCCCCGGATCCCGCTCGTGGGCGTGGCCCGGCTCCGCGTGTGCCAGGTGCTCGGCTCTCGCCGCGGTCTCGCCGGCCGCCACCCTGCCGCCTGCGACGAGCACGTCCTCCAGCGCGCCCAGCCAGTGCTCGTAGTAGCTCCGGCCCACCCCGTCGGGATGGGCGGACTCCCACGCCGCGATCCGCGCGATCAACGCGGACTGGAAGTCCGGCCACGCGACGACCCCCGCGTCGTGGAGGCTGACGGCCATCCCGAACGCCCGGCTCTCCCATGCCGCGGCGAACACGAGCTCACCGTTGGAGCGCGGGGGAGCGGCCGGCCCGTCCTGGGCGATCGGGGCCGTCATCGGGCCACCACCCGCGCCACCCCGACGAGCGCGTCCCGCGTGATCAGCGGGACGAGCTGCTCCTCGGTGAGGTGCTCGGTGCCCGCGGGCCGTTCGGGGAGCACCAGCCAGCGCACCTCGCTGGTGGAGTCGCGGACCACGATCTCGACGTCGGCAGGCAGGTCGAGCCCCATCTCGCGGAGCACCGCGCGGGGCTCCCGCACGACCCGGGCGCGGTAGGCCGGGTCCTTGTACCAGGACGGCGGCAGGCCCAGCACCGGCCACGGGTAGCAGGAACACAGCGTGCACACGATCACATTGTGCCGCGTCGCCGTGTTCTCCACGACCACGATGTGCTCGCCCTGGGACCCGGAGAACCCGAGCTCCCCGATCGCGGCCGTGCCGTCGGCGAGCAGCCGTGCGCGGTACTGCGGGTCGGTCCAGGCGCGCGCGACGACCGTGGCGCCGTTGCGGGGGCCGACCGTCGTCTCGTAGGTGGCGATGAACGTGTCCATGACGGCGGGGTCGACGAGACCGCGCTCGGTGAGGATCTGTTCGAGCGCCGCTGCGCGCAGTGCGGCCGGGATCATGCGGGCTCCAGGTAGCGGTCGAAGAGGTCGACGGTGACCACGAACGGCTCCGACCCGGCGCCCCACAGCTCGGTCGCGTCGAACCGCACGGTGTACACGTGTTGCGGGTTCTCGCCCGCGAAGATCGCGTGGGTGTCGGGGAGCAGATGTCCGGGTCGTACGGCCTCGACCACGCCGCCGTGCCCGCTGACGTAGCGCGGGAGCTTCGTCGGTCCGGCGGGCACCGGGCGGACGCGGACGGCGTCGCCGGGGCCGAAGCGGGGCCGTTCGGGCACCTCGCGCAGTGAGCCGGGACCGGTCGGGGCGTAGTCCGGCTTCGCAGGCTCGGGGGCCGGAGGCTCCGTGACCTGCTCCCCGCGCATCACGCGGGCGCGGGCCTCGACGGCGCCCGGGGCGATGATCCCGCTCTCGGTCAGCATGAGCTCCACCGCGTGGAGCCACCGGCCGTAGTAGCCGTCGTCGAAGTAGGCGGTGTGGCCGAGCCGTCCGAGGGCGTACCGGAACGCATCGAGGTTGCGGCCGGCGATGCGGCCCATGCCGAGCAGGGCCAGCGCGAACACCCGCCCCTCCCAGGCCGACCCGAACACGGGCTCGGTGCACGCCGGTGGCCGCAGCATCCCCCACCCGCGGGCCCCTCCGATGTCCGCGACGCTGCCCATCGTCAGATCTGCGGGGTGATCGCGCTCAGGGGCTTCGAGGACCGCACCGCCACCGTCAGATCGGCGAGTGCCGCGCCGTGGGCCGCCGTCATCGCTGCGCTGTCGTCGTTCAGCGTGCTGCGGTCCTCGTAGGCGCCGTGGTCGAAGTACAGACCGGGGGAGAGGACCTGCACCGCGAAGAAGCCCGCCAGCACGTTGCGCAGGTCGTTCGTCGCCAGGAAGTGGTGGCCGCTCGCGCCGGTGATCACCGTGGCCGCGACCTTGCCCTGCAGCGGTGCCGTCTTCTCACCCCACCGGCCACGCTCGGTACGTTCCAGCAGGTCCTTGAGCAGGGCGCTGTAGGTGGCGCGGTAGACGGGGCTGCCGAACACCACCGCGTCGGCGGCCTCGATCGCAGCCAGCACCTCGGTGAGGGGGGTGGTCGAGAGCTCGACCAGCGACGTCACCGCTCCGGCCTCGGCCGCGCCGGCCAGGACGCCCGCGACGGCGGTGCTGGTTCGCCCGCCCTCGTCGGGGCCCCCGGCGATCCCGATGATCTTCACACCCGCTCCTCCTTGTCGGCGGCGACGCCGTAGCGCCCGCGGTAGTAGAGCAGCGGCAGCCTCGACGCGTCGGCGCCGAGGTCCCGGACGTTCCCGACGGCGATCGTGTGGTCACCGCCGTCGTGCTCGGCCCACAGCGTGCAGTCCACCCAGGCACTCACACCGGCCAGCACCGGGGCGCCCGACGCCGGTGCCGGGCGCCACTCCACGCCGTCGAACTTGTCGATGCCCGAGCGGGCGAACCCGGCGCTCACGTCCTGGTGATCGGCGGCGAGCACGTTGATGCAGAACGCTCCGACCTCGCGGATGCGGGGCCACGTCGTGGACGTGCGGGCGGGGGAGAAGTTCACCAGCGGCGGGTCGAGCGACAGCGAGGCGAACGACTGGCAGGTGAAGCCGAGCGGGCCGTCCGGGCCGATCGCGGTGATCACGACGATGCCGGAGACGAAGTGGCCGAGCACCTCACGCATCACCGCGGGCGACACGGGGCCGGGCGGGGCGCTGCCAGTCATCCGCCGACCCTAAGCGCGCCGGCCACCCCGTCGCCATCGGGCAGCGGCAATCCGTCGGCGTGGTGCGCGCCACACCGACGACGACCGGCGCCGGCCGGTTCGGCGATCAGCTCGCGTACGCGCGCAGGCGGTCGGCCCGCTCGCCGATGCGCAGCTTGCTCATGACCTCGCGCTCGATCTGGCGGACCCGCTCGCGGGAGAGGCCGAAGCGACGCCCGATCTGGTCGAGCGTGCGCGGCTGGCCGTCGTCGAGGCCGTACCGCAGGCGGATGACGTGCTGCTCGCGATCCTCCAGCGTGGCGAGCACGCGGCGCAGGTCGTCGTGGAGCAGGTGCGAGATCACCGTGGTCTCGGCGTCGGTGGCCTCGCCGTCCTCGATGAAGTCACCGAGCGGCGCCTCCTCCTCCGCGCCGACGGGCATGTCGAGCGACACCGGGTCGCGCGCGTGGTCGAGCAGATCGGCGATCTTCTCCTCCGCGATCCCGGACTCCTGGGCCAGCTCCTCGTGGGTGGCGTCGCGGCCGAGCTTCTGGTGCAGGTCGCGCTTGATGCGCGCGAGCTTGTTGACCTGCTCCACGAGGTGCACGGGCAGCCGGATCGTGCGGGCCTGATCGGCCATGCCGCGCGTGATGGCCTGCCGGATCCACCAGGTGGCGTAGGTCGAGAACTTGAATCCCTTGCTGTAGTCGAACTTCTCCACCGCACGGATCAGGCCGAGGTTGCCCTCCTGGATCAGGTCGAGCAGTGGCATGCCGCGGCCGGTGTAGCGCTTGGCCAGCGACACGACGAGCCGGAGGTTGGCCTCCAGCAGGTGGTTGCGGGCGCGGCGGCCGTCGCGGACGATCCAGCGCAGGTCGGCTGCGTACTGGCGATCCGGCTCGGCGCCCTCGGCGGCCAGGGTGTCGAGCTTGTGCTGGGCGAACACGCCGGCCTCGACGCGCCGGGCGAGCTCGACCTCCTGCGCGGCGGTGAGCAGCGCGGTCTTGCCGATGCCGTTGAGGTAGACGCGCACCAGATCGGCGGCCGGGCTCTGCGCATCGAGGTCCTCGGCGGTCATCTCGGGACGGCCGGACGCCGGCAGCGTCATCTCGGAGTAGGTGGCCCCGGCGCCCTCGGAGTCGGTACGCTGGCTCGGGATACGGGTGGTGGTCGCTGATGTCATGTCGTTCCTCCCCTGCGCGACCCGGACGGTGGGTCTCTGACACCCTCCGTCGGGCTCTCATGGGTTTGAACGCCGTCGCCGCGTAGAACGTTCCCGGCGTGCGGAGCGGTCTCAGCGCACCCTCAGCGGCCATCCCCACCGGTCGACACAAGATCAGTACCCGGCCGAGAACCGCGTTTCGCTGCGCGCGGCCCGGCTGGTCGTCAGCCGGATGTGAGGACGCTCAGGGCGCCGGGACGCGCGGGGTACCCGCCGGGTCGATGACGACCGCCGCGGCGCGGTCGCTCCGGTGCGCGGGCGCGCGACCCGGCACCGACAGCGCGTAGACGGCGTCCAGCAGCGGCGGCCAGTCCTCGCGCAACGCGTCGCGTCCCATGAACAGGCCGAGGTGCCCGCCCGTGGCCGTGCGCATCGTGACCTGCTCGGGGGGAGTGCCCACGGCGTCGGCGATGGCGAACAGCTGCGGGGCCGGCGTGATGTGGTCGGTGGATCCCGCCAGCAGGAACAACGGGCACGTGATCGCGGCGAGGTCGACACGCCTGCCGTCGATCACGAGATCGCCGCTGATCAGCTCGTTGCGGTGGAACAGGTGCTCCACGAGCCACAGGTAGAACGTGCCGGGGATGTCCTGGGTGTGCTTGAACCAGTCCTCGAACACCCGGTAGCGCTCGACGTGCGCCGCGTCGTCGACGTTCTCCAGCAACTGCAGCTGGCGCCCGATCTCCGACTGCGGCTGGATCGCGATGAAGTTGTTCAGCACGGCCCGGCCGGGCATGTTGCCGCCGCCGACCGCCACCAGCGCCTTGTAGGGAGCCAGGCCGAACGCGCCGGTCAGCACGCGTGTCGACGACGCGATGACGGACTCGCCCGCGTGGAAGTCGATGGGCGCTCCGGCCAGGGTGAGCGTGTGCACGCGCTCCGGGTGCAGCGCCGCATAGATGGCCGCGAGCCAGCCGCCCTGGCAGTCACCGACCACGTTGGCGCGACCGCCCATGCGCCGGATCGAGCGGTCGATCACCTCGAGGTAGTCGGTGATGCCGATGCCCCGCGTGGAGGTGGTGGCCGGGCGCCACTCCAGCGCGTAGACACGGCTCAGCCCGGCCGCCGCGACCACGCGGAGCTGGCTCTGGAACGGGGAGAAGTCGACCACGTGGCTGGAGTGCCCGGCCTGCGGCGGGAGCACGAGCGTCGGTACGACCTCCGCGTCCGCGTCCGCCGCCGAGAAGTCACGCAGGTGTGCGTACGGCGTGCTGAAGACGATCTCGTTGGCCCGGTGCCAGCGCGGCTCGCTCCGGTCGTTCATCGCGTTCCACCACATCAGGGCCCGGGCCGGCTCGGGGACGGTGGTGAGGGCGTTCACCCAGGCCGCACCCGCGGCGCGGGCCAGCTCGGTGACCGTGCGGGCCGCGGCGTCGAGGTTGTAGGCGGTGAGGTGTCCCAGAGCCTCGACGACGGTCGGTGCGGTCTTCGTCCCTGTGGTCACGCCGGTCTCCTCTGTCGAGCGAGCGCCGCACCATCGCGGCTACTCAACGGTAACCATTGCTTGGGGAATCGAGCAACCTGAGCATTGATGCTCGGTATGGCACGCACATGTGTGAAGCTGGACGTGACCGGGCACTCACGTGACTTGTGACCGGCCCAGACGGCTACCGGTGAGTAGTTCGACACGATGAGTCCGAGCCACAACGAGGAGGCAGAGACGGTGACCCCACCGAACGGTCAGCTGACCGGGAAGACAGCGCTGCAGGCGACCACGGATGCCGCGGCGACGCTGCGCGAGCTGCTCGACGGCGAGGGCCTCGCGGCCGCCGTCGATCCGGCCGGGTTCGGCGGCGCGCTCGCCGAGGCGGGCAAGGCGCTGATGCGGCGGCCGCTCCCGGCGGCCCGTGGCGTGCTCGGGCTGGCCATCGGCACCGGACAGGCCGCCCGCGCGGCGATGCTGCGCGGCCTCGGCTCCCACGACGCCGGGCCGGCGTCGCTCCCGGACAACGACCGCCGTTACGCGGACCCTTCCTGGGTGGGCAACCCCTACTACTTCCTGCTCCGCCAGCAGCACGCGCTGTTCGCCGAGGAGCTGCGGCGGCTCTCGGACGATCTCGACCTGAGCCCCGTGGCCCGCCGCAAGATCGATTTCCTGGTCGCCCAGGTGATCGAGGCGGCGTCGCCCGTCAACTGGCCGTGGTCGAACCCGGCGATGCTCAAGAAGGCGTTGGAGACCGGCGGGCAGAGCCTGGTGCGCGGCGCCCGCAACGCGTTGCGCGACATGGTGACCAACCGCGGGATGCCCCGCCAGACCACGCCCGGCCAGTTCGTGCCGGGTCGCGACCTCGCGGCCACGCCCGGGACCGTCGTGTTCCGCAACCGGTTGATCGAGCTGATCCAGTACGCGCCGCAGACCGAGCAGGTGCACGAGATCCCGTTGCTGCTCTCGCCGCCGTGGATCAACAAGTACTACATCATGGATCTCGCCCCGGGGAAGAGCCTCGTGGAGTGGGCCGTGCAGCACGGCCACACCGTCTTCATGATCAGTTATCGGAACCCCGACGAGTCGCTGCGCGACGTCACGATGAGCGACTACCTGCGCGAGGGCCCGCTCACGGCGCTCGACGTGGTGCAGGAGATCACCGGCGCCCCGAAGGTCAACGTGGCGGCGCTCTGCCTGGGCGGCACGCTGGCCACCGCCGCGGCGGCGTGGCTCGCCGCGCGCGGCGAGGACCGGATCAACTCCCTCACCCTGATGAACACGCTGCTCGACTTCACCGCTCCCGGGCAGCTCGGTGTCTTCATCGACGACGTCGCGGTGAACCGGCTCGAACGCACCATGGCCCGTACCGGCTACCTGCCCGCGGAGAGCATGAAGACCACGTTCGACCTGTTGCGGGTCAACGACCTCGTGTGGAACTACGTGATCAACGACTGGCTGCTCGGCCAGGATCCCGCGCCGTTCGACATGCTCGCCTGGAACGCCGACTCCACGCGGATGCCGGCCGCGATGCAGACGGAGTACCTGCGCACGCTCTACCAGGAGAACCGGTTCGCCGAGGGCAAGCTGGAGCTCGCGGGGGAGCGGCTGGACCTGGCTGCCGTGCAGCAGGACGCCTACGTCGTGAGCGCCGAGGGCGACCACATCGCGCCGTGGGCGTCGGTCTACGCGGGTGCGGCGAAGCTCGGGGGCACGGTGCGGTTCGTGCTCTCCAACTCCGGGCACATCGCCGGGGTGGTGAACCCGCCGTCGCCGAAGTCGCGGCACTGGTTCGGCGAGGCCGCGCACCTGCCCGTCGACGCCGCGGAGTGGCGCCACGACGCCGGGGAGCACAAGGCGAGCTGGTGGAAGGACTGGACGCCGTGGGTCTCCGAGCGCGCCGGGGAGCAGCGCACGCCCCCGCCGATGGGCAGCGCAGCGCACCCGCCGCTGCAGGAGGCGCCGGGGAGCTACGTGCTGGGCAGTTGAGCGACGGTGGTTCGCTCGCCCGGCAGCGGCGCCACACGCCATGATGGCGTCATGAGTGCAGCACGTCCCCCGGCCGACGACACCCCGGGCTCCGGATGGTCCGCCCAGATCAACGCGCTGGGCGGGTTCATCCGGGCGCAGCGCCAGCTGGCGAACCTGTCGTTGCGCGAGATGGCGTCGATGACGAGCGTCTCCAACGCCTACCTCAGCCAGGTCGAGCGTGGGCTGCACCAGCCCTCGCTCAAGGTTCTGCACTCGATCGCGGACGCGCTGCAGCTCTCCACCGAGCAGATGCTCCAGCAGGCCGGGTGGAAGTCCGGCCAGGACGAGGAGCGGGCCGCCGAGCCTGCAGGCGGCAGCACCGAGGACGTGATCCGCGCCGACCCGCGGCTCTCGCCCGAGCAGCGCACCGCCCTCCTCGGCGTCTACCGCAGCTTCGTGGAGGGCGACCAGGCTCACACCAGGCTTGCTTGACATACTTAACGCTGCCGCGCAGTATAGGTAGCAGCTTCCCGACCCGAGGAGCGCAACCCGATCCCGAGGAGGGACGAACCTGATGTCCACCGCCACAGACCAGTTCACCGAGTTCACCGGCCGCACGCAGGACGCGGTCACCGCCGCCGTCCGAACGTGGGCCGACACGGTCCAGTCCGTCACTGCGGGCGGGTCGCCGGTGCTGCCCGACGCGCACGTCGTCGTCGAGCGGTACTTCGACTTCGCACAGCAGGTTCTCGACAGCCAGCGCGCCTTCGCCCAGACCATGATGGACGTCGGCACCAAGGCCGCCGAGACCGTCACCGAGCACGCCACCAAGGCTGCCGAGAGCGTGACCGCGCAGACCGTGAACGCGGCCGAGACCGTCACGGCCAAGGCCACCGCCGCCACCAGGTCGGCTGCCGCCGCCGCGAAGAACTGACACCCGCGGGCTCCCCGAGCCCCGTCCGGCATCAGCCGGACGGGGCTCTCGCGTGTGCGGAGGGGGCGTTCGTGATCACGGTTTCGGTGCGTTCCCGGCCGGATGTGGCCGCCGGTGCACCGGGCTCGGTGATCACGGGGTCTCGATGATCACGGTGAACGGGCCGTCGTTGACCGACTCGACCGCCATGTCCGCGCCGAACACGCCGGTCGTGACGGTGGCGCCGCGTGCGCGCAGCGCCTCGACGACGGCGTCGACGAGCGGTTCGGCCTGCTCCGCGCCCGCCGCCGACGACCAGGTCGGCCGCCTGCCCTTGCGCGTGTCCCCGTAGAGCGTGAACTGGCTGATCACCAGCAGCGGCGCGCCCGCCTCGGCGCACGAGCGCTCGCCGGGCAGGATGCGCAGCTCGAGCAGCTTGCGCGCCATCACGGGCACCGCGGCGGCCGTGTCGTCACGGTGGACGCCGAGCAGCACCAGCAGCCCGGGTGCGGCGATGGCGCCGACCACGGTGCCGTCCACGGTGACCGAGGCCCGGCTCACACGGGCCACGACCGCCTTCACGCGACGGACCCGCCGGCGCGGACCGCCGCACCCGGGCGCCCGCTGGGCAGCGGTGCGTGCACCCTCACGCCGGCACCAGCAGGCCGTGCCGGACGAACTCGCGCACCGCGGGCAACGTCGCCGCCACCAGCTCGCCCGCGGGTCGGCCGTGGGCGAACGCCAGCAGCTCGATGAGCTCGCGCAACGGGAGCACCCCCGCGCACCCGGCCAGCAGCGCGGCGGCGAGGTCGTCCACCTCGTGCCGCCAGCGCGGACCGTCCGTCCGCGCGACCGCGGCCCCGGCCTCGGTCCATCCCTGCGCACCGGGCTCGGCGTAGCGCTCCAGCACCACCGACGGTGCGACGGCCAGCGTGGCCCCGAGCAGCGCGTCGTCGTCCGGGTGGGCGCGCAGCCAGCTGACCCGGTCCAGCCAGCCCTCGACCTCGGGCCCGAGCGGGTCGTCGACGGCGCCGGGGAGGTCTTCGAACACCACCGTGGCCGCGGACTCCGTGCGGCGCAGCGTGATCAGCCCGAACCCGACCGCCTCGACGTGCTCCCGCTCCAGCCAGTCCAACCAGGCGCCCGCCTGGGCCCGCGCGGGAGGGGACGCGAGATCCAGCCCGGCGTCGCGCTGCCAGGTCCCGACGTGCAGCGCGGGATCGGCCACCTCCCGCTGGATGATCCAGGCGTCGACCCCGTCGGGGAGCCACGACCGCACCCGGTCGGGCCAGTCCTCACCCCGCACGTGCAGCCACGAGCCCAGCAGCTGCGCCACGCCGCCGGGTTCCAGGTGCTCCGGCAGGGCACGGACCAGCGCGGCGAGCGCGGCGTCGCCGTCCCGGCCGGAGTCGCGGTAGACGTAGTCGACGCGCGCGGGTCCGGGTACGAAGGGCGGGTTGGACACGATCTGGTCGAACCGTCGCCCCGCGACCGGCTCCAGCCACGGTCCGTCCAGCAGCTCGACCTCCAGGTCGTTCAGGGCGAACGTGGACCTCGCCAGCGCCAGCGCCCGCGGGGCGACGTCGGTGCCGGTGACCGCGCCTGCGTGCCGGGTGGCGTGCAGTGCCTGCACCCCGCAACCGGTGCCCAGGTCCAGCACCGATCCGACGGGACGGGTCACGGTCGCCGCGGCCAGGGTCAGCGACGCGGCACCGACGCCGGTGACGTGGTCGCGCTCCTGGCGGCGGAGATCGAGATCGGAGAGCACCCACCAGTCCGGCCCGTCCTGGACGCCGTACGGGCGCAGGTCCAGCACCGCGCGCCAGCCGTCGCCGTCGCGGGCGAGCAGCCCGGCGGCGTCGGAGGGGTCCAGCGGCGCCAGCGCCGCGGCCACGGCGGCGTCCGGTTCGACGGCGCCCAGCAGCAGCAACCGGACGAGGACGCCCAGCTCACCACCGTCGGCACCGGCCCGGAAGGCGGGCTCGACCTCTCCGCGGCCCAGCGCGGCGTGGGCACCCGGCCCGAGCAGCTCACGCACGCCGTCGGTGGTGTAGCCGGCCGTCGAGAGCGCGGCGCGAAGGGCGTCGGTCGTGTGGCGGGGGAGCACGGGGAGAGTCTCCCCGACGCGTTCCGCGGCTCAGGCCAGGGACCCGCGCAGCAGGCTGAGCCGCGAGTGGTCCGGATTGCCGTCCCACTTCTCGGCCGAGATGTCGACGGTGTCGAACTCGCCCGTCGGCAGGTCGGCCGGCACGGTGAACGAGCCCTGGAAGCCGTTGCCGTCCCTGGTGAGCGACCCCAGCGCCAGCAGCTTCCGGCCTGCGGGGTCCATCAGCCAGGCCTCCAGGAAATCGGCACCCGCGAGGTCGGTGACCCCGCCGAGCCGCACCACCATCGTGCTGCCGCCGTCGGCTTTCACCATCTCGACCGTGCCGGTGCCGGTCGGGTCCAGCCCGGTCACAGGGCCCAGGCGGGCGACGGTGATGCCGCCCGCGGAGCGCGCCGGGGCCGCTATCGCCGAGCCGATGCCGATCCCGGCGGCGACCCCGATCACGGCGGCCGCGACCGGGAGCGCGAGACGCCGCCATCCTGCGCGGGCGCGGTGGGCCGGTGGCCCCGGCCGGTTCGGGACGATCGCCAGCTCGTGGGTGATCGCCCGCCAGACCCGGTCCGGCGGGGAGTCCGCGAGGTCGGTGGAATCGACGGACGCGCCGCCCGAGGCCAACGCGAGGTCGACCGTCCGCCGCAGTGAATCGACGTGGCCGCGGCACAGCGGGCACGTCGCGAGATGGGCCTCCACCTCGGCGTCACGGCGCTCGGCCGGGAGCGCGGCCAGTGCGAGCTCGTCGGGGTCAGGGTGCCACACCGTTGACCTCCCATCTCTTCCGCAATCGCTCCAACCCGCGCCGGAGATGGCTCTTGACCGTACCGAGTGGCAGGCCGGTCAGCGTCGCGATCTGCTGGTGGGTGAGATCGTCGAAGAATGCCAACCGAACCACTGTTCGTTGCTGTGCGGGCAATCGGTTCAGCTCGTCGGCCACCACCACCGCCTCGATCACGTGCTCGGGCACGGCCGTGCCGCCCGCAGCCCCCGCCGCCCGCGCCACCCGCGCCACCCGCGTCGTCATGTCGGCGTCACGGGTGCGGGCCGTGAGCCGGTCGGCGATCTGGCGGCGGGCGATGCCCATGATCCAGCCTCCGATCGGTCCGCGGGCAGGATCGTAGGTCGCCCGGCCGCGCCACGCCCGCACGAACACCTGCTGGGTGACGTCCTCCGCGTCGTGGTGCTCGCGCAGGCACCGCAGCGCTACTCCGTGCACGACCGGTGCGTGCCGGTCGTAGAGCTCGCGCAGCGCGGCCGGCTCGCCGACCAGGAAGCGCTCGACGAGCGGGTCGGCGACCGGAACGGGCCGCAGCCGGTGGGTGGACTCGCGCTCGGTCATGCCTGGCGCTCCACGACCGGGCGGACCGCCTGGACGGGTGTCGTGGTGGTGGTCGGCCCGGTGGACACGGCTCACCCGACCGGTACGGCGGTCACGACGACGTTGTCGCGGTAGTTCCGGGTGGCGTAGTCGAACTCGCCGCCGCAGGTGACGAGCGTCAGGTGCGGGGCACCGTCGCGCGCGAAGAGCCGATCGGTCGGCAGGACGGACTTGTCGATGCGCTCCACCAGCGTCACGCGATAGTCGAGCACCGTGCCGTCGGCCAGGTCCACCTGCACGGGATCGCCCGTGCCGAGATCGGTGAGGGAGTAGAAGGCGCCGCGGCCCTGCACCCGGTCGTCGACGTGTCCGGACAGCACTGCCGAGCCCGCGTCCGACCCGGGGCCCGGGCCGAAGCGGTACCAGCCGACCGTGTCCACCTTTTCTGGAACCTCCATCTCGCCCCGGCCGTCGACGCCCACCGGGACGACAGCCGCATCGACGTCGATGCCAGCCAACCGCACCCGGGCCGGGGCCGCGAGACGATCAGCGGGCGGTGCGGCCGCCGTGGCCGGGACCGGTGCGGCCGTGGCGGCGGTGACGGCCGGAACAGCCGCCACCGGATCCCGGGTCGGCGCGGGTGCGGAGCACCCCGCAAGCCCGGTGGCCAGCGCGAGACCCAGGCCCGCGAGCGCCAGCCCCGCCCTGCCGCGTGACGGCAGGGCGGGGCGGTCGTGGCAGCTCAGCGCCGGGCGCCGGAGCGCAGCCGGCCGATCGACAGCCCGATCACCGCGACACCGGCGATGACGCCGATCACGAGCCCGGCCGGGACGTCCTGGTCGGACGGTGCTCCGGACGGCGCGCCCGACGGGACACCCGAGGGCGAGCTGTGGAGGCCGCTGATCGTGACGACGACGAGGCCGAGCGTCTTGTCGGTCAGCGACCCGATGGCGTGCACGAAGGTGGCGGTGCCCTCCTTGAGGTCCACGTCGGCCGGGCCGATGACCGGCTCGGTGGTGCCCGCCGCGGCGACGGACGCCGAGACGGTGCTCGCGGGCAGGTTCAGCACCTTCTCGTCGGGGTTGGTGAGCCCGCTGATCACGGCCTTGCCCCCGGCCAGCACGTCGACGGCCGGCGCGGCCGCGGTGTGCCGGACGACGAGCCGGGCCTGGCCGGGCGCCAGCTTCGAGACGTCGTTGACGAAGGGGGTGAGCGTGGGCTTGCCGTCGGCGGTCAGGTGGGCGACCAGCGTGACGTTCGCGCCGGCCGTCACGTCGGCGGTGGCCTTGATGACCGGCGTGCCGGAGCCGTCGGCGGCGTCGGCCGGGAAGATCGTCACCTCGTGGCTGCCCGCCGGGATCTGCAGCGGCCCGGCGCTGGTGGCGGGCTCGAAGTTGTCGAGTGCGCGAGCGCCGTCCACGTACACGTCGACGGGCGTCTTCGGGATGCCGTGCACCACGTAGACGGTGCCGGTGCCCTGCGCGGCCGCGAGGGGAGCGGTGGCCAGCGCGGTGGCGGCGGCGACGAGCACGCCACCGAGCGCCAGGGTGAGACGTCTCATGATTCTCCTGATCGGATGTTGTGGGGTCTTCATCCGCTACTACCGGCACCGCGGCCGTCCTGGATGCACCTGTCGGGAAGTACTCTCGGCGGCGTGCCGATTCGACTGAGCCAGGACGCCGAGTCCGATGCGCTGCTCGACCGCGATCCGCTCGCCCTGCTGCTCGGGATGCTGCTCGACCAGCAGATCCCGATGGAGCACGCCTTCTGGTCGCCCGCCGAGCTGGCCAGGCGGCTCGGTCGGGACGCCCTCGACGCGCGCGAGATCGCGGAGTACGACCCCGAGGCGTTCATCGCGATCTTCGCGACGCCCCGCGCCCTGCACCGCTACCCGAAGTCGATGGGTGGCCGGGTGCAGACGCTGTGCCGGGCGATCGTCGAGCAGTACGACGGCGACGTCACGCTGATCTGGCGCGGCGTCGCGGACGGCAGGGAGCTGTACGCCCGGCTCGTCGCGCTGCCGGGCTTCGGCCCGCAGAAGGCGCAGATCTTCACGGCCCTGCTGGGCAAGCAGCGCGGCGTCACCCCGGCCGGCTGGCGGGAGGCCGCGGGCGGCTACGGCGACGACGGCGTGTTCCGGTCCGTGGCCGACGTGGTCGATCCCGCGACGCTGGGCAAGGTGCGGGAGTACAAGCAGGCGAAGAAGGCTGCGGCCAGGGCCGAGTCGGCGTCCTGATCTTCGCGAGCGGCGAGTGCCCCGTCCAGAAGGGTTCAGCACATAGCTCGGCGGCCCGGGCGCCCGCGGGCGGCGCCTTGCCTGCGAACACCTGGTTCCGCCGACTTACGCACCTGCCTTTCTGCACGGGGCACTAGCATCGGCCCGTGCACCAGGTTCCCGACACCCGACGTGAACTTCGGGTCATCGACCCCCACCAGGTGTGCGACGCCACCGCCGTCCTCTCCGACGGCGCGCAGGTGCGGCGCGCCGCCACCGTGCTCGACGCGCTCGGCGACGTCCACCGGCTCAGCATCCTGCTCGCCCTGCACCACGCCGGTGACCTGTGCGTCTCCGACCTGGCGTTCGCGGTCGGGATGAGCGACAGCGCCGTGTCGCACGCCCTGCGGCTGCTGCGGGCGCACGGCATGGTGTCGGCCCACCGCGAGGGTCGGCTGGTGCGCTACCGGGTCACCGGCGGGCTCACCGAGCGCCTGCTGGACGTGGTCTCGGTCGGCGTCGTCGGCGATGTGGCCCTGCACGCGCACGAGGTGCAGCCCGGCCACGACGACGGATCGTAGCGTCGCGATCTGAGTACATGTTCATGCTTGCAGATCGGTGTGGGTGACCCCTAGGGTCCGAACTTGCCGAACGTCACCCCGATCCGGGAGCCGACATGCACATCGCCGAGGGGTACCTACCCCCGATCCACGCCGCGGCCTGGACGATCGTGGCGGCCCCGTTCGTCGTCCACGGTGCCCGTGCGGTGGTCCGCCAGGTCCGCGAGGAGCCGGAGACGAAGCTGCTGCTCGGCGCGGCGGGGGCGTTCAGCTTCGTGCTGTCGGCGTTGAAGATCCCGTCGGTCACCGGTTCGAGCTCGCACCCCACGGGCACCGGGCTGGGCGCGGTGCTGTTCAGGCCTCCGGTGATGGCCCTGCTCGGCACGATCGTGCTGCTGTTCCAGGCGGTGCTGCTGGCCCACGGTGGGCTGACCACGCTGGGCGCCAACGCGTTCTCGATGGCGATCGTCGGGCCCTGGGTGGCGTACGGCGTCTACCGGCTGGTGCGCTCCATCGGCGGCGGGCTGATGCCGGCGGTGTTCCTCGCCGCGTCCCTGGCCGATCTCGCCACCTACTGCACCACCTCGGTGCAGCTCGCGCTGGCCTACCCGGACGCCGCGTCGGGCGTGTTCGGTGCCGTCCTCAAGTTCGGGTCGATCTTCGCGATCACCCAGATCCCGCTGGCGATCAGCGAGGGCCTGCTCACCGTGTTGATCGTCCGGTTGCTCGTGAAGGTGAGCCCGGCCGAGCTGCGCCGCCTCGGCGTGCTGCGCCGCCCCGCCGTCCAGGAGGCCTGACGTGTCGCGCTCCACCGTGATCAACTGGCTGCTGGTGCTCGCGGTCGTGGCGCTGGCCGTCGTCCCGCTGCTGATGGGCAGCGACACCGCGTTCGGCGGCGCCGACGGTGTGGCCGCCCAGCAGATCGCGGCGTCCCACCCGGGCTTCACGCCCTGGTTCACCCCGTTCTTCGTGCCCGCCCCGGAGACGGCCTCGGGACTGTTCGCGGTGCAGGCCGCGATCGGCGCCGGGTTCCTCGGCTACTTCTTCGGGGTGGCCCGCACCCGACGCCGGCTCGCACGCGACTGATGCACTCCCTGGACGCGATGGCCTACACCAACCCGTGGCGGCTCAGACATCCCGGGGAGAAGGCGGCGCTGGCGCTGGGCCTGCTCGGCTGTGCGGTCGCGCTGCCACCCTGGCCGGGAGCCGCGCTGGTCGGCGTCGCGGCCCTCGTGACGCTGCTCGGTCCGGTGGCGCTGCGGCCCGCCCAGCTGTGGCGGGCGGTGCGGGCGCCGCTGGTGTTCGTCGCGGTCGGTTCGCTCCCGCTGCTGGTGGCCGTCGGCGGGGCCGCGCCGGTGCGCTGGGAACCGGCCGGGGTCGGCCCCGCCGCGGCGTTGGCCGGCCGCGCGCTGGCCGCCCTCCTGTGTCTCGTGCTGTTCGCCGCCACCACCCCGCTCGCCGACACGCTCCCGCGGTTGGAACGGCTCGGGGTGCCCGCGGCCGTCGTCGAGATCGCGTCGTTGATGTATCGGCTGCTGTTCCTGCTGCTCGACACGATCACCACCGTGCGCGAGGCGCAGGCGGGCCGGCTCGGGTTCCGTACCTGGCGCACCACCTACCGGTCCGTCGCGGGCCAGGCGGGCGCGGTGTTCGTCGGGTCGTTCGACCGCGCCCGGCGCCTGGAGGAGGGACTGGCCCTGCGTGGCTACACCGGCTCGTTGAAGGTCCAGGTGGAGGCACGGCCGGTGTCGTGGCCGTTCCTCGCGGTGACGGCGGTGGTGCTGGCCTCGGTCGTCACGGCCACGCTGGCGCTGGTATGACCACGCGACCCGTGCCATGACCCCCGTGCTCGCGGCCGCGGGGCTCTGCTTCGCCTACGAGCCCGACCGGCCGGTGCTCGACGGTGCCGACCTCGCGCTGCACGCCGGCCGCCGGGTCGCCGTCCTCGGTCCCAACGGCGGTGGCAAGACCACGCTGTTCCGGCTGCTCGTCGGGGCGCTGGAGCCCGGCGGCGGACAGGTGTTCCTCGACGGGGAGCCGGTGAGGCGCACCCGTCGGGGCCTGACGGCGCTGCGCGAGCAGGTGCAGCTCGTGCTGCAGGATCCCGACGACCAGCTGTTCGCGGCGAGCGTCGCACAGGACGTCTCGTTCGGGCCGGTGAACATGGGCCTGCCGCCCGGTGAGGTGACGCGCCGGGTCGACGACGCGCTCGCGGCGCTGGGCATCGGCGAGCTGGCCGACCGTCCCACGCACCTGCTCTCGTTCGGGCAGAAGAAGCGCACCGCGATTGCCGGGGCGGTCGCGATGCGGCCGCGGCTGCTCGTGCTCGACGAGCCCACGGCGGGCCTCGATCCGGCCGGGGTCGAGGAGTTGCTCGTCACGCTGGCTGCGCTCCACGCCGCCGGTACCACCCCCGTGCTGTCGACGCACGATGTCGACCTCGCCTACCGGTGGGCCGACGAGGTGGCCGTCGTGGCCGGGGGGACGGTGCGCACCGGCCCCACGGACGCGGTGCTCGGTGACCTCGACCTGCTGCGATCCGCCCGGCTCGGCCCGGCGTGGGCGCCCGCGGTGCACCGCGTGCTCGATTCCGGCGCCCGGCCCCGCACTGCGGCGGAGCTGTACGCGCACCTGGCCGAGCCATCGCGCGCAACCGGGCCGACGGGCATTCCCGCCCCCTGGGTGGCACCATGAGAACTGGCGGGATCACCGCCGAGTACGGCGCCCACGGGTGCCAGCGAGGGAGTGACGGTGAGCGACGCTCAGCGTGCGGGGGATCCGGTTCTGATCACGGATGCACCGATGTCCTACGAGCAGGAGCTTGCGGCGCGCAAACACCGCTACAAGATCATGATGGGCATGCGGGTGCCGCTGATGATCATGGCGGCGGTGTTCTACACGATCCCGTGGCTGGCCGTGACGCTGCTCGTCATCTCGATCCCGCTGCCGTGGATGGCCGTCCTCATCGCCAACGACCGGCTGCCCCGCAAGCGCGAGGACTCCAACAGGTACCGGGGCGACAGGAAGCAGATCGAGGGCCGCGAGCACCCGGTCATCGAGGGCTGACGATCCCGCCCCACCCCGCGAGTCGGCACGTTCCGGTGCGCGAGTGTGGCCTGACCGAGTGCGTTCCCCTCCGTCACGAGCCCGTCCGACCGGGGCGTGCGCCGATCCTGGTGACGGCGGCGGCCCCGGCCGCGCATCCCGCGTCCAACGCCGCTGGGGGTTCCGCCCCTCGTAGCCACGCCACGAGCACACCGGCGTCGAACGCATCGCCTGCGCCGGTCGCGTCCACCACCTCGACGCGCGCCGCAGACCCCACCCAGCGCCCCCGCGGCTCCTCCCAGACCGCCCCGCCCGCCCCGTTCGTGACGGCGACGGCCCCGACCCCGGCGAGCACCGCTGCGGAGCCGCCCAGCGCGCGCAGCTCGTCGGTGTTGGGCAGCAGGAGGTCGACGCCGCGCACCCAGTCCCGGAACGCCGGCGTCAGTGCGGGCGCGGCCTGGGGGTCGACCGACGTCGTCAGT
>JBBQEF010000053.1:0-22518 GCA_038320445.1 Mycobacteriales bacterium
GGTGCGCACGCCGAGGTCGTCGAGCTCGTCGATGGTCCGCAACCGTGCGCGTTCGGGCTCCCACTCGCCCGTGAGGACCTGTTTGGACAGCGGCGGCCTGTCGTAGGGGGCGTGCTCCTCCGCGCCGACGAGGCTGATCCGGCCCTGGTAGCCGGCACTGCGCAGCTGCTCGACCGTGCGCAACCCGCCCAGGCCCGCGCCGATCACGAGGACGTGCTGGGGCTGTGAGGTCACGCCTGCTCCTCCCGGGCCGGTCGGGCCGCCCCTGCCCGACCGCTCATCGCGACCGTGTCTCGGGGTCCAGCCGGCTGCGGAGCCGGTCGAGGGTCTGCGCGAGCAGCCGCGAGACGTGCATCTGGGAGATGCCGACCTTGTCGGCGATCTGGGTCTGGGTCATGTTGCCGAAGAACCGGAGCATGACGATCGTCCGCTCGCGCTCGGGGAGCTCGGCGAGCACGGGGCGCAACGCCTCCTGGAAGTCGACGCGGTCGAGTTCGGCGTCGGCCTCGCCCACCAGCTCGCCCACGGTGGCGCTGCCCTGCTCGGAGGACAGCATCTCGTCCAGCGACGAGCTGCGGTACGCCTCCGAGGCCTCGAGGCCCTCCAGCACGTCGGACACGGGGACGCCGAGGTGCTCGGCGATCTCGGTGGGCTTGGGGGCCCGGCCCAGGTCCTGCGACAGGTGCGACACCGCAGCGTTGATCGACACGTGCAGGTCCTTGAGCCGCCGCGGCACCCGCATCGACCAGCCGAGGTCGCGGAAGTGGCGGCGCACCTCCCCGCTGATCGTGGGCACCGCGAAGGAGAAGAAGTCGCTGCCGCGCTCGGGGGAGAAGCGGTCGACGGCGTTGATGAGACCGACCGTGGCCACCTGCACGAGATCGTCGAGCGGCTCCCCGCGGTTGTTGAACCGCCGGGCGATGTGCTGCGCGACGGGCAGGAAGCCGGTGACGAGCTCGTCGCGCAACGCCTCCCGTCGGGGGTCGTCGGGAGCCAGCGCGGAGTATTGCTCGAGCAGCGGTGACAGGTGGCCGTACTCGGGATCGCCCTGGGTCACCGGGATGGTTCGCCGGCGTGCTTGTGCAACCGGATCCCCACCGTCGGGCCGATCTCGGCGGTGCCCGGTGCGCGCAGCGCCTGCACGTCGTCGGCGAGGGTCTGGAGCACCCGCCAACCGAACGTGTCGGTGGAGACGGCGGCGTCGGCCTGGCCCGCGAGCACCTCGGCCTGCACCTCGATGTGCTCCGCCTGCACCAGGAACGTGCAGCGCAGCATCGACTTCGGCGCGGCGACGTCCACCAACGTGGCGCAGGCCTCGTCCACGGCCATCCGCAGGTCGGAGATGGCATCGAGGTCGAAATCCGCGCGGGCGGCCAGATCGGAGGCGACGGCACGGATCGTGGGGATCAGCGCGGCGCTCGCCGAGGTCCGGACCTCCACGGTGGACACCCCGTCGAGGGTCTCGGCGGTTGGGGGGAAGCCCAGGTCGGACACGCTGTCGTTCTCCTTCGGGTGGTTCTTCCGGTCGTGGTCGTCATCGTGCTACCCGCGAGGGCGCCCGCTCAACCGACGGCTGAATGCACATCCTCGTACATGTCGAAGAGCTGGTCGGACCCGGTGACCTCCAGCGGTCGCCGCACCGCCCGCGATCCGGGCACGAGGCGCAGCGTCACGTTCCGGTCGGCGGCTCGGTGGGCGCCCTGGATGAGGGCGGCGAGCCCGCTCGACGCCAGGAACGTGACGCCGGTGAGATCGATCACCAGCACGTCCGCCCCGGTGTCGTCGAGCAGTTCCCGCAGGGCCTGTTCGAGCGGAGGCGCCGTGAGGGTGTCGATCTCGCCGACGACGGCGAGCACCGCGGCACCGCCGGTGAGCCGCGCGATGGAGGTCTGCAGCGGCGGGTGGGAGTCGAGCACGAGCGCCTCCGGCTTCTTTCCGAGCGACGGTCCGGCGGGGGCAGCCAGGTCGCCGGTACGCAGCGATCGGATGGCTGGTGGCTCAACCATGTCGCGTCCGACCTTAGCGGTGCCGTCACCTGCGTCGTGGTCGGCCTGCGCCGTTCGCTCACATGAGCGCCACTCACGGACGCTGGGCCGCCGTTCGGCTTCCGTAAGCAGCGGGTGCTGGATTTCTGTCGTGCGCAACTGTTCACTCGGCGTCGAAGTCCTGGGTCTCCGCCGGAGACGCAGGCGCGTCGAAGGAGACGTTCTCGATGGTCGCGGTTCCGGACGTTCCCCGCCTCTCATCGGCCGCGACGGCCGCACCCGAACCGCTCGTCGGCCTCGTGGGCCACCGGCGCGCTGTGGCGGTCGCCGTCAGCGCGATGGAGCTGCTGCGGCCCGAGTCCGATCTGGCCCGCCTCCTGGAGGGCTTCGCCGAGACCGACGTCCTCGTGGCGGCCGACGATCTGCCCGAACGGCCCGGCTCCGTGTGCGCTCTGGACTTGTCGACGGTGGTCGAGGACGACGAGATCGCCGACGACGTTCCGGACGACCTCCACGGCCGGGTGGCCGAACTGGGGCTCCGCGACCTCCAGCTGCACCGCCTGGGCCTCGCCGCGCCGCAGGTCGGCGGCGCGGAGGCGGATCTGGTCGCGGCCATGAGCGAGCTCGTCGGGTTCGATCCCGAGCCGGGCGTCTACTGCCTGGGCCCGGCGGTCGCACCGGGCGACCCGGGCCGCGCCGCCGCCGGCCGCGCCGCCCAGCGCATCGCGCAGGTGTACGGGCTCCCGCTGCTCCGCTACCGGTGCCTGGAGCTCTCGATCGTCGATCGGAGCTGAATCAGCTCGCGATCGCGATCCCGCGCTTCTCCAGGATGACGCGGCGCTCGGTCTCGGCCAGGCCGCCCCACACGCCGAACGGCTCGCGGGTCTGCAGCGCGAACTCGCGGCACTGCTCGACCACGGGGCAACGGCCGCAGACCTGCTTGGCCTGAGCGGTGCGGCGGGCGCGGGACGGGTTGCGCTCGCCGTCCGGGTGGAAGAACACGCCGCTGTCCATGCCGCGACACGAACCGAGGCGCTGCCACTGCCAGGCGAAGTCCATCGGACCGGGGAGCCGGGATACGTCGCTCATCGTCACCTCTTCGCTCATGCCCGGCGAACCGGGCGACCGAGGAGCTTCTTCCCGGGAGGTGACAGACCCAAACGCCGTGTGACCTACATCACGTCGCGGCGAGGGCTTCGGCCGTCGTCTCGTGGATGTCGAAGAGGGGGATGAGGCCCGCGATGGTCAGCGGGCGGAGCACCCGCCGTGCCGTGCAGACGATGCGGAGCTCCCGGCCGGCTGAGTGGGCCGCCTCGCGCACCTCGATGAGCACGGCGAGGCCGCTCGTCCCGAGGAATGTCACCTCGTCCAGATCGAGCACGACGAGCTCGGTGCCTGCCGCGAACTGGTCGAGCACCGAGGAGCGCAGCTGGGGCGAGGTGACCATGTCGACCTCGCCGCCGACCTCGATCAGTGCCTGCTTCTCCGCGGGGGCGCTGACGGCGAGCGTGATCTGGTCGTCGGCCTCACCGCCGCGGGGCACCGGCGGCGGATCGAAGGCGGGGTTCTCTCGCGTGTCAGACATCGCGTGCACCGTAGAGCCCACGAGCGCTCCGTGCCACTCAGGGTCGGGCGAGCCGGTGCCCGCCCTCGGGGGTGCGCACGGTGCGCCCGGCACGGGCGAGCATCTCCAGTAACGGGACGGCTACCCGGCGCGAGGTGTCGAGCGCCTGCCGCGCGGCACTGAGGGTGAACTCCGGGCCGAGGCCGCCGAGCACCTCCACGGCCCGGTCGCCCGCGCCGGGCAGCAGCACCACCCCGTCGGCGATGCGCAGCAGCTCCCCGGCCCGCACCAGCGACGCCAACTGCCGGGGGCCGAGCCCGAGCTCGACGAGCCGGGCCGTCTCGGGTGCGGCGAACGGGCGGCGCTCCAGGTCCGCCCGCAGCGCGTCCATCGCCGCCCGGACGGGGGCCGGGAGCGCGGCGACCGCCGACCGCGCGACCCGCCCGTCGCGCAACACCAGCCCCGGAGGGGCGCCCGCCTCGTCGGCGTGGCGGAGCACGGCGTCGACGAGCCGTGGCTCGGGCAGCCCCAGCGCCCGTCGCGCGGCCTCGACGGGCAGTCCGGGGTCGAGCGGGTCGGCCTCGTCGTGCGCGGCGACGGCCGCGGCCAGCGCCACCGCCAGCTCGAGTGCCCGCGGTGCGTGGAGCAGCCAGCCGCCCGCGCCCGGCCCGGCCGGACCGGCGTCGGGCACGCCCATCGCCACGAGCTCGGCCCGGCGGGCGACGCCGCGGCGGGCCAGCTCACCCGCCGCCGACGGCACGCCGTCCATGGTCGCGAGCACCTCCGCGCGCCGGGCCCCCGCGCCGCGGCGGCGCAGGGCCGGCGGTCGGATGTCGAGGACGGTGAGGCCGGCCGCGACCTGGCGCCGCCCCGGATCGCGGAGCACCGCCCGGTCACCGATCCGCAGTGGCACGCGCCGGTCCAGCCGCAACCGGACGGTGTCCGCCCCCAGCGGCCGGACGCGGGCGCCCACCGCCGCCGCGCCGACGTGCAGGCTCAGCTGGGCGGGCAGCGCCGCCGGGTCCGGCACCACGTCCCGGACGCCGTGCAGGCGGACGTCGAGCTCGTCGGTGGTCAGCCAGGCCCCGGGCGCGAGCAGGACGTCGCCGCGCCCGACCGCCTCCAGCGGCACCCCGCGGAGGTTGACCGCCACCCGCGAGACCCCGCGGGCCTCCTCGACGGCGGCGCCGAGGCTCTGCAGCGCCCGCACGCCGACGCGCCGCGTGCCGGCGGCCGTGGCCAGCTCCAGCTCGTCGTCGACGCGCAGCCGTCCCGCCCCGAGGGTGCCGGTGACGACGGTGCCTGCGCCGCGGATGGTGAACGCCCGGTCGACCCACAGCCGCACATCGGCCGCCGGGTCGGGCGCCCCGACGGTGGCGGTGAGATCGCCGAGGGCGGCGCGCAGCCCGTCCATCCCGGCGCCGGTGACCGCCGAGACGCAGACGGCCGGCATGTCGGCCAAGGGGGTCCCGCTCAGGTGGTCGCGGGCGTCGGCGAGCGCGAGCTCGGGCTCCATCAGGTCGCTGCGGGTGATCGCCAGCAGCCCGTGGCGGACCCCGAGGGCGACCAGCGCGTCCACGTGCTCACCGGACTGGGGCATCCAGCCCTCGTCGGCCGCGACCACGAGCAGCACCGCGGGCACCGGCCCGACCCCGGCCAGCATCGTCGTGACGAACCGTTCGTGGCCGGGCACGTCGACGAACGCGACGGTGTCGCCCCCCGCGAGCCTGGTCCAGGCGAACCCGAGGTCGATGGTCATGCCGCGTCGGCGCTCCTCGGCCCACCGGTCGGGCTCCATGCCGGTGAGCGCGCGGACCAGCGTCGACTTGCCGTGGTCGACGTGCCCGGCGGTGGCGACGACGAACATGCGCTACCGCGCCCGTGCGCGGTAGACGTCGTCCTGGCGACGTTTCTCACGCACGACCGGCTCCGGCGGCACGCACGGCGGCGGCCAGCGCGTCGTCGCTCTCCGGCGGCACCGCACGGAGGTCGAGCAGGCAGCGGCCGTGCTCGATGCGGCCCAGTACGGCCGGGTCGCCGGCCCGCAGCGCTGCGGCGAACCACTCCGGGAGCGCGACGGCGGCGCTGGGCAGCGTCACGCCGGGGGCACCGCCGCCGCCCACCGCCGAGTCGGAGTCGACGGCGTCCGCGCCCAGCAGCGCCGCCAGGCGTTCGGCGCGGGCCCGCAGCACGGTGACGTCGGTGTCGAGCGCCCGGCGGGTGGGCGGCACCGGCCCGCGCAGGGTGGCCTCGAACGCGGCCAGCGTCAGCTTGTCCACGCGCATCGCCCTGGCCAGGGGGTGGCGGCGGACGCGCTGCACCAGCTCGGCCCCCTCGCCGGGCGCGCCCAGCACCAGCCCGGCCTGCGGGCCGCCGAGCAGCTTGTCGCCGGACGCCGTGACGATCGTGGCCCCCTGCGCGAGCGCGGTGGCGGCGTCCGGCTCGTCGGGCAGCAGCGGGTGGGGTGCGAGCAGGCCGGACCCGATGTCGGCCACCACGGGCACGCCCAGCCCCACCAGCTCGTCGACCGCGCAGGAGCGGGTGAAGCCCTGCACCACGAAGTTCGACGGATGGATCTTGAGGATCAGCGCGGTGTCCTCGCCGATCGCGCCGGCGTAGTCGGCACGGGTGACGCGGTTGGTGGTGCCGACCTCGCGCAGCCGGGCGCCCGTCGCCTCCAGCAGCTGGGGGATGCGGAAACCGTCGCCGATCTCGACCAGCTCGCCGCGGGCGATCACCATCTCCCGGCCCACGGCCAGGGTCATGGCGACGAGCGCGATCGCGGCCGCCCCGTTGTTCACCAGCAGGGCCCCGCCCGCCGCGGGCACCGCCTCGAGCAGCGCGCCGATCGCCCCGGCTCCACGGGGGCCGCGCCCGCCGGTGGCCAGGTCCAGCTCGACGTCGCAGGTGCCCGCGGCCAGGTCCAGCGCCTCGCGGGCGGCGGCCGAGAGCGGGGCGCGGCCGAGGTTGGTGTGCAGCAGCACGCCGGTGGCGTTGAGGACCGGCCGCAGCGCCGTCGACGTGGCGGGCAGGGCGGCGAGCGCGGCGTCGGTGACCGCGCCGGGGTCGAGCTCACCCGCGCGGACCCGCTGCTGGGCGTCGCTGACGGCGGCCTTGACGCGCTCCCGACCGAGCCGCTGCGCGGCCGCGGCGATGCGGGGCTCGGCGAGAACCGCGTCGGTGCGCGGCACCGTCCGGCGGGGGTCGACCGTGGTCACGGGTGCACCCTACGTCCGGCGCCGTCGTAGGGTCGGTCCCGTGAGCGCAGCCCGGACCCTGACGCAGTTCAGCCACGGAGCGGGCTGCGGGTGCAAGATGTCGCCCTCGCTGCTCGCCGAGGTGATGGGGATGCTGAAGCCGCCGTCACACCCGGACCTGCTCGTCGGCACCGAGACCGGTGACGACGCGGCCGTCTGGCGCCTCGACGCCGACCGTGCGCTCGTGGCCACCACCGACTTCTTCACCCCGGTCGTCGACGACCCGCGCACCTGGGGCCGCATCGCCGCACAGAACGCCGTGTCCGACGTCTGGGCCATGGGTGGGCGGCCGCTGTTCGCGCTCAACATCGTGGCGTGGCCGAGCACCGAGCTGCCGCCGTCGATGCTCGCCGAGGTGCTCGCGGGAGGGGCCGAGATCGGCGCGGAGAGCGGGTTCGCCGTCGTCGGCGGGCACACGATCGACGATCCGGAGCCCAAGTACGGCCTCGCGGTCGTCGGCGAGGTGCATCCCGACCGGATCCTCACCAACACCGGCCTCCGTGACGGTGACGTGCTCGTGCTCACCAAGGCACTGGGCATCGGCGTCGCGACCACCGCGATCAAACGCGGCGCGGCACCGCCGTCGCTGGTCGTGGCCGCCGTCGCGTCGATGACGGCCAGCAACGGACCCGCCTCACGGGCCGCGGTGGCGGCGGGGGCCACCGGCTGCACGGACGTCACGGGGTTCGGCCTGCTCGGACACCTGTCGAAGATGGCGCGGGCATCAGGGGTCGACGCCGAGATCGACGTGGCCGCCGTCCCGTTCCTGGACGGTGTCCGCGCGCTCGCCGAAGCCGGTGTCATCCCGGGCGGCACGCAGCGCAACCGGGCCTTCGTCGCGGACGGCGTCGAGACGGGCGCGTTCTCCGAGCTGGACGCGCTGCTCCTGGCCGACGCCCAGACCTCGGGTGGCCTCCTTTTCGGAGCGGCGCCCGAGCGTGCGGCCGAGGCGGTGGCGATCCTGGGCGGCGGCGCCGCCGTGATCGGCGAGGTGCACCGCGGCTCGGGGACGATCCGCCTCCGCTGAGGCGCCGCCCGGCCGCGCCGCGGTGCGGCCCGATGAGCAGCGCCGTCGTCGCCTGCGTTCGTCGGGATCAGGCGTGCGCGCGTACGTCGCGTGTTCACCTTCTCGTCGCATCTGTCCGGAATGCTCCCTCACGGCCACCACCCGGTCGGGTGGACCGACCGGCCGTGCACGTTCAGGGAGACCTTGCATGAATGACGGACTGTCCCGCCGGGACCTCCTCCAGCGCAGCGCCGTCGCGGGCGCGGGAGTGCTGCTGATCGGCAGCACCGAGATGCTGCTGACCACGCCGGAGGCGTCCGCGGCGCCGGGCAGGCCGGGCCCGGCCCCTGCCGGGTACGGGCCACTGGTCGCCGATCCCGCGGGCCGGCTCGCGCTGCCCCGGGGCTTCCGGTACTCGATCGTCACCCACGCCGGTGTGACGCGGCTGGAGTCCGGCGAGTTCACCCCGCGCAACCACGACGGCACCGGCACGTTCCGGAGCAGGCGCGGCGGCACGGTGCTGGTGAACAACCACGAGATCCGCGAGCCGTTCGGCACCACCCTGCCCGTCCCGCACCTCGACGGCCTGACCTACGACCCGGGGGCCGCAGGCGGTTGCACCGTGGTGGAGGTGGACCGGGACGGCGGGCGCGTGAACGAGTACGTCGGCCTGGCCGGGACCAGCACCAACTGTGCGGGCGGCGTCACGCCCTGGGGCACGTGGCTGACGTGCGAGGAGACCGAGCAGCTCGCCGTGGCGCCCTTCCAGACCGACCACGGCTACGTCTTCGAGGTCGACCCGTCCGACTCGCGCGCGAACCGGGACCCGCAGCCGATCAGGGCGCTGGGCCGGTACGCGCACGAGGCCGTCGCGGTCGACCCGCGACGCGGCGACATCTACCTCACCGAGGACGCCTCCACCCCCACCGGCCTGCTCTACCGCTGGGCACCCCCGAGGGGCTACCGGCCCGGCAAGGGCGCGCTGCGCAGGCTCGGGCCGACCGACGGTGTGCTGGCCGCGATGAAGGCGTTCGACCGTGCGGGCAGGCATGTGGCCGACCTGTCGCTCGCCACCGCGCCCGGAACCGTCTACCGGATCGAATGGGTGCCCGTGCCCGACCGGGACGCGCGCACCACCTCGACACGCAAGCAGTTCGCCGAGACCGCCATCACCCGTTCGAAGAAGCTCGAGGGCGCCTGGTGGGACGGCGACGGCGCCTACATCGTGTCGAGCTTCTCACGCGAGGCCGACAACCCCGGCGTCGCGAAGGTGCACGACGGCCAGATCTGGTTCTACGACCCGAAGCGCTCCACGCTGACGCTGAAGCTGCTGTTCGGCAAGAACCCGAACCCCGATGTGGACGGCGCGTTCGACGGCCCGGACAACATCACCGTCTCCCCGTACGGCGGCGTGATCCTCGCCGAGGACGGCGAGGGCATCCAGCACCTCGTCGGCGCGACCGCGAGCGGCGCGACGTTCCCGGTGGCACGCAACGACTTCCAGGACGCGACGAAGAACGTCGAGTTCACCGGTCCGGTGTACTCACCGGACGGGAGGACCCTCTTCGCCAACATCCAGGAGCCCGGCTACATGTTCGCCATCACCGGCCCGTGGCGCCGCCAGAAGTAGGGGTCTCAGGCGTAGGAGCGCCGCGGGGCGGCGCCGGCCACCGGCACCACCCGCTGCTCCAGACGGGCCGCCGTGGCCAGCAGGGTGGCCTCCGAGCCCGGGCGCCCCACCAGCTGCACGCCCACCGGACGCCCGCCGACCAGCACCGGAGCGACGACGGCCGGCAGGCCCGCCAGGTTCCAGGCCTGCGTGTACGGGATCCGCGCGGCGGAGACGGCCAGGGTCGTGAGGTAGCGGCGGGCCGTCATTGATCCAGCGCGCAGCGGTGGCCCGGCCACAGCAGGGAGCAGGAGCATGTCGTAACCGCCGTCGTCGAGCCAGGCGATCATGCGGTGGCGCCATCGGGCCGCCGTGGACGGGCGCGGGCGCAGCAGCTGCCGCCTGCCCTTGCGGGCGATCACAGCGGTGCGGCGGTCGAGGTGGGCCGGGTCCAGGTCGAGCGCCGCGAGATCGGCGGCGACCCCGGCGTGCCAGCGCCGCGTCCACTGCGACGCCAGGCCGCGCGGGTAGGGCGGGTCGGCCAGGGTGACCACGGCCCCACCGGGCCCGGCGCGCAGCCGCGCGGCCGCCCCGACGGCGGCGGCCCGGTGGTCGGGGTGCAGCCGTCCGATCGGTGACGGGTTGCGCGTCGACAGCGCGATCCGGGCCGGTCGCGGCACGTCGAGATCGCACGGCTGCCCGGAGAGGACAGCGAACATCAGCGCGGCGTCGCCTGCTGTCCGGGCCAGCGGGCCGGCCGCCGACAGGCCGCACCAGTGCTCCTCGGCGCCGCCGGGCAGCGGCACCGGTCCGTTGCCGGGCTTGAGGCCGACGAGCCCGCAGTACGCCGCGGGGATGCGGAGGGAACCACCGCCGTCGGTGCCGAGTGCGAGCGCGGCCATCCCCGCCGCCACGGCCGCGGCACTCCCGCCGCTGGAGCCGCCCGGATCGCGCGACTCGTCGAGCGGGTTGCGCGTGACGCCGAGCGCGGAGTGCGTGAAGCCCCACACGGCCAGCTCGGGCATCCGGGTCTTCCCGATCACGACGGCCCCCGCCGCCCGCAACCGCTTGACCAGCTCGTCGTCCCGGCGGGCCGGTTCGACGGACGTCGCCGCCGAGCCGTGCCGCGTCGGGTAACCCGCGACGTCGACGCAGTCCTTGATCGCCACGGGCACGCCGGCGAGCGGCAACGCGAAACGGTCGGGCCGGGTGTCGACGCCCCCGGCCTCCGCGAGGACGCGCACCGGATCGTGGGCCTCGAACGCGCCGATGGCGCCGTCGCGCTCCGCGATGCGCTCCAGGTGGGCGCGGGCGACGTCGACGGCACTGCTGAGGCCGTCGCGCACGCGCGCGACGATCTCGGTGGCGCCGAGCGCGGTGAGGTCGGGACCGGCCATCGGTCCAGCTTGGCACCGATCGGGCCGGGCCCGCGCCCGACCCGCCGGGACCGGTAGCCCGCCACTCCCCGCGAGTCGGCACGATGTCGTGCGCGAACCGACGGTTCCGGGAACGCGCAAACTCGCGTACGGGAACGTGCCGACTCGCGGGTGGCGGAGGCGGACGGGAATCGAACCCGCCTGGCCGAGATGCTCGGCCACGTCGGTTTTGAAGACCGCGGGGGCCACCAGGCACCCTTACGCCTCCACGGGCCGGTTCAGCGGGCGGCCTCCAGGGCGCCCGACACGTCGTCGGCCACGGCGAACAGCTGCAGCAGGCCCGTGGCTTCCAGTGCGCGCTTCACGATGCGGGAGCCCGGCACGACCTGCAGCTGGCAACCGCGGCTGTCGGCGTCGTCCTTGGCCCCGACCAGCACGGCCAGCCCGGCCGAGCCGAGGAACGTGACGTCGGAGAGATCGAGCACCACGTGCCCCACCTGCGCCTGTTGTTCGAGCAGCCGTACCTGCAGGAGCGGGGCGGTCAACGTGTCGAGCTCGCCGACGACGTGCAGGACCCGCACATCGGGCCCGTGGTCGACCACATCGAACCGGATGATCTCGCAGACATCCATGCTGTCTGCAGTACCCGTGTCGGCGGGCGGATCGGCGTTCATTCTGCGCACCGGCTCCTCGAGGGACGTCGCGGACTCGTGGCGCGGACTGTGTGCTCAACCGGCCCCGCGGAACCCTACGGCGACGGGCCGGACGTGCACAACACGACCCCCGGCGGTCATCCGCCCAGCGCGGCGCGCAGGCCGTCCGGCCAGGCCTGCGGCCGACCGGTGGCCGGGTCGACGTACACCGTCACCAGCGTGGATCACCGCCCGCACCGGTTGCGTCGCCTCGTCCATGCCGGAGATCCTGCCGGAATGGCTGATCACTTCGCGGTGCGCGTCGGCGTCCGGAGCTACGAGGTCGACGTGAACGGGCACGTCAACCACGCCAACTACCACCGCTACGCCGAGCACGCCCGCACCGAGCACCTGAGCGCGGCGGGCTGCTCGATGTTCCGGCTGGTGGAACACGGCATGGGCATCGTGCTGCTGGAGACGACCTGCCGCTTCCTGCGCGAGCTGCGCTACGCCGACGAGGTGGAGATCGACTCCCGGCTGTCGTTCGGGGCGGGCCGGACGTTCGGCATGCAGCACACGCTGCGCAGGGTGGCCGACGGCGAGCCGGCTGCGGAGATCTCCTGCACGATGGGCCTGCTGGACGCGCGGGCGCGCCGCCTGCTGGCCGACCCCCGGGCGCGGCTGCTGGAGCTGGCCACGAACCCCGGGCTGCTCGGCCCCCCATGATCCGCGCATTCGGTGCCGGCGCGACCGATCCGTCGCACCGGCACCGAGGGAGTCGATCCTGCCTGGAGATGGGGCGTGTTCCGCCATATCACCTGCTGTAGGCGGATCTTCACCCGAATGAGGACGATCTCACTCACTTGCGCTGCATGATCCACGGGTGGAGCGGCGATACCCAGACATGGACCCTGCAGCGGACGGCACCCGCACGAACGTCATCGCCATCCCGCGCCAGCGCGCCTCGGCCGAGCAGGTACAGATCCACGCCGACGACCTGCTGATCGAGGACATCCGCACCGGCCGCGTCACCGACGTGAGCCCGGTGCACCCCGTGGTGCGCCTGCTCGCCCGCTGGCGGCGCAGCCTCCTCGCGGTGTCCTAGCCCGCTCGGCGGAGCGCGAGGTCGGCCCGACGCCCGGGCGAAGGTGGCGACCGGGGGCAGCAGGCCGCTCCCGGTCGGCCGCACGGGGGACGGCCGGCTGATCGTGGTCCGCTGCCGCCGGAGCGCCGACCCTGTCCGGCGCGGGTCGGCCCCCGTACCCTTCGTTCGTGGAACCGCCGACGTCCCTCCCGTTCGTGCACGGTGACCAGGACGTCCTGCGGGTCCTGCTGGACCGGCGCGACGCCGGCTCCACGCCCGGGACCCGCCGGGACGCGCACCGCGTCGCGTTGGTGATCGGCGGGGGCGGGATGCGCGGCTCCTACGTCGCGGGCATGCTGGAGGCGCTCGACCGGGCCGGGCTGCGTCCCGGGTTCGACGAGGTCTACGGCTCGTCGTCCGGCGCGATCAGCGCGGCGGCGTTCCTCACCGGCAGCGCCGCCGAGTGCGCCGCCTGCTTCCACCAGGACCTCTGCACCGACGTGTTCATCAGCATGCGACGGCTGGGCACGCGGCGTCCGGTCGTGCGGCTCGACCACCTGCTCGACGAGGTGCTGCGCGTGCGCAAGCCGCTGGACTGGACCGCGCTCGGGCGTACGTCCGCCCCGCTGCGCGTCGTCGCCACCGATGCCGCCGACCTGTCCGCGCACGAGCTCACCGGAATGGGCACCGTCCCCGAGTGGCGGTGCGCGCTGCAGGCCAGCGCGTCGATCCCGCTGCTGGCCGGGCCGCCCGTCGCGTACGGGGGGCGGCGGTGGGTGGACGGCTCGGTCGGCGAGCCGCTGGCCATGGCCCGTGCGCTGCGCGGCGGCGCCACCCACGTCCTGGTGATGCTGTGCCGCGGCAACGACGACATCCACCCCGACGCCGACGCCGGCCTGTCGCTGTGGGCGCGCACGCTCGACCGCGTCATCCCCGGGCTGGGCTCGGTGGCCCAGGGCTCGCGGCGGTACGGCACCGACCTGCGGATCGTCACCGACGCGGCGCACCCCGACCGGGGCCCCGGCCACCTGATGGCGATCGGCCCGTCGCGCTCGGCGGAGGTCGGAGCGCTGTGCATCGACGCCGGGCCGATCGCGGCGGCCGTGCGGATCGGCGACGAGTCGGTGACGGCCGCGATCACGGCGGCGGAACGGGATCTCGATCCGGCATAGGGTCGGGGGCATGGACTCTGCAGCGCGGCCCCGCGCCGCCGTCGTCGTCACCGGCAGCGAGCTGCTCACGGGCGTGATCTCCGACCGCAACGGGCCGTTCCTGGCGACGGAGCTGGGCCGGTTGGGCTTCGAGGTGGCGCACCTGCTCGTGGTCGGCGACCGGCCCGACGATCTCACCGCGGCGCTGAGCTTCGTCGCCGACGCGGGAGCGGCCCTGGTCGTCACGAGCGGGGGGCTGGGGCCGACGGCCGACGACCTCACCGCCGAGGTGGTGGCGTCCTTCGCCGGGGTCGACCTCGTCCTCGACGAGCCCATGCGCGAGCACATCGCCGGGATACTGGCGGGCTGGGCGCGGCGGACGGGCTTCGACGGGCCCGCGCTCGAGGAGGCCAACCGCAAGCAGGCGATGGTGCCGCGCGGGGCCGTGGCGCTGATGCCGGTGGGCACGGCGCCGGGGCTGGTCGTGTCCTGCCCGGACGGGCCGCTCGTGGTGGTGCTGCCCGGTCCGCCGCGCGAGCTGCAGGGGATGTGGCCGGCCGCGCTGGCCGCCGCTCCGGTGCGTGACCTGCTCACCGGTGTGCCCGCTGCGGCATCGCGGGAGCTGCGGTTCTTCGGGTTCCCCGAGTCGGAGATCGCGGCGACGCTGCGCGAGATCGGCGCGTCGCGCGACCTGTCGGGCGTCGAGGTGACGACGTGCCTGCGCCGCTCGGAACTGGAGGTCGACATCCGGCCGCTGCCCGGCGCCGAGGACGTCGCCTTCGAGCTGCACGCCGAGCTGGCGGCACGGCACGCGAAGCACCTGGTCAGCGCGGACGGCAGCACCACCGACGAGCTGCTGGCACGCGCCCTGCTGGCCCGGGGCGCGACGGTGGCGACCGGCGAGTCGTGCACCGGCGGCATGGTGGCGTCGCGGCTGGTGGACCGGGCCGGGTCCAGCGCCTACGTCGCGGGTGGGGTGGTGGCCTACTCCAACGCGGCGAAGACGGCGCTGCTGGGCGTGCCGGCCGAGATGATCGCGGCACACGGGGCCGTCTCACCGGAGGTGGCCCGCGCGCTGGCCGACGGGGCCCGCGCGCGGTTCGGCGCCGACATCGGCGTCGGGATCACCGGTGTCGCGGGCCCCGGCGGCGGCACGGAGGCCAAGCCGGTGGGCTACGTCTGCTTCTGCGTGACGACGGGCGACGGACAGGTGCTGGCCCGCGACCCGAGGATGCCCGGCAGCCGCGCCGACATCCGCGAACGCTCCGCCGACCTGGCGATGCACCTGCTCCTGCGTGCCTCCGGCGGGCTGTCACGCGGCTGAGGCGGCCCGTGCGCGGGGTGCGTCCCACGGCGGTGTTCGGTTTCACGACGACGGTGCGCACCGGAGCGGTGTCCCTGTCACGATGGAGCGATGGAGTGGGAACGGCGTTTCGGTGACGGCCTCGCCGTCGGGCCCGATCTGGAGGGCGCGGCGGAGGTCGCCGTCGCGCAGGCCCTCGCGGGCCTCGACGGCGCCACCCCCGACCTGGTGTGCGTGTTCGTCGCGCCCGGCCCGCACCACGACCCGGACCAGGCGGCGGCCGCCGGGAGCAGGGCCATGGCCCTCGCCGGGGCGGGCACCACCGTCGGGGCCACCGCGGGAGGCGTGATCGGCGACGGCCGCGGCCAGGAGCACGGGCCGGCCGTGTCGGTCTGGGCCGCCACGCTGCCCGGCACCCGGATCAGCACCTACCGGCTCGGCGTCGCCCGCAGCGACGACGGCGTCACGGTCACCGGGCTGCCGCAGCTGCGCTCCGACGACCGGGTGGCCGCGATGCTGGTGGACCCCTACTCGTTCCCCGTCGGCGGGTTCCTGGAGCAGAGCAACGTGCTGATGCCCGGGTTCCCGCTGGTCGGCGGGCTGGCCGGCGCCGGGGCCGGTCCCGGCGCCAACCGGTTGTTCGTCGACGGCGAGGTCGTCCCGCGCGGTGGCGTGGGGTTCGTGCTCGGCGGGGAGGTCGGCGCGCGGGCCGTCGTCAGCCAGGGCTGCCGACCCATCGGCCCGCCGATGACCGTCACGAGGGCCGACCGCAACGTGATCATGGAGCTGGCCGGCACCCCCGCCTACACCCGCCTCGTGGAGATCGTCACGGCGCTGCCGCCCGCGGAACAGGAGCTGGCCGCCCGCGGACTGCACATCGGCATCGCGATGGACGAGTACGCCGAGGAGCACGGGCGGGGGGACTTCCTCATCCGCGGCGTCGTGGGCGCCGACGAGGAGACCGGCGCCGTGGCCGTCGGCGACGTCGTCGAGGTCGGGCAGACGGTGCGCTTCCAGGTGCGCGACGCCGCGGCGGCGGGGGAGGACCTGACCGAGCTGCTGGGCGGTGCCGAACGCCCGGCCCGCGGGGCGCTGCTGTTCTCGTGCAACGGCCGCGGGACCACGATGTTCGACAGCGCCGACCACGACGTCCGGACGGTCCGCGCCGCCCTCGGTGCCGACGGCGTCGCCGGCTTCTTCGCGGCCGGGGAGATCGGTCCGGTGGGCGGCCGGAACCACCTCCACGGCTTCACGGCGTCGGTACTGGCCTTCGACTGAGCCCCAGGTTCGCGCAACTCGCGCGCGCCGGGGGCCCGACTCGCGGGGTGGGGGCCGGGTCAGGCCAGGGTGCCGAAGAAGGCGCGGAGCTCGGACACGTAGACCTCGGGCTGCTCCATGCTCGCGAAGTGGCCGCCGGTCTTCTGCTCGGTGAAGTGGCGCAGGTCGGTGTAGCGCTGCTCGATCCAGCTGCGGGGCAGGCGGTAGAGCTCGTGCGGGAACAGCGTCACGCCCGTGGGCACCGTCACCTCGTCGGTCCGGCGCCGGTTGCCGAAGCTCTCCCAGTACAACCGCGCCGACGACGCGCCGTTGCCCGGCAGCCAGTAGAGCATCACGTTGTCCAGCAGCCGGTCGCGCGTGATCACGTTCTCGGGGTGGCCCGCGCAGTCGGTCCAGTCCCAGAACTTCTCGACGATCCACGTGCACTGCGCCGACGGCGAGTCGAGCAGCCCGTACCCGATCGTCTGCGGGCGGGTGGACTGCTCGGCGGAGTAGCCGCTGCGCGCGGTGCGGAACGTGGCCAGCTCGGCGACTCCGGCCTGCTCGGCCGCCGTCAGCGGTGGCACCGTGCCGTCGGGAGGACGCGGCGCGACGGGCATGGTCAGGTGGATGCCCAGGAGCCCGTCCGGCGCCGCCGTGCCGAGGGCGCTGGTGATCACCGAGCCCCAGTCGCCTCCCGCGGCGACCCAGCGGTCGTAGCCGAGCCGGTCCATCAGCTGCGCCCACGCCGTCGCGATCCGCTCGACACCCCACCCCGACACCGACGGCTTCGCGCTGAACCCGTACCCGGGCAGCGACGGCGCGATGACGTGGAACGTCTCGGCCAGCGGCGCGACGACGTCCAGGAACTCGACGACCGAGCCGGGCCAGCCGTGGGTCAGCAGCAGCGGCATCGCGTCCGTGCGGGACGAGCGGACGTGCAGGAAGTGGACGTCGAGCGTGTCGTCCCCGCCGCCGTCCAGCCCGGTGACGAACTGGGGCAGCGCGTTGAGCTCGGCCTCGCAGCGGCGCCAGTCGTAGCCGTCGGCCCAGTACGCGCAGAGTTCCTGCGCGTAGTCGAGCGGCACGCCCTGCGTCCAGCCATCCACAGTGGACGCCTCCGGCCAGCGGGTGCGCGCCAGGCGGGACCGGAGGTCGACGAGCTGGGCCTCGGGGACGTCGACCCGGAACTCGCGCACTAGAGCTGGACCCCCCGCGTGAGCGCCCCGTCGACCACCAGGTTCGTGCCGGTGATGAACGACGCCCGCGGGCTCGCCAGCATCGTCACGGCGTACGCGATCTCCTCCGCCTTCGCCATGCGGCCGGTGGGGTTCAGCCCGAGCGCGGTCGAGAACAGCTCGGGGTTGCCGCCCTCGATGCCCGCCCACACGCCGCCGGGGAAGTAGGTGTTGCCGGGGGAGACGCAGTTCGCGCGCGCCCCCGACGGGGCGAGCTGGAACGCGAGCCCGGCGATGTAGTGCACGACCGCGGCCTTCATGGTCCCGTACGCGTCCTTGGCGAAGTCGATCTCGCGCCCGGACACCGACGACACCGCCACGACCGCCCCCTTCGACGCCTCCAGGTGCGGCACGGCGGCCTCACACAGCCGGACGGTGTGCATGAGGTCGACCTCGTAGCTCGCCCTCCAGTTGTCCTCGCCGGAGCCGATCGCGAGCGCGCTGACGTTGGCGACGGCCACGTCGATGCCGCCGAGCCGCTCCGCCGCCGCCACCACCCAGGCCGTCAGCGCGTCGCCGTCACCGACGTCCACCGTGGTGCCGACGGCGTTCTCGCCGAGCTCCGCCGCCGCCGTCTCGACGTCCACCGCGGTCCGCGCGCAGAACTCCACCCGGGCGCCCTCCGCGAGCAGCGCCTCGACGACCGCCCGTCCGATGCCCTTCGTGCCGCCGGTGACCAGCGCGGCCTTCCCGCTGAGCTGGAGATCCATTAGACGAGTCCTTTCGAGAGCGAGCGCAGGTGCCGGTGCATGCCGCCGAACGCGTCGGCCGGCGGCAGCAGGGCCTTCTGGATCTTCGTGACCGCGCTGTAGTTCGCGTCCACGACGTTCGCGAGCGGGCTGAGGCTGATCTGGGTGAGCAGCTGGTAGGCGTCGAGCGCGTCGAGGCCGTAGAGCTCGCCGAGCCACGTGATCATGCCGACCTGGCTGGCCCGCCACGCGTCCTCCAGCGGTCGCGACGACCCGACGACGGCGTAGTGGTCGTCCTGTTCCAGCCGCGGCCACTCCGGGGCCTGTCCCTTGACCAGGTCCACGATCACCGTGACGTCCATCGCGCCCTCGACGGCCGTGCCGCAGCTCTCGCCCTCGCCCTGCCGGTAGTGCCCGTCACCGAGTGAGAACAGCGCCCCGGGGACGTTGACGCCGAGGAAGCAGGTGGTGCCGGCCTTCATCTCGGGGGTGTCCATGTTGCCGCCGAACTTGTCGGGAACCAGGCTCGTGCGCACCTCGCGCCCGGCCGGGGCGACACCGACCGTCCCCAGCATCGGCGCGATCGGCAGCTCCAGGCTGAGGTTGCGGGCCTCGTACAGGATGACGCCGCGGCCCCGGTCGAGCTGGTAGATCCAGGTCCGCTCGGGCAGCGGCTCCTGCAGCAGCGCCGTGCGGTCGGTGCCGGTGAGCGCGCCGAAGAAGGGGATCGTGGTGGACGCGGCCCAGTCCCGCGCGGGCGTCAGATCCACGATGTGGATGGCCAGCGTGTCCCCCGGCTCCGCGCCCTCGACGAAGAACGGGCCGGTCTGCGGGTTGACCTCCGTCATGTCCAGTACCCGCGACGGCAGGTCGGTGACGCGCTGCAACCGGCCGGAGAACGCGTCCTCGGTCCAGAGCTTGAGCGCGGTGCCGGGCTTGATCGTGTGCGTCGGCGCGGCGCCGCCGAAGGTCCACGCGAACTGCTCGGGGGTGGGGCGGAACTCCACGACGTCCATCGGCGTGATCGTTGTCGGTGCAGCGACGTGAGCGCAAGCGGTGCGGCTCGTGGGCGACGCGCGCGGTCCGCGTGAGCGGCACGGGATGGCCCTCGGCGGGGCGCCGGCGTGCGGCCTGCGCCGATCATCCGCCGAGCGCCCGCGAGATGCCCCGGGCCGCCGCCCGGACCACCGGGACGTACAGCTGCGCCTCACCACCGTCGGCCGGCACCACCACCGACAGCGCCGCCACCACCTCGCCGCGCGGCCCCCGCACCGGCGCCGCGACGGACAGCGCGACCAGCTCGATCTGCCCGTCGCTGACCGCGACCCCGGTGCGGCGGACCTCGGCGAGCATGCGGCGCAGCTCGTCGGGGCGGCAGACCGTCCGGTCGGTGAACCGCAGCAGCGGCGCCGCCAGCACCGCCTCCTGCACATCCGGCGGCGCATGGGCCAGCAGCACCAGCCCGACCCCCGTGGCGTGCAGCGGCAGCCGCCCGCCCACCCGCGTGATCACGTTGACCGCGCCGCGTCCGGAGAGCCTTTCGACGTACACGGCATCCCGCCCGTCGAGCACCGCGAGCTGCACGTTCTGGCGGGTCACCTCGTAGAGGTCCTCCAGGAACGGCATCGCCCGCTCGCGGAGCCCCAGCCCGCGCGGGGCCAGCGCGCCGACCTCCCACAGCCGCAGCCCGATCCGGTACCGCCCGTCCTGGGCGCGTTCGAGCGCCCCCCACGCGGCCAGCTCGCCGACGAGGCGATGCGCGGTGGTGAGGGGAAGGCGGGCGCGGCGGGCGATGTCGGTCAGGGTGAGGTCGGTGCCGTCGAACGCGGCCAGCACGTCGAGCAACCGCGACGCCACTCCCATCCGTCCATCCTTCCGCTCCGCGGAAGGCCCGTCGAGCGCGGACGCCGACATCCCTCAGGGTGGAGCCCATGCGCACCCAGGTGGGAATCGTGGGCGCGGGACCAGCAGGGTTGCTGTTGTCACACCTGCTGGCCCGCCAGGGCATCGACTCGGTCGTGCTGGAGGCCCGCAGCCGTGAGTACGTCGAGCGCCGCGTGCGGGCCGGCGTGCTGGAGCACCCGACCGTCGAGCTGCTGCGCGACGTCGGGCTCGGCGAGCGGATGGACCGCGACGGGCTGCCCCACGAGGGCATCTCCCTGCGTTTCGACGACGCCGAGCACCGCATCGACTTCGCCGACCTCGTCGGCCGGGGCATCGTCGTGTACGGACAGCAGGAGGTGGTCAAGGACCTCGTCGCGGCCCGCCTGCGCGACGGCGGCGACGTCCGCTTCGAGGTCTCCGGCGTCACGCTCGACGGCCTGGACGCCGACCCCGTCATCGGGTTCACCGAGAACGGTCGACGCGAGGAGCTGCACTGCGACGTGATCGCCGGCTGCGACGGGTTCCACGGCATCAGCCGCGCGGCGGTCCCCGCGCAGACCTACGACCGCCAGTACCCGTTCGCCTGGCTCGGCATCCTGGCCGAGGCCGCGCCGATCCACGACGAGCTGGTGTACGCCAACCACCCCCACGGGTTCGCGCTGTACTCGATGCGCAGCCCCCAGGTGACACGCCTCTACCTGCAGGTACCGCCCGACACCGACGCGGAGCGCTGGTCCGGGGCGCAGGTCTGGGACGAGCTGCAGGTGCGGCTGGGCACGGCGATCAACGAGGGCCCGCTGATCGAGAAGAGCGTCACCGGCATGCGCAGCTTCGTCACCGCGCCGATGCGGCGCGGGAAGCTGTTCCTCGCGGGCGACGCCGCGCACATCGTCCCTCCGACCGGGGCCAAGGGCATGAACCTCGCGATCGCCGACGTCCGGGTGCTGGCCGACGCGCTGGACGCCCACCTGAAACGCGGCGACGACGCCGGGATCGACGGCTACTCCGACACCTGCCTGCGCCGCGTCTGGCGCGCGGAGCATTTCTCGTGGTGGATGACGTCGATGTTGCACAACGTCGAGGGCGACGACGCGTTCCAGCACCAGATGCAGCTCTCGCAGCTCCGCTACACGGTGTCGAGTCGCGCCGCCGCCACCAGCCTCGCCGAGAACTACGTCGGCCTTGCCCACGGGGCGCTGTAGATGACGTCCACCTGGTCCTCCCCGCACCCGCCGCTGCTGTTCCCGGACTACAAGAGCACCGTGCTGCGGGCGCCGTCCCAGGCGCCGGTGGTCGTGGCACACCGCCTCACCGAGGTCACCGGCCCGCTGATCACCGGGCCGATCGGGCCGTCCGACCACGACCTCACGACCCAGCACACCGGCGAGCCGATCGGGCAGCGGATCGTCGTGTTCGGGCAGGTCCGGGACTCCGACGGGCGCGCGGTGCCGGACACCCTCGTCGAGGTCTGGCAGGCCAACGCGGCCGGCCGCTACGCCCACGCCCGCGACACCTGGCGCGCCCCGCTGGACCCGAACTTCACCGGCGGCGGCCGCGTCCTCACCGACCCGGCGGGCCACTACACGTTCACGACGATCAAGCCCGGCGCCTACCCGTGGGGGAACCACCCCAACGCGTGGCGCCCCGCCCACATCCACTTCTCGCTGTTCGGGCAGGCGTTCACCCAGCGGCTCGTGACCCAGATGTACTTCCCCGACGACCCGCTGTTCGCCCAGGACCCGATCTTCAACTCGGTGCCGGACGAGGCCGCGCGCCGTCGGATGATCTCCACGTTCGACCTGGAGGCGACCCGCCCGGACTGGGCGCTCGCCTACCGGTTCGACATCGTGCTGCGTGGCCGCGAACAGTCGATCTTCGAGGAGCCGCATGAGTGAGACGCCGTCCCAAACCGTCGGGCCGTTCCTCAGCATCGGCCTGACCTGGCCGGATGGGCACCTCGTGGCACCGGACGGGATCCGGATCTCCGGCGTCCTCACCGACGGGGCCGGCGATCCGGTGTCCGACGGGCTGGTCGAGACCTGGCAGGCCGATGCCGACGGCCGCTTCGGCCAGGGCTTCACCGGCTTCGGGCGCTGCGCCACGGATCCGGCCGGCCACTTCACGATCGTCACGCTCAAGCCCGGCGCGCTCGGTGACGGCCAGGCGCCGCACATCGACGTGTCGGTGTTCGCGCGCGGCCTGCTGGACCGCGTCGTCACCCGCATCTACTTCCCCGACGAGGCCGCCGCCAACGCCGCCGACCCGCTGCTGTCCTCGCTGGCGCCCGAGCGGGCGCACACGCTGGTGGCGGTGCCCGACGGGCCGGGGCAGCTGCGGTTCGACATCCGGCTCCAGGGCGAGGGCGAGACGGTCTTCCTGGCGATCTGACGGCGTCGCGGGGCGGCGTCACCGCCGCCGCGATGCCCTCGCCCCCCCGCAGCCGCCTCGCCCCCCCGCAGCCGCCTCGCCCCCCGCAGCCACCT
>JBBQEF010000054.1:0-22478 GCA_038320445.1 Mycobacteriales bacterium
AAGGGCCAGCGGTTACCGAACCGGGCGGCAAGCTTGCCGTCGAACCCGGCATAGCGACCCGCGGGAACGATGGCCAGCAGCAGCAGGACCAGATCGACCGGGTAGGTCCACAGGTACTGGGTGGCGTCGGAGAACAGGTACATGAGCCAGATCGGCCCGATGAGCAGCAGGTTTCCCACGACTGCCGCGCGGCTGAGCACCCCGAACAGCAACGCCAGGCCCGCGGCCAGTTCGACGATGGTGAGGAACGCCCCGAAGAACCCGAAGTTGGGCAGTACGAGGCTCTGGTAGAGGCCGCCGAGCAGGCCGAAGCTGGTGTTCGACGAGGCGTCATCGAGGATGAACTGGGCCTGTGGGAGCCACAGCAACCCGAACGAGGCCGCGCCGAGGTCGTAGGCGCCGACACCGACCATCTTGGCGAGCGCGTTGCTCAGGTAGATCAGACCGAAGAAGATCCGCAACGCGGCGAACCCGCGGGCCAGCGCCTGATGCGACGCCGCGATCGTCGCGGGTCGTGCGGGTCGTGGTATTGCCTCGCGGCGGCGGGTCGGACATTGCGGTCACCGTTCTGCGAGGAGAAGGGAGGTCGGGAGTGCCGGACCGGGCACCGGGTGATCATGCTCATCTGATGTTGAGCGCGGAGTCGGCGCCGCGCGGTTGACCCTCGACCAGACGCAGCAGCGCCTTCGCCGGTACCGAGAGCGGCGCAGTGGTGCGGGTGATCAGCAGGTCGGTGTCGAGGAGCCCACCGTGCACGGTCGGCCCGAACGGGCTCCAGAACGCCCCGTCGGCGGTGATGGTCAGCTCGGCGGGCAGGTCCGTCACGACCGCTCCCACCCCGAGGCCGCGGTCGATCGCGCGCCCGCGGGCCACGATCGGGCGGATCACATGATCTTCGTCGGGCACACCGAGGCCGCGGTGCAACGCGCACAACCGGTCCAGCTCGACGTCGTCGATCGACTCCACGGTGGTCGCGATCCGCACCGAGATGCCGCGAGCGACCAGTTCCGGGATCGCGGCGACGACCTTGGTGAAGTTGTCCGGGGCCCGCATCGCGTCGTCGGCGTCGGCGTCGGGGCGGTCCAGCGAGATCTGCAGAGCGACCGGGAGCCCGGCCAACACGTCGATCCGGTCGAGCAGGCGGCACTGGAACAAGGTGGCGTTGGTCAGCGCGATCACCGGCAGGTGCCGCGAGATCTCGGCGAGCAGGTCGGGCATCTCGGGGCGTAGAAAGATCTCCCCGCGGTCACCCCGAGGTCGGTGAACCCGAGCTCGGCGGCCTGGCGAGCGACGTCGAGCATCGTCTGCGCGTCAAGCACCCGCGGCGCCACCCTGTGGCCGGACTCGGTGAGGCAGTAGACGCAGGCGATGTTGCAGTGGTGGTTGGCGTACATCCACACCCGGCCCGGCAGGGTGCCCTCGGCAACGGCCGCCCGCGATCGGCCCGTCCACGGTGCTCGCGGCCCGCGGGTCGCCGTGCAGTGTTGATCATGGCGGCGGTGGTCATGACAGTCCTTCCTTGGCGAGCCGGGCCGTAGTGTCGGGGGTCCGGCCGACGACAAGGAGCCCGCGTGCGGTCGCTGAGTGACCAGGTCGGCGGTAGGAACGATCTACCGATGCTCGTCGTGCCGGCCACTCCCCCCGGTGTCGATTACGAACAGTGCGAGGAGCTCGCCGATGCGGTGTTCGCTCTGGGCGGGGTGGCGGAACCGGCCGGTGTCGTTGACGGCGTAGTGGTTACGCCGCCCGACGCGGGTACGGCTCAGGTATCCGTCCGCCTCCAGGTCGGCGACGATCATCTGCACCGCTCGTTCGGTGACGCCGACGGTCGAGGCGACGTCGCGCATGCGGATCTCGGGGTCATGGGCGATGGCCAGGAGCACGTGGGCGTGGTTGGTCAGAAACGTCCATCCCGGAGTCGCCGCGTTCGGGCCCGCCTGCCTCGCGACCCTCGCCCGTCCTGGTCGGCCCGCCACGCCGGACTGCCGGGTTGTTGTCCGGTCCACGATTTCCCGCCTTCGATCCGGTCGCATGGTGGGCAGCATCCTGCGCGAGCGAAGCGCGTTTCGCCACACCGGCTGCGTGTGACGCCGACCCGTTCCTGAGGAGAGCCCTTGCTCGACGTCCCGTTCTGGCTGTGGCCGGCCTTCGCGGCCACCGTGGTGGTTGCGCCTGCCGTCGATCTGCTCGCCCACCGCGGCCCGCAGGTGATCGGGCTCCGCGAGGCTGCGTGGTGGAGCGGCGTTCGTGTTCGCCGCGATCCTGCTCTACAGCGCTGCCATCTGCTTCGCGACGCCGGGGACGACTCGACCCGGACACGAGCATCGCCCTTCGCCTGCTGCGCCGGATCGTGCCGGTCCGCGACGAGTACGCCGGCACCCGCTTCCTCATCAGGGAGGCCGGCAAGCGGGTCGCCACACCGCTGCTCGCGGTCCTGGTGGCGATCGAGGCCGCCGACCTCGTGTTCGCCGTGGACAGCGTGCCGGCCGTGCTGCAACCGCCGCTTCGTCGAGGGCCGGCCGCACCACCCGAACCAGGACACCCGGCACCGGGCACGCAACGCCACCGGCCAGCGGCCCTTCGCGACGATCCCGGGCTGCTCGGACTCCCGGGTCGCCGCCGAGATCATGTTCGACCGCGGCCTGGGTGACCTGTTGTACGCACGGCCGGGCACATGCTCGGCGCCGAGGTACGCCCTGGCCGCGGGCGAAGTCCACCAGATCGTCACGACGGACCCGTCACCCCAGCCCAACCGACGAAGCGAGCCGCTCCCGGACGACCTGTGGAGCGAAGGGCGTTGCGCGAAACACGTTTCCTGTATAGTGCTGGTTGAGGGAGTACCTCGATCCGGTATCCGTCGTCACCACGGCACCTTCGCAGGTGCCCGGCGGTCCCAGCCGCTGTCCCGGCCTCAATGCGGTCGGCGCGGCCGGAGGGAGACCTCGCCACCGCCGTCCGCCTCCAGTGCGGAGGGCCCGTCGAGGGAGCTGCGATGACGATGAGCGGGCTGACCCCCTTCCACCTCCATTCCAACGCCGCGACGGCGGACGTGGAGTTCGTACCGCCGGACCAGGCACCCGGACCGCTCACCCACCCGCGCCCCAAGGCCACCGAGCGCCCGCCGGTGCCGCTGCTCGCGGTGGTCAGCGGCCCGCGCGACGTGGCCCGTGGCCTCCTTGACGTGGCCGGCCGCGCCGCCGCCGAGGCGCGGCCACTGGTCGTGGCGCTGGTCCGGGAATCGGCCCCGGTGACGATGAACCCCGTCGTGCAGGCACTCGCCGCCGGGCGCCGCAACAAGGACGCCGCCAGCCTCACCCGAGCCGCCCGGGCGATGTGCAGCCTGGTCGGCGTCGAGGTGACCCGCACGGTGATCGTGGACGAGCCGGTGCGGCCGACCCGCAGGGGACGAGACCGCGCGCTACGACGGCGGCTCAGGTTGCTCGCCGACACCCTCGGCGCGGAGGTGCACCTGGACAGCGTCGGTGCGGGCGGCGGTGGAGACCGATGAGCACGCGTGCCGCCCGCGCCGGAGTCGACACCCACCGCTCCCGGACTGCCGGGCGGGGCGGTGCCGTCTCACCGACGCCCCTGACCGCGGCGGCGGTGCTGGGGCTACAGGGCTGGCGCGCCTACCCCAGCGTGTCACTGCTGCTGAGCACCGCTCCGGGCGAGCGGTTCAACACCGCGGACCGGGCCAGGCTGGACCAGCTGGCACGTGAGGCCTGCCAGCGGCTGCTCGCCGTGGACGACCCCGCGGCCCGCGACCTGGCCCGGGTCGTCGACACCCTGGTCGGTGGCGTCGAGGGCCCGGTCGACCGGGGGCTCGGGCTGTTCGCATCGGCCGCGCACGTCGCCCGGTTCGACCTGCCGGTCGAGGTCGTCGACCGCTGCGTCATCGACCCCACCTTCGCCACCCGTGACCTGGTCCGCGCCCTCCACCGCACCCCGCGGCACCTGGTACTGCTCCTCGCCGCGGACGAGGCCCGCCTGCTCGACGCCCCCGGCGGCCGGCTCACGCCGGTCACCCACGGGTTCCCGCGCCGCGATCTCGGCCACCGGCGCGGCGACGCGGCGCGAGAGCGGTTTCTCCGCGAGGTCGACCAGTCTCTGGGGGCGTATCTCCGGCTGCATCCCGCCCCGCTGGTCCTGGCCGCCGCCCAGCCCACCCTGTCCACCTTCCGCCACCTCTCCCGCAACACCGCCCGGCTGGCTGGCACCCTGCCCGGCAACCACCTCACCAGCCCACTGGAGGACCTGCAGACCCGCATCCGGCCGGTGATCGAGGGCTACCTGCTGTCCCGGCAGGCCGAGGCGCTGACCCTCCTGGCTGAGCGGCGCGACCAGGGCCGCGCAGTCCACGGCATCGAGAAGGCGTGGCTCGCAGCCCGCTGGGAACGGCCCGAGATGCTCGCGGTCGAGCACGGCTACTTCCAGCCCGCCCGGCTCACCCCCGACGGCGACACCCTCACCCCCACCACCGAGGTGTCCGGCGTGAGCGCACCGGACGTGCTCGACGATGCCGTCGACGAGCTCATCGAAGCGGTGCTCGCCCGCGGCGGGTGGGTCGCGCTGCTCACCGACGGCACCCTGCCCGCCGACTCCCGGGTCGCGCTCACCCTCCATCCCTGACCCCCTGAGGCCTGCTGCCGTCCTGCTTGAGCGGACCCGGAGCGGACGACAGCAGGAGCCCGCCGGCGGTGGCGGTCGGCATCGACGGCACACCGACCGCGGTGCCGACGCCCCCGGTGTTCTGACTCGGCATGTCGTCGATCAGCGATCTGAACCAAGGAGATGCACGTGTACGACGTTCCGACCTGGTTGTGGGTGGCGTTCGCCACCACCGTCGTCGTGGCCCTGGCCGTCGACCTGCTCGCCCATCGTGGGCCGCACATCATCGGGTTCCGCGAAGCCGCCTGGTGGAGCGGATTCTGGGTGGGCCTCGCCCTGGTGTTCGCGGGGATCGTCTTCGCCGTGCTCGGAACGACCGCCGGTGTCGAGTACACCACCGCGTGGCTGCTGGAGAAGAGCCTCTCGGTCGACAACCTGTTCGTCTTCGCCCTGATCTTCGCCTACTTCAAGGTTCCCCGGGAGTACCAACACCGAGTGCTGTTCTGGGGCGTGATGGGTGCGCTGGTCTTCCGCGGCATCTTCCTGACGCTCGGCGTGGCCGTGGTCAGCCAGTTCACCGCGGTGCTGTTCGTGTTCGCCGCGATCCTGCTCTACAGCGCCTACAAGCTCCTTAAGGACGACGACTCCAGCTTCGACCCCGGCACCAGCATCGCGGTGCGCCTGCTCCGGCGGATCATCCCCGTACGCGACGAGTACGCCGGCATCAAGTTCTTCGTGAAGGAGGCCGGAAAGCGGGTTGCGACACCCCTGCTCGCCGTGCTCGTCGCGATCGAGGCCGCCGACCTGGTGTTCGCCGTCGACAGCGTCCCCGCGGTGCTGGCCGTCTCCGACGACCCGTTCATCATCTACTCCAGTAACGCCTTCGCGATCCTGGGCCTACGCGCCCTGTACTTCCTGCTCGCCGGCATGCTGCACCGCTTCCACCTGCTCAGCAAGGGCCTGGCCCTCATCCTCGCGTTCATCGGCCTCAAACTCATCCTGCAAGCCGGCCACAAGACCATCAGCCCCGCGATACCGGAGATCCCCTCGCCGGTCAGCCTCGCCGTGATCGTCGTCGTCCTCAGCGCCAGCGTGATCCTCAGCCTGCGTCGACCCGCCAGCGACCCGCCGGCCTCGGCGAGCCCGGAGCGGCGCGTTGATGGTCACCAGGGCGGAGATCGGTGACATGGACGCGGTGACCGCGCAGGCGGCGGGCCGGAGCCGCTGAGCGGCGTTCACTGCTGGTGGTGCTGGTGCGGGGCGCCGCGCCCGGACCGGCGCACCCCCTCCTCGACGATGCCGGGCACGGTCCGCTCACCGGTCAGCGGCAGCGCCGACGTCAGGGACGCGGTCCACCGCTCACCGTCAGCACCCCGCCGATCGTGTAGCGCAGCCACGCCAGCAGGGTGGCGTCGTCGAGCGCCAGCGGCACCTCGGGCCCGCTCCAGCCCAGCTGCGCGACCGGGCGGTGCCTCAGCGCGTCGTGCAGCGCCACCGCCAGCTCGGGCGTGGCCAGCACCGTGATGCCGCCGTGTTCCACCGGGCGGCTCCCCGCCGCCCCGGCCGCCGCGTCCGCGCCCGTGCTGAGCACGTAACCGCAGCCGTGGCGGTCGTCGTATCCCGTCACCACCATCGCTACGCCGCCGTTCCGGTCACGATCTTGACGAGCCGGTCCGCGTCCGACGCGAGCCGGACCACGTTGGGGTCGGTCACCGGCAGGCCGTGCCGGGCGGCGAGCAGTCGGACATCGGTGTAACCGACCTGGGTGACCTGCTTGTCGTCGACCCACACCAGATAGCGCATCGGCATCTCCAGCCCGAACGAGGGGACAGCGGCGATGAGGGGCGCCTCGGCGGCGGGCGTGCTCACCAGCACCTCCGTGGTGGCCCGGATGGTGGGGGCCGGGGTCGCGGCCGCGAGGTCGATCACCGCGACGATCCTGCTGGCCCGGTCGGCGTTGTTGCGCAGCCGCGTGACGGTGGCGGGCACCGTCGCGTCGCCCGCCACCACCAGCAGGAACTGGTCGGGGGTCACGCCGAGCAGCGGCGCGGGGAGCGGTGTACTGCGTATCCCGGCCCCCTTCGCGGCGACCGTGGCGAGCTCGGAGACCAGCGCGGTGGACGCGGTGGCGTCGAGCACGCCGGAGACGGCGGCCACGTAGTCGGCGCTGTTGGAGACGATCGAGGCGACACCTCCCGTGTCCTCGCGCACGAGGTAGCGCCCGGGCACGTTCGCCCCGGCCCGCTGGTTCGCCCGCAGCAGCGGGGCCTGGGCGCCGGGCGAGCCCCCGATGACGACCGTGTTGCCGGGCATGGTGACGCCCGCGGCCTTCGCGTCGGCCGTGTGGTCCACCGTGGCGGCCACCGTGCCGCCGCCCGCGGTGATCGCGTCCTGGAGGCGCTTGACCGCGCTCGCGACGTCCGATTTCGTCGTGAGCACGACGGTGCCCGCCGGCTGCCCGGGACGCGCCGGCGGCCCGAGGGCGTAGACCGACTCCCCGGTGCCGCACGCGGCGACGGGGCACGCGGCGAGCGCCGCGCCCATCAGCAGCGTCCTGCGCCGCACCGGCCCGCCTGCCCTCGTCTGCACGGACGGACCCTATCGGCGGCCCGCAGCAGCCCGCCGGGGTCCCGGGTGAGCGGATTCACCCCCGCGTTCGTTTGCCCTCTGCTTACCCTCCGGTAACAATCAGGTCAGTCCCTCCCCGTCATCGCCCGCGGGCCATGACGGTGGGAGAGTCGATGCAGGCAGAACGACACAACGGCAGCGGCGACGCGCCGGTAGGAGGTCGAAAAGGTCCGATGAACATCGTCGTGCTGATCAAGCAGGTGCCTGATACCTACTCCGAGCGCAAACTGAGGTCGTCGGACGGTTCGCTGGACCGTGACGCCACCGACGCGGTGCTCGACGAGATCAACGAGCGCGCGGTCGAGGCGGCCCTGCAGCTCAAGGAAGCCCATGGCGGCTCCGAGGTGACGGTCCTGACGATGGGCCCGGACCGGGCCACCGACGCGATCCGCAAGGCCCTGTCGATGGGCGCGGACAAGGCGGTGCACCTGTCGGACGAGGCGCTGGCCGGCTCGGACGCGATCTCGACGGCGAAGGCGCTGACGAAGGCGATCGGCACGGTCGACGGGGTGGACCTCGTGATCGCGGGCAACGAGGCGTCCGACGGCCGTGGCGGGGCGATGGCGGCGATGGTGGCCGATCTGCTCGGGTTCCCGGCCCTCACGCACGCCCGCGAGATCACCATCGAGGGCACGGGCGTGAAGGTCCGTCGCGAGACCGATGACGGTGTCACGCACCTGTCCGCGGAGCTGCCCGCCGTGATCTCGGTGTCGGAGAAGATCAACGAGCCCCGGTACCCGTCGTTCAAGGGGATCATGGCGGCGAAGAAGAAGCCGGTGTCCACGCTCAGCCTGGCGGACGCGGGGATCGCCGCGTCGGAGGTGGGGCTGGCCAACGCGCTGTCGACGGTGACCTCGTCGCAGCCCAAGCCCGCGAAGAGCGCGGGCGAGAAGGTCGAGGACGAGGGCGACGGCGGCGCGAAGATCGCCGCGTTCCTGGTCGCGCAGAAGCTCATCTGAGAGAGGGAGACACAGACATGGCTGAGGTTCTGGTCCTGGTCGACCACCTCGACGGTGAGATCAAGAAGGCGACCTACGAGCTGCTGACCGCGGCGCGCGCGCTGGGCGAGCCGTCCGCGGTCGTCGTCGGTGCCGCGGGTACCGCAGGCAAGCTGGGTGACGGGTTGAAGGCGCACGGCGCGGAGAAGGTGTACGTCGCGGAGACCGACCGGGACGACTTCCTGTCCCCGGAGGTCGACGTGCTGGCGGCACTGGTCGGGTCGAAGGCGCCGGCGGCGGTGCTGATCAGCGTGACGGCCGACGGCAAGGAGATCGCGGGCAGGCTCGCGGTGCGCACGGACTCCGCGTGGCTCAACGACGTCGTCGGGGTGTCCGCGGACGGCGTCACGCACTCCGTGTTCGGTGGTGCGTTCATCGCCGAGGCGAAGGCCAACACCGGCCACCCCGTGATCACGGTGCGCCCCGGCGCGGTGGAGATCGAGCCGGTCGCGGGCGCGGGCGCGGAGGAGACCGTGGAGGTCCCGGCCGCTGCCGGGCGCGGCGCCACCGTGACCAGCCGGGAGCCGATCGTCGGCGGTGACCGCCCCGAGCTGACCGAGGCGTCGGTGGTCGTGGCCGGTGGCCGCGGTGTCGGGTCGGCGGAGGACTTCCAGGTCGTGGAGGTGCTCGCCGACTCCCTCGGGGCGGCGGTGGGCGCGTCCCGGGCCGCGGTGGACTCCGGGTACTACCCGCACCAGTTCCAGGTGGGGCAGACCGGCAAGACGGTGTCGCCGCAGCTGTACATCGCGCTGGGGATCTCGGGTGCGATCCAGCACCGGGCCGGGATGCAGACGTCGAAGACGATCATCGCGGTGAACAAGGACACCGAGGCGCCGATCTTCGAGATCGCCGACTTCGGTGTGGTGGGCGACCTGTTCAAGGTGGCCCCGCAGCTGAAGGACGAGATCGCCAAGCGCAAGGGCTGATCCCGCCAGGGAACCCGGTCGCCGCGAGCCGCCCGTCGCAGCCCTGCCCAGGGCGTGACGGGTGGCTCGCGGCGCGTGGCGATCACGCCGGAGACGTCGCCGCCGGTGTGTTCATCAGGGCGCCACCCTGGCGTCGGCCCGGATCGGGATCCGCGTCGTCCGCGGCCCGTACACAGTGCTGCGTGACCTCTTCGCAGGTTCTCCTCAGCACGCCGGGCGCCACGGCCTCCCGGTACTCGCTGCTCCTGACCACCGACTCCGACGAGGTACGAGCCGCGCAACGCCTGCGCCACCTCGTGTTCGCCGGCGAGCTCGGCGCCACCCTGCGCGGGCCCGAGCCCGGTATCGACGCCGACCGCTTCGACGAGTTCTGCGACCACCTCCTCGTCCGCGAGGACGCCACCGGCACGATCGTCGGCACCTACCGGATGCTGCCCCCCGAACGCGCGCGGGCCGCCGGGTCGCTGTACTGCGAGCACGAGTTCGTCGCCGACGCGCTCGCCCCACTGCGCGCGTCGCTCGTGGAGACGGGTCGGTCCTGCGTGCATCCCGACCACCGCAGCGGCGCCGTCGTCGGGCTGGTCTGGGCCGGGCTCGCCCGCTACATGCTGCTCACCGGCAACCGCTGGCTCGTGGGCTGCGCCAGCGTCCCGCTCGCGGACGGCGGCGCGACCGCGGCGGGGGTCTGGGACCAGGTGCAGGCCCGCCACCTGGCCCCCGAGCCGTACCGCACGCTCCCGTACCTGCCCTGGTCGGCCGAGGGCATCACGCGGCCGCGGCGGGCCGCCGTCCCGCCGCTGCTGCGCGGCTACCTGCGCCTGGGGGCCTGGGTGTGCGGGCCGCCGGCGTTCGACCCGGACTTCGACTGCGCCGACTTCCTGGTCCTGCTGGGCCTGGACCACATGGACGCCCGGTACGCGCGCTTCTTCCTCGGCGGCCCGTGATGAACCCGCCGCGGACGGCGCTGATGCACCGGGCAGACGGGCCCGGTCGGCCGGCCCTGTCCCACTCGGCTGCGCTGCCCTGTTCGGCTGCGCTGCCCTGTTCGGCTGCGCCGACCGGTCCCGTCCCGCCGACCCGCTCGACGGCGTCACCGCTTCCGGCCGCACCGGCCCATCCGACCCTGCCGGGGTCCGGATGGGCGCCCGGCTCGCCCTGCACCCCCGGCTGCCTCCCACCCGAGGGCGGGCCGAGGGCAGGCCGGCTGCGGGTCGCACTCCGCCTCGCGGGGCTGGTGGGGGCGCTGCTGGCGGCGGTGGCCGTCGCGAGGTTCTTCGCGGCCGCTCGGCGGGACCGATGGGTACGAGCGTGCAGCGGCGCGGCCCTGCGTGCGGTGGGGGTCGAGCTGCGCGTGACCGGCGCGGGCGAGCTCGGCGGAGCGCTGGTCGTGGCCAACCACGTGTCGTGGCTCGACGTCCTCGCCCTCGGCGCCGTCCATCCGGCCCGGATGCTGGCCAAGCGCGAGGTGCGCGGCTGGCCGCTGATCGGTGGGCTCGCCGAGCGCACCGGAGCGCTGTTCGTGGACCGGGCGGGCCTGCGCGCCTTGCCCGTCACCGTCGCGGCGACGGCCGACGCCCTGCGCGGCGGGGCCACCGTCGGCGTCTTCCCGGAGGGCACCACGTGGTGCGGCTCGGCGGCCGGGACGTTCCGCAGGGCCGCGTTCCAGGCAGCGGTCGACGCGGGCGCGCCGGTACGGCCGGTCGCCATCGCGTTCCGGCTGGCCGACGGCACACCGGCCCGTGCGGCCGCCTTCGTGGGCGACCAGTCGCTGCTGGACTCGCTGCTCCGGATCGTCCGGCTGCCCCGGCTCCGGTGCGAGGTGACCGTGCTGCCGGCCGTCACCGGCGCCGACCGTCGCGAGCTGGCCGCACGTGCCGCGGCGGCCGTCGGCGCGGTCACCGGCGTGGCGCATCCCGTGCCCGCACCGGTGGCGTCGGCCCGGGAATCGGCCGCCGCGTAGGTCGCGGACCGTCACGGCGACTACCCTCGGCCGGAGGAACATCGATCGGACGGGTAGTCGACGTGAATGGCTTCAACGAGAGGGGCGGTCACGCCCCGGCGACGTACCTCGACCACGCCGCCACCACCCCGATGCTGTCGGCGGCGATCGACGCGATGACGCGGGTGATGGCCCGCACCGGCAACGCGTCGTCGCTGCACACCGCGGGCCGCCACGCGCGCCGTGACGTCGAGGAGTCGCGGGAGCGCATCGCCGCCGCGGTCGGCGCGCGGCCGTCGGAGGTCGTGCTCACCACCGGCGGCACCGAGAGCGACAACCTCGCGGTCAAGGGCCTCTACTGGGCCCGCCGCGCTGCCGACCCCCGCCGGGTCCGCGTGCTGGTCTCGGCCATCGAGCACCACGCGATCCTCGATTCCGCCGAGTGGCTCGTCGAGCACGAGGACGCCACGCTGGAGCTGTTGCCGGTCGACGGCGACGGCCGCGTGCAGCCCGCCGTGCTGCGTGCGGCGATCGCCCGGGCGCCGGAGACGGTGGCGCTGGCGTCGATCATGTGGGCCAACAACGAGGTCGGCACGGTCAACCCGATCCGCGAGCTGGCGGAGGTGGCCCACGAGTTCGACGTGCCGCTGCACACCGACGCCGTCCAGGCGGTCGGGATCCTGCCCGTCGACTTCGCGGCGTCCGGCGTCGACGCACTCACCCTCACCGGCCACAAGCTCGGCGGACCCTACGGTGCGGGCGCCCTGCTGCTGGGCCGCACCGTCGAGCTCACGCCGCTGCTGCACGGCGGCGGTCAGGAGCGCGACGTGCGCTCCGGCACGCTGGACACCCCCGGCGTGGTCGGGCTGGCCACGGCCGTCGAGGTGGCCGTGGCCGACGCCCCGCGCCGTGCCGCGATGCTCGCCGGGCTGCGCGACGACCTGGTCGGCAAGGTGCGCGCCACCGTCCCCGACGCCACGCTGAACGGGGACCCGGGCACCGGCCTGGTCGACGGCGGGCCGTCGCGGCTGCCCGGCAACGCGCACCTGTCGTTCCCCGGCTGCGAGGGCGACAGCCTGCTCATGCTGCTCGACGCGCAGGGCATCGAGTGCTCCACCGGCTCCGCCTGCACCGCTGGCGTCGCCCAGCCCAGCCACGTGCTGCTGGCGATGGGAACCGACGAGGCCACCGCCCGCGGCTCCCTGCGCTTCTCCCTGGGCCACACGAGCACCTCCGCCGACGTCGACGCGGTGGCCGCGGTGATCGGCCAGGTGGTGGACCGGGCCCGCCGAGCAGGCCAACCCACCCCCGCATCCCGGTGACCCCGCCGCCCTCCCGGCCCGCATCGCGCGGCCCCGTCGTCGTGGTGACGGCCCGCGCGTGCGCATCGCGCGGGCTCGTTGTCGTCCCGCCGCCCTCCCGGCCCGCATCGCGCGGGCTCGTTGTCGTCGGGACGCCCCGCGCGTGCGCATCGCGCGGGCTTGTTGCCGTGGTGGAGGTGGGGGCGTGAGGGTGCTCGCCGCGATGAGCGGGGGCGTCGATTCCGCCGTTGCCGCCGCGCGTGCCGTCGACGCCGGTCACGAGGTGGTCGGCGTGCACCTCGCGCTGTCCGAGACCCCGGCCGCCCTGCGCGGGGGGTCGCGGGGATGCTGCTCGAAGGAGGACGCGGGCGATGCGCGCCGCGCCGCCGACGTGCTCGACATCCCGTTCTACGTCTGGGACTTCGCCGCCCGCTTCACCGAGGACGTCGTCGACGACTTCGTGGCGTCCTACGCGGCCGGGCAGACCCCCAACCCGTGCCTGCGGTGCAACGAGAAGATCAAGTTCGCGGCGCTGCTGGACCGGGCGCTGGGGCTGGGCTTCGATGCCGTCTGCACGGGGCACTACGCGCAGCTCGTGGACGGCTCGCTCCGGCGCGCGGTGGACGAGGACAAGGACCAGTCCTACGTCCTCGCGGTGCTCACCCCCCACCAGCTCGCGCACGCGCTGTTCCCGATCGGCGACACGCCCAAGGCACAGGTACGGGCCGAGGCGGCGCGCCGGGGCCTGCGGGTGGCCGACAAGCCCGACAGCCACGACATCTGCTTCATCCCCTCCGGTGACACGCGGGCCTTCCTGTCCGCGCGGATCGGTGTACGTCCCGGTGCGGTCGTCGACGACGTCACGGGGGAGGAGCTGGCCCGCCACGACGGCGTGCACGGCTTCACCGTGGGCCAGCGCAAGGGCCTCGGCGTGGACGCACCCGCCCCGGACGGCCGCCCCCGCTACGTGCTGGGCATCGAGCCGGTGAGCGGCACCGTGCGCGTCGGGCCGGCCGATGCTCTCGACGTCCGCACGATCGAGGCGGCCCGGCCGGTCTGGGGCAGCGGCCGCGCCCCCGGCGCGAGGTTCCGCTGCGTGGCGCAGGTGCGTGCGCACGGCGGCCTGGCCGCGGCGACGGCCGAGCCGAGTGCGGGCGGCCTGCGTGTGGAGCTGGACGAGCCCCTGCGCGGGGTCGCGCCCGGCCAGGCGGTGGCCCTGTACGAGGGCGACACCGTGCTGGGCAGCGCGACCATCACCCGCACGGGCTGCTGACGCCCACCGGACCCCGACACCCCCCGTCCACCCTCACACCTCCCGTCGACCGGGGGTGTGGGGGCGGACGGGGGGTGTGGGTCGACTGGTAGACAGGCGCCGTGAGCATCGACGATCCGCTGGCCGCCGCCCTCGCCGCCGCGGGGCTGGGCGGGGCCCGGCCGGGGATGCCCGCCCCGGCGGCCGTCGAGGTCGTCGCCGTCCCCGACACGCCCGCCGAACCCGCGACCCGATGGCCGGCGGGCGCGGCGACCGGGGTCGGGTCGATGCCGGGCGAGGACGTGCGGGAGGCCGCGGCGACCGTCGTCGGCGAGCTGCCGCTGCTCCCGCACCTGCCGGAGCTGCCAGGGCGCGGGGTCGGGGCCGACATGATCGGCCGCACGGCCGGGCTGCTCGTCGACATCGCCGTCGAGGTACGGCCGTCGGGGTACCGGGTGGCCGGGCGGCCGGGCCGCGACCACCGCCGCGCGGTCGACCTGCTGCGCGGCGACGTCGACGCGTTCGACGAGGCCTGCGAGCCCGTCCGCCCGGGGTGGGTGAAGGTCCAGGCCGCCGGGCCGTGGACGCTCGCCGCGTCCGTCGAGCTGCGTACCGGCCACACGGTCCTCACCGACCGGGGCGCCGTCCGCGAGTTCGCAGCCAGCCTCACCGAGGGCCTGCGGACACACCTGGCGGAGGTCGCCGCGCGCACCGGCGCGGCCGTGCTGCTGCAGCTCGACGAACCGTCGCTGTCCGCGGTGATCCGCGGGGAGGTGGCCACGCCGTCGGGCTACGGCACGGTGCGCGCCGTGTCGGAGGCGGCGGTCAAGGACGTGCTGCGCGACCTGATCATCGCGGTCGGCGTGCCCGTCGCCCTGCACTGTTGCGCGTCCCGGCCGCCGATGGCGGTGCTCGCCGACGTCGGGGCGGCGGCGATCGGGGTCGACGCCACCCGGCCCGAGGTCGCCGGGCCCACCGCCGAGCCCGCGGCGCTGGACCGCATCGGCGAGATCTGGGACGTCGGCACCCCGCTCCTGCTGGGCCTGGTGCCCTCGACGGCCCCCCGCGGCCGCGTGACGAGCCGCCGGCTGGCCGGCCCGGCGTTCGACCTGGCCGACCGCCTGGGCTTCGCCCGTGCCCGCCTCGGCACCCTGACCGTCCCGACGCCCACCTGCGGCCTCGCCGGCGCCGACCCGGCCTGGTCCCGCCGGGCGCTGGAGCTGTCCCGGGAGCTGGGCCAGGCCTTCGTCGACCCCCCGGACACCGACCCCCAGGACCGGTGAGCGCCAGCCGGTACGGACCCGCGCGAGTCGGTACGGACCCGCGCGCGGGTCGGTACGGACCCGCGCGCGAGTGTGCGAGATCCCGCGACCCGATCACCCCCGGCGTGCCGGGTGGTTGCGCGTAGCCTCGGCCCATGCACGGTGATCGTCTGCTGCTCGGCCCCGGCCCGTCCCTGCCGTACCCGGAGGCGATGGAGGCGCTGAGCCGCCCCGTCCTCGGGCATCTCGATCCCGAGTACCTCGGCGTGGTCGCCGAGATCGGGGACCGCCTGCGGGCCGTGTTCCGCACCGAGAACGCCCTGACGCTGCCGGTCAGCGGCACCGGCTCGGCCGGGATGGAGGCCTGCCTGGCGTCGCTGCTGGAGCCGGGGGAGACCGTGATCGTCGGCGTCAACGGCTACTTCGGCGAGCGCATCTGCCAGGTCGCGCACCGCGGCGGCGCGCGGGTCGTCCGGGTGGAGGCGCCCTGGGGGACGGCGCTCGATCCCGCCGACCTCCTGGCCGCGCAACGGGAGCACCCGCAGGCCGCGCTCGTGGCCGTCGTGGCGGCGGAGACGTCGACGGGTGTGCGCAACGACGTCGCCCCGCTCGGTCCCGAGCTCGCCGAGACCGGCACGCTCCTGCTCGTCGACGCCGTCACCGCGCTGGGTGGCACGCGGCTGGAGATCGACGACTGGCGGATCGACGCGTGCTACTCGGCGTCGCAGAAGTGCCTCGGCGCCCCGCCGGGGCTCGCGCCGGTGACCCTCGGGCCGCGGGCGGTCGCCAAGATGCGTGGCCGCACCACCCCGATCCATTCCTTCTACCTCGACCTCGGGCTGTTGCACGACTTCTTCTTCGGGAGCCCGCCCGCCTACCACCACACCGCATCCTCGACGCTGGCGTACGCGCTGCACGCGGGGCTGGGGCGGCTGCTGGAGGAGGGCGTCGAGGAGGTCTGGGAACGGCACGCCCGGATCGGCGCGATGCTGCAGGCGGCGCTGCCGGAGCTGGGGTTCTCGCTGGTGGCGGCGGACGGGGTCCGGCTCCCGCAGCTCACGGCCGCCCTGCTGCCCGACGGCCTGGAGGACGGCCCGGCGCGGAAGCGGTTGCTCGCCGACTACGGCATCGAGGTCGGCGGCGGGCTCGGCGAGTTCGCCGGACGGGCGTGGCGGATCGGGCTGATGGGGCACACGGCCACCGAGCGCTCGGTGGTCACCCTGCTCGGGGCGGTGCGGGAGCTGCTCAAGGCCTGACCGCCGCTGCTCAGCGCTCCAGGAGCGGGCCCAGGCGGACGCCGAGACCGGGCAGCTGCGGGCTGGTGAGCTCGCCATCGGCGTCGAGATCGGCGGCGACGACGAACTCGGCGCCCTCGCGGCGCAGCACCAGCGCCGTCGGGCCGTCCGGGTCGATCAGCCAGAGTTCCCCGACGCCGATGCGGGCGTGGTCGGCTCGCTTGCGGACGACGTCGAAGGCGCGGGTGCTGGGGGAGAGCACCTCGACCGCGATATCGGGAGGTCCGTCCGGCTGTGAGCCCTCCGGTGTGATCCGTTCCTCGGCGTACCAGGCGACATCGGGCAGGTAGCCACGGTTGTGGGTGATCTTGACCCGCGGGTTGAACGTGACCTCGCCGCGTCCGGGTGCCGCCGCGGCCCAGTTGCCGATGAGGCGGATCAGTGCGGCGACGATCCGCTGATGCAGCCAACTCGGGGTGCTCACAACCACCTGCCCGTCGATCAGCTCGGCGGTCTTGTACTCGTCCCGGTCGAGCAGCTCGAGGAGGCCCGAGGGGAGGGCGGTCGCGGCGCCGGTCATGCGGGAGATGGTACGGCGCCACCCCGACGGGCGAGGCCGAATCGACGAGAACTGTCGGTGCGCCTCGGTAACCTCGCCCCCGTGAGTCCAGAAGCATCGTTTCGCGAACGTCATGCCCGGCTGTCCGAGGAGGTCGCCGGCCACCAGTTCCGCTACTACGTGCTCGACGCGCCCGTGCTGTCCGACGGGCAGTTCGACGAGCTGTGGCGCGAGCTGCTGGCCCTGGAGGAGGCGCACCCGGAGCTGGTCACGCCGGAGTCGCCCACACAGAAGGTCGGGAGCCGCTTCAACACCGAGTTCGTGGCGCACGACCATCTCGAGCGCATGCTCAGCCTCGACAACGCGTTCAGCGACGACGAGCTGCGCGGCTGGGCCGAGCGGGTGGCGCGCGATGTCGGAGCCGAGCAGGTCCACTACCTCTGCGAGCTGAAGATCGACGGTCTGGCGGTCAACCTGCTCTACGAGAACGGCAGGCTCACCCGCGCCCTCACCCGCGGCGACGGGCGCACCGGTGAGGACATCACGCTCAACATGCGCACGCTGGAAGAGGTCCCCGAGCAGCTCACCGGCACCGCCGGGTTCCCGGTGCCGGCGCTGGTGGAGGTGCGCGGCGAGGTCTACTTCCGGCTGGAGGATTTCCAGGCGCTCAACGCGCTGATGGTCGAGGCGGGCAAGCCGGTCTACGCCAACCCGCGCAACACCGCGGCCGGGTCGCTCCGCCAGAAGGATCCGCGCGTCACCGCGTCGCGGCACCTGCGGCTGATCTGCCACGGCTTCGGCCGGCGTGAGGGTCTCACGCTGGAGCGCCAGTCCCAGGGCTACGACGCGCTGCGGGCCTGGGGGCTGCCGGTGTCGGAGCGCACGGTCGTGCTCAGCGGGGTGGCCGAGGTCGTCGAGCACGTCGCGTACTGGGGCGAGCACCGCCACGACATCGAGCACGAGATCGACGGCGTCGTCGTCAAGGTCGACGAGGTGGCGCTCCAGCGGCGGCTGGGCTCCACCTCGCGGGCGCCGCGGTGGGCCATCGCCTTCAAGTACCCGCCCGAGGAGGTCACCACGAAGCTGCTCGACATCCGGGTCAACGTCGGGCGCACCGGCCGGGTCACGCCGTTCGCCTTCATGGAGCCGGTGGTGGTGGCGCAGTCCACCGTGTCGTTGGCCACGCTGCACAACGCCAGCGAGGTCAGGCGCAAGGGCGTGCTGATCGGCGATCACGTCGTCATCCGCAAGGCGGGCGACGTCATCCCCGAGGTGCTCGGCCCGGTGGTCGATCTGCGCGACGGCTCCGAGCGCGAGTTCGTCATGCCCACCCACTGCCCCGAGTGCGGCACCGAGCTCGCCCAGCAGAAGGCCGGCGACGTCGACCTGCGCTGCCCCAACTCCCGCTCCTGCCCGGCGCAGCTGCGGGAGCGGCTGTTCCACGTCGCCGGACGCGGCGCGTTCGACATCGAGGGGCTGGGCTACGAAGCCGCCACCGCGCTGCTCGCCGCCGGGGTCGTGCGCGACGAGGGCGATGTCTTCGCGCTCGACGATGCCGATCTGCTGCAGGTGGAGCTGTTCCGCAAGAAGGACGGGGAGCTCTCGGCCAACGGCGCCAAACTGCTCGACAACCTGGACGCGGCGAAGGACCGGCCGCTGTGGCGGGTACTGGTCGGACTCTCGATCCGGCACGTCGGGCCCACCGCGGCGCAGGCGCTGGCGCGGGAGTTCTCCTCGATGGACGCGATCGAGGCGGCGGCGTCCGACGCCGTCCGCGACACGGCGGCAGCCGGTGTCGCCATCACCTCCGACGGTGCCGAAGCCGATCCCGCCGACGACGCTGCGGGAGCTGCTGCCGGGGCCGCGGAGCGGGGCGACGGGCCGGACCTCGACGCCACGGCCGGTGACACGGAGCCGCCGACCCTGGGGAGCGCCGACGCCACGGCAGGGCCGGGCGCGGGGGCAGCGGCCGGAGGAGGGGATGGCGCACCCGATGTGGTCGCCGGGGCTGATGCCCCTGCCGCCGGGGCCGCCCCTGCCGCCGCCGAGCTCTCCGCCGAGGAACGGGCGCTGAGCGCGGAGAAGGCAGCGCGGGCCGCCGCCCGCGCCCAGACCAGGGCGCTGGCCGCCGCGCTCGCCCCGATCGCCGGGGTCGAAGGTGTGGGGCCCACCATCGCGGCCGCCGTCCGCGATTGGTTCAGCGTCGATTGGCATCGCGAGGTGGTCGCGCGGTGGCGCGCGGCCGGGGTCCGGATGGTCGACGAGGTCGACGCCTCGGTGCCCCGCACGCTGGACGGGCTCTCGATCGTCATCACGGGTTCGATGGAGGGCTGGTCGCGCGACGAGGCCAAGGAGGCCATCACCGCCCGCGGCGGCCGGGCGGCAGGCTCCGTGTCGAAGAAGACGGCCTTCGTCGTCGCCGGCGAGGCGCCCGGCACCAAGTACGAGAAGGCCGTCGAGATCGGGGTCCCGGTGCTCGACGAGGCCGGGTTCCGGGTCCTGCTCGACCGCGGCCCGGACGCCGCCCGCCGGGCGGCCACAGTGGACGGTTGACCGCCGCGGGCCGGATCGCGCCCGCCCGATCGGGCCACGTTCCTCCCGGTATGATCACCAGGTCGGGGTCTCCGTTCGGAGGAGGCGCGGATCGCGGTCCGTGTCGGACTATTCTCCGTGGATGGGGGTGTCGCAGTGCTGCAGGCGGTTCTGAACGGATCGCGGCCCGAGGACGCGCACCCGGCACTGCCGGTCCTCGCCCGCCACCTGGCCAGGGACGCCCGGGCGGTGGGCCGGCTGGGCATCCTCGCGGTACACGTCCACCCGCGTGATCCGCACGGGCAGGAGACGCTCAACGCGATGCACGTCGGTGACGCCGTCGCGGCCATCCGGCAGGAGGTGCCCGGCATGGAGATCGGGGTCACCACCGGACGCTGGATCCAGCCCGATCCGAGGAAGCGCATCGAGGCCGTGCTGGCCTGGGGCCATCTGGGTGTCGGCAAGCCCGATGTCTGCTCGGTCAACGTGCACGAGAAGGGCTGGCTCGACGTGTGCAAGGCCGCCACGTCGGTCGGCATCGGCGTCGAGCTCGGCGTCTGGACCAGCGGCGATGCCGTCACCCTGCGCCAGCACGGTATGCCGCCGGGCATCACCCGGGTGCTCGTCGAGTCCACGGTGTCCGATCCCGAGACGGCGGTGGCCGAGGGGGCGCGCATCATGCGCGCGCTCGGCTCCGAGCTCGGGGCGCCCGTCCTGCTGCACGGCGAGGAGGACGGCGCCTGGCCGGTGCTGGAGTACGCGATCCGCATGGGCGTCGACACCCGCATCGGTTTCGAGGACGTGCTCGTACGCCCGGACGGTTGGCTGGCCACCGGCAACGACGATCTCGCGAAGGCGGCACTGGCCATCCGCGGTTGACCGGCGGTTCTTGGCAATAGCCACAGTTCTTCCCTCCCGGACGTGGTCGCACCCGTGGCCGGTTGCGTGAACCGAGCAATACTGTCGAGTACATGGGAGTTCTCGGCACGATCGGACGACTCGCGCGAGGCGCGGCGGGGCACCTGACCCAGCCGTTGCTGCCCGAGGACCTGCTCGGCACGCTGAACCCGATGTGGTCGGCGAGCCAGCCGCACGCGCGCGTCGAGAGGCTGCGCCGCGAGACCGCGGACACCACCACGCTGCTGCTGCGCCCCGGCGCCGGAGTGGCGAGGCACCGGCCCGGCCAGTTCGTCGGGGTCGGCTGCCGCGTCGACGGGGTGTGGCAGTGGCGCACCTACTCGGTCACGTCCCGCCCGTCCGATGCGCTGCTCGCCGTCACCGTCACGGCCGTGCCCGGCGGGATGGTGTCGGGCCTGCTCGCGCACCGCACCCCGGTGGGCACGCTGCTGCGGATCGGCCCGCCGGCCGGCGAGTTCGTCCTGCCCGAGCCCACTCCGGAGAAGCTGCTGTTCCTGGCGGCGGGCAGCGGCATCACCCCGATCATGGGGATGCTGCGCGAGCTGGCCGCCACCCGGCCCGAGTCGCTCGACGGCGCCGTGGTCGTGCACTGCGACCGCACGCCCGCCGATCTCGTCTTCGGGCTGGAGCTGCGGGCGATGGCCGCGTCCACCGGGCTCCGGTTCGTCGAACGGCACACCGCCCTCGAGGGTCGGCTGACCGGTGACACGCTCACCGACGCGGTCCCGGACTGGACGGCCCGTCAGGCGTGGGCCTGCGGTCCGGCCGGCCTGCTCGACGCCCTCGTCGAGCACTGGGACCATGTCGGCGATCCCGAGGCGCTCCACATCGAGCGCTTCACCCCGCTCGCGATGGCCGGCGAGGGCGCCACCGGCGGCCGTGTCACGTTCACCACCAGCCGCGTCGAGACCGACGCGGCGCCCGGAACGCCGCTGATGGCGGCGGGCGAGGCCGCGGGCGCACTGCTGCCCAGCGGCTGCCGCATGGGCATCTGCCACACCTGCGTGGGGACGCTGCGCTCCGGCGCCGTCCGCGACCTGCGTACCGGTGAGAAGTACGACACCCCCGGCGAGTCCGTGCGCACCTGTGTCTCCGGTGCCGCGGGTGACGTCGAGATCGAGCTGTAGGAGAGACCGATGACCGTCACGACCACCCGCCTGCCGGCGAAGGCCGCCACCCCCACCACCGTCCAGGTCTTCTCGAAGGACGTGGCCTCCCCGCCGTCGGCCGCCGACCACCTCACCGACGAGCAGGTCCACACCCTGGGCGAGGAGCTCGACGCGCTGCGCGCCGAGATCGTCGCCAGCCTCGGGGAGAAGGACGCGGAGTACATCCACCGCGTGATCAAGGTGCAGCGGGCCCTGGAGATCGCCGGCCGCGGATCGCTGCTGTTCTCGCTGTTCCCGCCCGCGTGGATCGCCGGGACCGCCGCGCTGACCGTCGCCAAGATCCTCGACAACATGGAGCTCGGCCACAACATCCTGCACGGCCAGTGGGACTGGATGCGCGACCCGAAGATCCACTCCACGAACTGGGAGTGGGACCACGCGTCGCCCAGCGAGTTCTGGCAGAAGTCGCACAACTACGAGCACCACACGTTCACCAACATCCGGGGCAAGGACCGCGACCTCGGCTACGCGATCATGCGGATCACTCCCGAGCAGGAGTGGAAGCCCGCCGACCTGATCCAGCCGCTCACCAACGTCGTGTTGTCGCTGATCTTCGAGTGGGGCATCGCGATCTATGACGTGGAGCTCGAGAAGGTCGCCGCGGGCACCAAGCCGTGGTCGAAGGCCAAGGCCGAGCTGGGCACTTTGTGGCGCAAGGCGCGCAAGCAGCTCGCGAAGGACTACGTCCTGTTCCCGCTGCTCTCGGGCCCCGGGGTCCTCGCGACGGTGGCCGCCAACGCCACCGCCAGCACGCTGCGCAACATCTGGTCGCACGCCGTGATCTTCTGCGGCCACTTCCCGGACGGCACGGAGACCTTCGAGGAGGACCGGCTCGACGGCGAGACCCAGGGCGAGTGGTACATCCGGCAGATGCTGGGCTCGGCCAACCTCACCGGCGGCCCGCTGTTCCACATCATGACCGGCAACCTGAGCCACCAGATCGAGCACCACCTGTTCCCGGACGTGCCGAGCAACCGGTACTCCCAGATCGCCCCCCGGGTTGAGGAGATCTGCCAGCGCTACGGCCTGACCTACACGGCCGGCCCGCTGCCCAAGCAGTACGCCACGGTGGTTCGCAAGATCGTCCGCCTGGCCTTCCCCGGCGGCAGCTGAGCTGACCCCGTGCGCGGGAAACGCTGCTCCGGCAGCGT
>JBBQEF010000055.1:0-21781 GCA_038320445.1 Mycobacteriales bacterium
TCAGCACCGCGGGGCCGCGCCGCGGCCGGGGGGGCTCGCGCAGCCCGCGCGGCCCGGCGCCGAGGGTTGCGACGCGGGCCACCCGGGCCCCGTGGTGGGGGGCGGGGGTGGGGGGGACCACCGGCAGCAACACCTCGTGCCCCGCCCCGAGCAGGGCCTCCACCAGCGCGGTCGTGCCCGGCTCGGTCCCGATCGGCAGGTACGCGCACACCGCCCCGCGCACGCCGGCCACGAGCTCGACGGCTCGCGCGGCCAGCGCGGCGGCACGAGCGGCGTGTTCATCGGGCGGCAGCGCGCGCCGCGCGGCGAGGAGGCGCCGGCGCCAGATGTCCTTCTCCGCGCGGACCGCCTCACCGTCGGGGGAGGGAGGGGCGTCCCCGCGTGCCGTCACCAGCGCACGCTACCGGCGCAGATAGGGTCACCGACCATGTCGACGTTCCGCACCGCCGTCGTTCCGGCCGCAGGCCTGGGCACCCGGTTCCTGCCGACCACCAAGACCGTGCCGAAGGAGCTGCTGCCCGTCGTCGACACGCCGGGCATCGAGCTCGTGGCCGCCGAGGCCGCCGAGGCCGGGGCCGAGACGCTGCTGATCGTCACCTCCCCGGGCAAGGACGCCATCGCCGCGCACTTCGCCGACTCCTCCGAGCTGGAGAAGACCCTGGCTGCGCGGGGCAAGAGCGAGCTGGTGGCGAAGGTGCGCCGCGCCCACGACCTGATCGACGCCCGCACAGTCACCCAGCACGAGCCGCTCGGCCTCGGGCACGCCGTCGGGTGCGCGCGCGACGCGATCGACCCGGCCGAGGGCGCGTTCGCCGTGCTCCTGCCCGACGACCTGGTGCTTCCCTCCGGCGTGCTGAGCCGGATGGCTGCGGTCCGCGAGCAGTTCGGTGGCAGCGTGCTGTGCGCGTTCGACATCCCGCGCGAGCAGATCTCCGCCTACGGCGTGTTCGAGGTCTCCGACACCGGCGACCCGGACGTCAAGCAGGTGCACGGCATGGTGGAGAAGCCCGCCGCGGCCGACGCGCCGTCGACGTTCGCCGCCGCGGGCCGGTACCTGCTCGATGTCGCGATCTTCGACGCGCTCGACCGCATCACGCCCGGCGCGGGAGGGGAGCTGCAGCTCACCGACGCCGTGCAGCTGCTGATCTCCGAGGGGCACCCCGTGCACGTGGTGGTGCACCGCGGTGGTCGGCACGACCTGGGCAACCCGGGCAGCTACGTGCGGGCCTTCGTCGACTTCGCGCTGGAGAGCCCCGAGTACGGCCCCGAGCTGCGGTCCTGGCTGACCGCCCGCCTCGAGAGCTGACGAGCCCGTGCGTTCTGTCGACGAGCAGCTCGAGCGGGTGCTGAGCTCCGCGATCCGGCCGGCCCCGGTGCGGCTGGCGATCGCGGAGGCCTACGGCCTGCGCTGCGCCGAGGAGGTCGTGAGCTCGCGGCCGTTGCCGGGGTTCGACATGGCGGCCATCGACGGTTACGCCGTGCGCAGCGTCGACGTGGTGGGTGCGATCGACGGCAGGACGGCCGACATCCCCGTCGTCGGCGAGATCCCCGCCGGTTCCCGGCAGCCGCTGCGGCTGCAGCCGGGGCAGGCGGTGCGGGTGGCTGCGGGCGCCCCGCTGCCCACGCTCGCCGACGCCGTCGTCCCGGTCGGGTACACCGACGGCGGCGCCGCGCGGATCGTCGTGAACCGGCGGGTGCCGTCGGCGGGGTTCGTGCGCCGGATCGGCGAGGACGTGCAGCCGGGCGACGTGGCCGTGCGCCGCGACGCGATCATCGGCGCCGCCCAGGTCGGGATGCTCGCCGCGGCGGGTCGGGACAAGGTCCTCGTGCACCCGAGGCCGCGGGTGTCGGTGATCTCCGTCGGCGACGAGCTCGTGGAGCTGGCCCGCACGCCGGGCGCCGGTCAGGTGGCCGACGTCTGTTCGCACGCGCTCACCGCGGCCGCCCGCGAGGCGGGCGCGGACACGTCGCGCGCGGGGCTGGTCCGGGGTGACGCCCGGGAGATCGGTGCGGCCATGCAGGACCGGCTGCCGTTCAGCGACGTCATCGTGGTCTGTGGCACCGTCGGCGGCCGTGCGGGTGCCGAGGTGCAGGCCGCGCTGGCCGGGCTCGGGGAGCTGGACACGATGCGGGTCGCGATGCACCCCGGCTCCACCCAGGGCTTCGGACGGCTCGGCCCCGACGCGGTGCCGACGTTCCTCTTCCCGGCCCACCCGGCCACCGCGCTGCTGCTGTTCGAGGTGCTCGTGCGCCCGCTGTTGCGCGTCGCCCAGGGTCGTTCCGATCCACACCGCCGCACGATGACGGCGCGGCTCACCTCGCCGATCACCTCGATCGCGGGCCGGCGCGGGTACATCCGTGCGCGGCTGCTGCGGGAGCAGGCCACCGGCGACTACCTGGTGCAGCCCGTCGGGACGTCCGGTACGCATCTGCTCTCGTCGCTGGTCGACGCGAACGGGCTGATCGTCGTCCCGGAGGACGTCACGGAGGCCACCGTCGACGACACGGTGACCGTCGCGTTCCTGCCGGCGCCCTGAGCGGGATCCGTGGCGCACTCCTACCCGGACCCGCCTGCGGGACGCCACCCCGGCTGGCCCGCCCGCCCCGGGGCGCTCGTGGTGAAGGCCGGCACGGTCGGGCTGCGGTCGGTGCGCCTGCGTGACGGGTCGGCCTGGTCGTCCATCCGGATGCGCGACGAGCAGCACCTCTCGCCGTGGGAGCCGACGATGCCCGGGGGCTGGGAGCACCGCAACGCTCCCTCCGAGTGGCCCGGACGGTGGCTGCAGCTGCGTGCAGCGGGCCGGCGGGGCACCGCGCTGCCGTTCGCGGTGACGCTGGACAACCGGTTCGTCGGTCACGTCATGGTCGGCAACGTCCTGCGCGAGCCACTGCTCTCGGCCTACGTCGGGTACTGGGTGGACTCCCGGGTCGCAGGCGGCGGGGTGATCACGGCGGCGGTGGCGCTGGTGGCCGACCACTGCTTCGGTCCGGTCGGGCTGCACCGGCTGGAGGCCACGGTCCGGCCGGAGAACGCGGCGAGCCTGCGCGTGCTGGAGAAGCTCGGGTTCCGGCAGGAGGGCCTGTTCCGCCGCTACCTCGACATCGAGGGGGCATGGCGTGATCACTTCTGCTACGCCATGACGGCCGACGAGCGGCCGTCCGACGGGCTCGTCGGGCGGCTGGTGGCCGAAGGTCGCGCACGGTCCGTTACCTAGATGTGACGGGGCGTACACCCACGCGAGCATCATCCGCCACTGCAGCCACGTGGTCCTCACGGGTGAACCCGCTGACGTCGGCGCGTCGCTGACGCGTTCGCCCCGCGGTGCTCACTACCGTTGGCCTCCGGACGCGATCCCGACCGGGGAGACGACGGATCGCGCCCGGACTGCGCCGTGGGGGAGGAGGCAGCCGTGCCCAGTTCGATGATCTTCGTTGGTCTGGTGGTCGTGTGGCTGCTCATCCTCGTCCCTGCGGTCGCGCGACACCGCCAGGAGGTGGTTCGGCCCAGCGTGGCCGCGCTGTCCGGGCGGGTGCTCGAGCGGCCACGGCGGCGCCAGAACCTGGAGGTGGACGTCATGGATGCGCTGGAGTCCCGCACGACCGCGACCCCGGTGGAGGACGAGGAGGTCGTCGTGCCCGGGGCCCGACCGGCCCCGGACGATCACGATGACCCGGACGGACACGCCGACGACGACCGCGGCTGGGAGCGCCCGCCGCCCCGTTACCGCCCCGGCCGGGGCGGGTTCGACCCCGACGCCGCCGCGCTGACCGCCGAGGCCCGCTACGGGTTCCGGCAGCGCGTCGTCCTGGTCCTCCTGGTCGCCGCGCTGGTCAGTGGCATCGCGGCCGGCGTGGCCCTCCCCGCGCTGTGGTGGGTGCACGGGGTCGTCGACGTCGCCCTGGTGGGCTACCTCGTCTACCTGCGCCGCCAGGTGCGGATGGAGGAGGCGATCCGTGACCGGCGTGCCGCCCGGATGGCGGGCACCCGCCGCCGCCCGGCCGCCGAGGATCCCGAGCTCGACGAGTGGGCCCGGCGAGGGCGTGAGGAGGCGGGGCCGGTCGAGCCGGACGACCGCGACGAGCCCGGCGAGAGCTGGGCGGACGACGAGGTCGAGGACCTCCAGCCGGACCAGGACGAGCTGGACCGCGAGCAGCCGGAGCGCGTGCCGGGCACCGGCGACTCCCTGAAGAACGCCACCGAGCTGTCCGATCCCGTCGAGGAGTTCGCCCTCCCTCGGCTGCAGCCGGCGCCACCGCTCGCCCTGCCCGCGGGGACGTCGCTGGTGCAGGCCGACGAGGACGATCCCGACCTGCACGACCTCGACGGCCCGACCCGGCCCGAGTACCGGCGCGCGGTGGGCGAGTAGCCGGCTGCTAGTGTTCGGTGGCCCGCTGGGAACGGCGGGCGCTGGGGCTGTGGCGCAATTGGTAGCGCGTCTCGTTCGCATCGAGAAGGTCAGGGGTTCGATTCCCCTCAGCTCCACACGATTTCGAACGCCTTGCGCGGTATATGCCCGAGGCGGCATACTCCGGTGGTGCTCACGACGTTCGAGGTGCTGGCCCAGCCCGTCCGCCGGTCGATCCTCGACCGGCTGCGGGAGCGGCCGCACCTGGTCGGCGAGCTCGCCGAGGCGCTCGTCCTCACCCAGCCGCTCACCTCCAAGCACCTGCGGGTGCTGCGCGAGGCCGGGTTCGTCACGGTCCGGGTCGACGGGCCGCGCCGCTGGTACGCGTTGCGCACCCAACCGCTGGCCGAGCTCGACGCCTGGCTCGCGCCCTACCGCTGGATGTGGGAGTCGCGCCTCGACCGCCTCGGCACCCACCTGGACGCCACGGGAGACCCGAATGACCACTGATCCGATCTTCACGCGGACCGGCCGGCCCACCGTGCGCGTCGAGCGCCATTACCCGCACCCGATCGAGAAGGTCTGGCGGGCCGTCACCACCGCGGACGAGCTCGGAGCCTGGTTCCCGTCGCCGGTGGAGATCGACCTGCGGGTCGGTGGGGCCCTGTGCTTCACCGCCTTCCCCGACGGCGACGCGGCCACCGGCACGGTCGAGGCGCTCGACCCGCCACGACTGGTCGCCTTCACCTGGGGTGCCGACCGCCTGACGTTCGAACTGGCGCCCACCCCCGACGGCACGGTGTTCGTACTGACGCACGCGTTCGACGACCGGGCAGGCGCACCGAGCTTCGCGACCGGCTGGGAGTCGTGCCTCGGCGGGCTGCGCCACGTCCTGCGCGGCGAGCCGGCATCCCCGCCGGATCGGGGCGTCGCACGCCACGAGGAGCTGGTGGCCGCGTTCGGGCTCGACCGGCCCGAGGTCACCGAGGACGCCGGCGGGTGGACCGTCCGCTACGAGCGCCAGCTGACCTGCCCGGCGCAGGTCGCGTGGGACCTGTGGTTCGGCACCGACCAGGTCACCGGCGAGCAGTGTCGCGCGCCGTCGGTCGGCGAGCCGCTGACGCCCTGCGTCGCGCCGGACCGCGTGATCGGCACGATGACCGAGGTCGACGAGCCACGGGTGCTGGCCTTCGACGTCGCGCCGGCCGGTGGTCCGGGTGAGCACCTGAGGCTCGAGCTGGTCGAGGGGACCGGACACGGCGCCCGGCTCGTGCTGACCGTGACCGGTTCCGACCCGGCCGACCGCGACGCCGCCGCCGCGCAGTGGGGTGCGGCGGTCGGCCACCTGGCCGGCGAGGGTGCCAGGCGGGCTCCGACGGCCGTCGCCCGCTGATCGGTACGGCAGGTTCCGGTGCCCGGTGACATCGCGACGGCGCCGGGCACCGAGCCGGTGCCGAAGCCGTCGGTGCCGGCGGTTGCCCGCTGCGGCGATCCCCGCCATCTGGTCCGGATTCACACGCAACGCCGGGGCACGTCGGGCGTCCTTCTCAGTGACAAGCCGGACGGTGGGTCCCACCGGTGACTGTCGCCGGAGGAAACCGATGTCCCTGCTCCTCGTCGACCCCCCTGTCGTCGATCCACCTCGTGCCGAATCACCTCGTGCCGAATCACCTGTCGCCGAATCACCTCTCGTCGAATCCCCTGCCGAGCTCACGACGGCGGCGGACGACCTCGTCGCCGCTGCCGTCGCCGGCGACCCGAGGGCGCGCGAGCAGCTCCTGGCCGAGGTCCGGCCGTTCGTCGTCCGCTACTGCCGGGCCCGGCTCGGCAACCGCGACACCGTCGCCGGTTCCGTCGACGACGTCGCGCAGGAGGTCTGCCTGGCCGTCGCACGGGCACTGCCCGGATACTCGATCACGAGCACGCCGTTCACGGCGTTCGTGTACGGGATCGCGGCGCACAAGGTGGTCGACGCGTTCCGGGTGATCGGCCGCAACCGGTGCGATCCGATGGCCGATCTGCCCGACGCGGTCGACGACAGCCGCGGACCCGAGCATCGCGCCCTGGCCGGGGAGCTGGCCGAGCAGGTGTACGACCTGCTGGACGTGCTGACCCCGCGCCAGCGGGAGATCCTGGTGCTGCGCGTCGCGGTGGGGCTGAGCGCGAAGGAGACGGCTCAGGCGGTCGGCACGACTCCGGAGGCGGTGCGCGTCGCCCAGCACCGCGCGCTCACCCGGCTGCGCGGCCTGGCCACGCGCTGAGGCCGGGCCCGACCGGCTGGGGCAGGATGCGCGCGTGACCCGAGTACGCAGCGTCGTCGCCCTGGTGCTCCTCGTGCTCGTGGTGGGGCTGCTCGCGGGGCTCTCCCTGGCGGACCCCTTCCACCTGCGCCACGCGCGGTGGTTCACCTCGGGTCTCGTCGGGCTCGGGCTGGTGCTGCTCGCGGCGGCCCTCGCGGTGGTCGCGCGGCGGGGGCTGCTCCGGCTCGTGGCGCTACTGGTGGGGCTCCTGGTGATCCTCGGGTGGGCGGGGTTCGTCGGTGCAGCCACCCAGCTGACCGGGCGCAACCAGGAGGTGGCGCGCACCGAGGACGGCGGGCGCAGCCTCGTCGTCCTCGCGGGCTCGGGCTCCACGGTCGACCCCGTCTACGCGGTGGTGCTGCGCTCGGGAGGCGGGCCGTTCGAGCAGGAGTCGATCGTGTACCAGGGGCTGGAGGGATCACCCCAGCCCGTCGCGGCGCGCTTCGTCGACAGCGACACCGTCGAGGTGCAGACCCTGGCCGGCTGCCGCTACCGCTCCGAGGTGGAAGCGGTGACGCTGGCCGTCGACCCGGTGCACCGGCCGCTGCAGCCCGGCTCGTGCTGACCGTGGCCCTCACGGCTGTGGCGTCTCGGCCTCCGCGATGCTCGTCGGGGGGACCAGGCCGGCGTCGCCCGGCTGCAGCACGACCATGACGAACCGGACCGGGACGTCCCCGACGCCCCGGTAGCGGTGCGGGGCGTGCGCCTGGAACATCACGGTGTCGCCCGCGTCGAGCTGCTGGTCGGTGGCGCCGACGTGCAGGTCCAGCCGGCCGGCCAGCACCGACAGCACCTCCTGCGTCCCCATCGGGTGGGCCTCGCCGTCGAAGCCGTCGCCGGGCTGCAGCGTCCAGTCCCACAGCTCGACGACGTCGGGCGGGTCGGTGCCGATGCGGAACACCGCGCTGCTCCCGGCGGCGCTGCTCCACAGCCGGGCGGCCTCGGCGTCGCGACGGACGACGACGCGCGGCTCGGCGTCGCCGTCCACGAGCGAGGCGACCCCCACCCGCAGCGCGGCGGCCAGCGCGACGAGCGTGCCGATGCTGGGATTGCCGCGGCAGGTCTCGATCTGGATCACGGTGCCGCGGCTGACGCCGGCCGCCGCGGCCAGGGCGTCGATGGTCATGCGGCGTTGCTGGCGCAGGGCGCGCACGTTGCGTCCGACCGCTGCGGCGACGGCGTCCGGGGACTGCATGGCGGCCAGTCTGCCGCACGTATATCTTGATGTCCTGTCCAGTCCAGTCCAGTGAACCGAGACGACGATGTCCGTGCCCATCGCCCTGCCCGCCGCGCTCGCCTACGGGATCGCCGATTTCGCCGGTGGCATCGCCTCCCGCCGCGCGCCGGTGCTGGCGGTGACGGCCGGGGTGCAGGTCGTCGGGCTGATCGCGCTGCTGCCCGTGGTGGCCGTCATCGGCGGGCCGCCCTCGGCGGCGGCGTTCACCCTGGGTGCGCTGGGCGGCCTCGCCGGCGCGGCGGGGCTGCTGCTCTACCTGCGGGGTCTCGCGGTCGGCCCGATGGGGGTGGTCGCCCCGCTGTCGGCGGTGGTCGGTGCCGGGCTGCCGCTGCTGATCGGGATCGCGTGGGGGGAGCGGCCGAGCGTGCTCACCCTCGTCGCGATCGCCGTCGCGCTGGTCGCGATCCTGCTCGCCAACGCGGGCGGGACCCGCGCCACCGGCTCCCGCACCGGCCCGCTGCTGGCGCTGGGCGCCGGGGCCGGCTTCGCGCTCTTCTTCGTCGCCCTCGACGCCACACCTCCCGACTCCGCCCTCTGGCCCCTGCTGGCCGGCCGCCTGACCACCGCCCCGGTCCTGACCGTGCTGGCCGTCGTGGCCGCGCGCCGCACCCTCGCCCACACCGCAACGAGCCCGCTCGATGCGATCGGCGGGGCCGCTCCACAGCAAGGAGCCCGCTCGATGCCATGGGGGCTGGTGGTGGTGAGTGGCCTGTTCGACACCGTCGCGAACGTGTTCTTCCTGCTGGCCACCCGGACCGGCGACCTGGGCGTGAGCGCGGTGCTGGTCTCGCTCTACCCCGTGGTCGTCGTGCTGCTCGCCCGCTTCCTGATCGGCGAGCGCCTGTCCGGCATGCAGATCGGCAGCGCGGGCCTGGCCCTGGCCGCGAGCGTCCTGCTCGCCGTCGGCGGCTGACCGCGTCGAGCCCGCGCACTGCGAGCGTCGGACCGCCCGGGACGGCAAGGAGCCCGCACGATGCCGGACGGTGGGTGCCTACGCGCGCCAGCTCGGGAGCCAGAGTTCCGCGCTCCACTGCGCCGAGGTGATGGGGATGCCGTCGAGGACGGGCAGGAGCCAGAGGAAGTTGGCCACCACCAGGCCCACCCAGATGCCGACGACGAGCAGGCCGGTCTGGCGGCGTTCCCGCGACACCCCGGCGCGGCCCAGGACCTCGCCCATCACCAGCACCGTGCCGAGCACCAGGAACGGCACCACCGGCGTCATGTAGAAGTAGAACATCTGGCGGCTCATGTCGAGGAACCACGGGACGATGCCCGCGCCGTAGCCGACGAGGACGGCGGCCCAGCGCCAGTCGAAGCGCGTGACGAGGCGCCACAGCCCGAACGCGAGCACCGGGATCGCGGGCCACCACAGGGCCGGGGTGCCGATGAGCATCACCGCGCTGACGCAGTCGGTGCCGCTCCCGCAGCCGGTGACGTCCTGCCCCGAGGCGTAGTAGTAGAGCATCGGGCGCAGCCCCATCGGCCAGGTCCACGGCTTGGACTCCCACGGGTGCGCGCCCGCCGACGCCGTGGTCAGGCCCTGGTGGAACTGCAGCACCTTGCCCTGGTAGTACAGCAGCCCGCGCAGCGCCTCCGGCAGGAACGAGAAGGCGCCGTTGACGGGGGCCTTCTCGGCCACCGCGTACCGGTCCACGGACGTCTCGCTGCCGAACCACGCCCACCACGACGAGACGTAGACCAGCACCGGGAGGATCGCGAGCGCCCCGAACGCCGGAACGAGGTCGCGCCGGATCGTGCCCAACCACGGCCGCTCGACGCCGGCCGTGCGGCGGGTGGTGAGGTCCCAGAGCACCGACAGGACCGCGAACGCGATCACCCAGTAGATGCCCGACCACTTGACGGCGCAGCCCAGGCCGAGCAGCACCCCCGTGGCGATCCGCCACCAGCGGATGCCCATCCGGGGGCCGAACGGCGAGTCGCCCAGCCGCCGCTGCGCGACCACCGCGGCCGTGCGGGCGCGCACGTCGTCGCGGTCGCAGACGAGCGTCGCGAAGGAGGCCAGCACGAACAGCGCGGAGAAGATGTCGAGCATCCCCATCCGCGACTGCACGTGCGACAGCCCGTCGGCGATCAACAGGACACCGGCGATGCCGCCGAGCAACGTCGAGCGGGTGAGCCGCCGCGCCACGCGCACGAGCAGGAACACGCACAGCACTCCGGCCAGCGCCGCCGACACCCGCCAGCCCAGGCCGTCGTAGCCGAAGACCAGCTCGCCGAGCGCGATGAGCTGCTTGCCCAGCGGCGGGTGCACGACGAGCTCGAAGCCCGGGTTGTCCTCCACGCCGCCGTTGCGCAGCATCTGCCACGCCTGCGGCACGTAGTGCTTCTCGTCGAAGACCGGGGTGCCACCGTCGGTCGGGTGGCCGAGCCCCGCGAACCGCACCACGGCCGCCACCAGCGTCACGACGATCGTGACGATCCAGCCGCGCAGCCGGTCGGTGGGTGGCGGCGCGCCCAGCAGGGCGTCGCGATCCGGCGGCGTGCGCGTCAGCGGGGGGAGGTCACCGAGCGGCGGATTGCCGTCCGCGGAGTCGTCGTCTCCGGCGGGACGGCTGGAGATGCCGTGCCGCGGACTGCCGACGGTGCGGGTGGCCACAGACGCGATCGTAGGCTGCGGGGTGTGACGTCGGAATCTGCTCCCGGTCTGCTGATGATCGCGGCTACACCGTTGGGGCGGGCCGGCGACGCGTCCGAGCGGTTGAAGGAGGCGCTCGCGACCGCCGACGTCGTCGCCGCCGAGGACACCCGCCGGGTCCGCACCCTGGCCGCCGCGCTGGGCGTCCACATCGGGGGGAGGGTGATCAGTCACTACGACGCGGTCGAGGCCGCGCGCCTCCCCGGCCTCCTCGACGACGTGCGCGCGGGCCGCACCGTGCTCGTCGTGAGTGACGCCGGGATGCCCGCGGTGTCCGATCCGGGCTACCGGATCGTCGCCGCCGCCGCGGCCGAGGGCCTGCCGGTGACCTGCCTGCCCGGCCCGTCCGCGGTGACGACGGCGCTGGTGCTCTCCGGCCTGCCGTGCGAGCGGTTCTGCTTCGAGGGCTTCGCGCCACGGAAGGCAGGGGATCGGCGTCGGTGGCTGTCGACGTTGCGTTCCGAGGAACGGGCGGTGGTGTTCTTCGAGTCGCCGCACCGGGTGGCCGAGACCCTCGGCGCGGCCGTCGAGGTGCTGGGCGCCGACCGCCTGGCGGCCGTGTGCCGGGAGCTGACCAAGACCTACGAGGAGGTGCGGCGCGGCCCGCTGCGCGAGCTGGCGGCGTGGGCGGCGGAGAGCCAGGTGCGTGGCGAGATCACCGTGGTGCTGGCCGGGGCCTCGCCGAGCGCCGCGCCGGCCGTCGAGTCGCTGGTCGGGGCGGTGCACGAGCGCGTGGCCGACGGCGAGCGCCTCAAGGACGTCGTGAGCGAGGTGGCGAAGGCGGCGGGGGTCCCGAAGCGGGCCCTCTACGACGCGTCCCTGGGGGATCGCGCCTGAGAGTGGTCGGCCGCCGGCCACCGGCACCGCGGCGGTGACCGCTCGCGGTTGCCGCGACGGCCGCCCGGGAATACCGGGGCATGACCGCCCCCCACGTCCTCGTCCTGTTCGGCGCTTCCGGCGACCTCGCCCGCCGCAAGCTGTTCCCGGGGCTCTTCCGCCTGCACCGGGCGGGCATGCTGCCCGACGTCCGCATCATCGGCACCGGACGCCACTCCCCGGGCACCGACGAGGAGTTCCGGGCCGACGTCGCACCCGACGGCGGCGGCGCCGCGTGGGACGCGTTCGCCGAGGGCATCCGGTTCGTCGTCTCGTCGGCGGAGGACGGGACGGACCTGGCCGCGGCCGTCGCCGAGACGGAGAAGGAGCTCGGAGACGACGTCCGCAGGCTCCTCTACCTCTCCGTGCCGCCGTCGGCGATGCAGCCCATGATCGCGATGCTCGAGTCGACCGGCCTGCACGAGCGCGCGCACCTCGTCCTGGAGAAGCCGTTCGGGCACGATCTCGCCTCGGCGAGGGAGCTCAACGCAGCCGTGCTGGACGTCTTCGACGAGTCCGACGTCTTCCGCATCGACCACTTCCTGGGCAAAGAGGCGGCGCAGAACATCCTGGCGCTGCGGTTCGCGAACGGGCTGCTGGAGCCGGTGTGGAACTCCGATCACGTCGCCTACGTCCAGATCGACGTGCCCGAGGAGATCGGCATCGAGGGCCGGGCCGCGTTCATGGAGGCCGCCGGCACGTTCCGCGACATGATCTCCACCCACCTGTTCCAGCTCCTCGGCTTCGTGGCGCTGGAGCCGCCCGTCGTCCTGGACGCCGGGTCGCTGCACGAGGAGAAGCTGAAGGTCTTCCGGGCGGTGCGCCCGCTGGAGAAGGACCGCGTCGTGTTCGGTCAGTACGAGGGGTACCGCGGCGAGGACGGCGTGGCCGACGACTCGGCCGTCGAGACGTTCGTGGCGGTCGAGGCCTTCGTCGACAACTGGCGCTGGCGCGGGGTGCCGTTCCTGCTGCGCACGGGCAAGGCCATGGGCGAGGGCCGCCGGACGATCACTCTGGGGTTCCGCGAACCGCCGCTGCGGATGTTCGACGGTGGCACCGCCGGCAGCCCCAACGAGCTGGTGCTGGAGCTCACCGACCAGCCGGTCATCTCCCTGGAGCTGCGCGCCAAGCAGCCCGGGCCGGACATGACGATCAAGCACGCGTCGCTGGACCTGGAGTTCGAGGAGGCGTTCGACGACGCGGAGCCGCTGGAGGCATACGAGAAGCTGCTGCTCGACGCGATGGCCGGCGACCACCTGCTGTTCACCAGCACCGCCGAGGTCGAGCGGCTGTGGGAGCTGTGCGACCCGATCCTCGCCGATCCGCCCGCCGTGCTCCCGTACGCGCAGGGGTCGTGGGGGCCGGAGGAGGCGTTGGAGCTGCCGGGGGAGCGGGGGTGGCGGCTGCCGCAGAAGTGACCCAGGCATGGGCGCCCGGCCGCTACCATCCGTCCGTGCGGGTCCTGATTCTCGATGCGCCACAGTCGATGCTGGACGAACGCCACCGCATGGGCCTCGACCGGCGTGACGAGATGTGGGACGGGATCGTGCACCTGGCTCCGCCGGCCGGGGACGAGCACCGGGGCGTCAGCCGCCTCGCCACGCTCGACGGCACGCTCCGGGTCACCTGGGCCGAGGGCTCCGCCGACATCTGAACAGAACCTCAACACTGGATCAGATCGTGCGGCGCGGCGCAGCGGGCGTGCAACGATGCCGCGCATGGCGGCGCGGTCCGGGAGGCGGGTCCTGAGCTGGGTGCTGGCGCTGGTCCTGCTCGGGGTGCTGGGCGTGGTGGTGTTCCGGGACCGGATCGGCGTCACCGCACCGCCGACCGTGGTGACCGGCGTGATCGGGTCCGAGAAGGTGGCGTTCTTCGCCGACCCGCGCGTCCGGGAGGTGTTCCGGGCCAACGGCCTCGACGTCCGCGTGGACCCGGCGGGGTCGCGTCAGATCGCCACCACCGTGCAGCTGGCGAACTACGACTTCGCGTTCCCGTCCAGCTCGCCCGCGGCCGACAAGCTGCTGGCCGCGCACCCGGCGGCACGCACCTACGCACCGTTCTCCTCGCCGATGGCCGTGGCCACGTTCACGCCGATCGTCGACCTGCTGACCCGGGCCGGCGTGGTCGCCACCGGCACGCCGACCTTCGACGTCCAGGCCTACCTCGCGCTCGCGTCGAAGGGCACCCGATGGGACCAGCTGGCCGGCAACACCGCGTTTCCGGCGCGCAAGAACGTGCTGCTCTCCACGACCGCACCCTGTGACTCGAACTCCGGTGCGATGTACCTCGCCATCACCTCCTACGTGGCCAACAAGGACGCGGTGGTGGGCGACGCCGCAGCGGCCGGTGCCGTGCTGTCGCAGGTGCGCCCGCTGTTCCGCGACCAGGGCTACCTGCCCGCCACCACGGACGTGCTGTTCGAGGACTACCTCTCCTCCGGGATGGGCCGGGTGCCGATGGCGCTGGTGTACGAGCAGCAGTACCTCGCCGAGCAGCTCTCGGCGGACCCGGCGCTCGCGCCCGACGCCCGCATGCTCTACCCGCGCCCGACCCTCTACTCCCGGCACACGCTCGTTCCCCTGACGCCCGCGGGGGACCGGGTGGGCGAGCTGCTGACGGGCGACGCGGACCTGACCGGGCTGGAGGCGCAGCTCGGCTTCCGGCCCACCGATCCGCGGGCGTTCACCGACGCGGTCCGCGCGAAGGGCGTTCCCGCGCCCCCCGCGCTGGTCGACGTCATCGAGCCGCCGTCGTTCGCCGTCCTGGAGGCGCTGCTCGCCGGTCTGGGGTGCCCGCGATGAGGTGGCTGGTGCTCGCGGTCGTGGGTGCGCTGGTGGCGGGCTGCACCGCGGCGACCCCGGCCGATCCGCAGACGCTCCGGGTGCTCGCCGGCAGCGAGCTCGCCGATCTCGGCCCGGTGCTCGACGAGGCCGCAGCGGCCACCGGCGTGCGGGTCCGGCTCGACCCCGTCGGCACCCTCGACGGCGCCGAGCAGGTGGCGTCCGGCGCGGCGCAGAAGGACCACGACGCGATCTGGTTCTCGTCCAACCGCTACCTGTCGCTGCTGCCCGATGCGGCGCCCCGGCTCGGGGCCGGCGTCGACATCGCGTCCTCGCCGGTGGTGCTCGGCCTGCGGCGGTCCGTGGCGCAGCGGCTGGGCTGGGTGGGGCGGCCGGTGAGCTGGTCGGAGATCGCCTCGGCCGCGGGGGACGGGAGGTTCACCTACGGCATGACCGACCCGTCGGCGTCGAACACCGGGTTCTCCACGGTGGTGGCGGTGGCGACGGCGCTGGTGGGGTCCGGGTCCGCGCTGACCGTCGGGCAGGCCGCGTCGACGGCGCCGGGCATGCGCGCCTTCTTCTCCGCCCAGACGCTCTCGGCGGGCTCGTCGGGGTTCCTGCAGGACGCCTGGACGCGCCGGGCCACCGGCGCCGATCCCGGCCCGCCGGTCGACGGCCTGGTCAACTACGAGTCCGTGCTGCTGGGCATGAACGCCTCCGGCACGCTCCCCGAGCCGCTGGAGCTGATCTACCCCTCCGACGGCGTGGTCACGGCCGACTACCCGTTCACCGTGCTGGCCGGGGTCCCGGACCCACTCCGCGACGCCGCCCGCCGGCTCACCGACCACCTGCGCACCCCCGACGTCCAGCGCCGGATCATGGAGCTCACCCACCGCAGGCCGGCCGTGCCCGGCGTCCCGAAGGCGCCCGAGCTCGGCGGCGCGACGCTGGTGGAGCTGCCGTTCCCGGCGCAGGCCGACGTCGTCGACACGCTGCTGACCAGCTGGTTCGACCGGATTCGCCGCCCGTCGCGGACGATCTACGTGCTGGACACGTCGGGGTCGATGCAGGAGGAGGACCGCATCGGCCGGCTGCGCGGCGCCCTCGCCGGCCTCGCCGGCGCCGACCCGTCGCTCACCGGGCGGTTCCGGCGGTTCCGGGCGCGCGAGCAGGTGACCCTGCTGCCCTTCTCCGACGGGCCGCGCGCACCGCAGACGTTCACCGTGGCCGAGAACGACCCGGGCCCGGTGCGCCAGCAGATCGCCGACGCCGGCACCGTACTGGCGCCCGGCGGGCAGACGGCGATCTACGACAGCGTGCGGCGCGCGTACGAGCTGGCGGGCCAGCAGATCGCGGCCGACCCGGACCGGTTCACCTCCATCGTGCTGATGACCGACGGCGCCAACACCGTCGGGTCCGATGCGGCGGCGTTCCGCGCGTTCGCCGACGCCCGCCCGGCCGCGGTCCGCGGGGTTCCGGTGTTCTGCGTGCTGTTCGGCGACGGCGTCAACGCCGAGATCGACGACATCGCGCGCGAGACCGGTGGCAGGACGTTCGACGCCCGCACGACGTCGCTCGCGGAGGTCTTCAAGGACATCCGGGGCTATGTCTGACGGCCGCGCCCGCCGCTGGTTCGGGTCGCGGAAGAACATCGCCGGGATGTCCGGCGCGGTGGCCGGTCTCGGCCTGCACCTGGCGGGCGTCGTCGGGGACGTGTGGCCCGCGGTGGCGGCGGGGCTCTACGTGGTCGGGGCGCTCGTCGGTCCGTCCGATCCGCTGGTTCCGGTGGAGCCGCGTCTCACCGACGCCCTGCGGGACGACGTCGTCGGGCTGCGCGCGCGGGCGAAGCGGGAGGCTGGCGAGCTGCCCTACGGCTCGGTGCCCGCGGTCGCGCGGATCCTCGACGTGCTGGGGCTGGTCCTCGACCGGCTCGACGAGGTCGCCGACCGGCCCGCCGACCGCGCCTCGGCGCCGGAACGGCTCGCGACCGCGGCCGGGATCGTCCGGTCGGACCTGCCGGCCTGCCTGGACACGTTCCTGGGCCGCGCCCCGTCGGCGTCGAAACCGCGGGCGTCGGCCGAGCTGGTCGCGCAGCTGGACCTCGTCGCCCGTGCGGTGGACCGGCTGGCCGCGGAGGTGCCCGATGTGGACGTCCAGCGCGCGGAGGACCTGACCGAGGAGCTGCGCCGCCGCCACGGCGAGCCCGGCCGCTGACGACGGCCCGCTCCGGATCACCTGGGCACGCCATCTGAGTCACAGCAGGGTGGCCTTGCTCCGACTGAACCGGAGCAGGGCCACCTTGCTGCAGTCCCGCGGCGCCCCCGAAACCCGTTGGTGGGCTGGGCATACGCTGGACGGCATGAGTTCCCGCGTGCTGACCGCCGTGGCATGGCCCTATGCCAACGGCCCGCGGCACATCGGCCACGTGTCCGGTTTCGGTGTGCCCTCCGACGTCTTCTCCCGCTACCGGCGGATGGTCGGCGACCAGGTGCTGATGGTCAGCGGCACCGACGAGCACGGCACGCCGATCCAGGTGCAGGCCGACGCCGAGGGCCTCACCCCGCGCCAGCTCGCCGACAAGTACAACGGCGTGATCACCCGGGACCTGCAGGGGCTGGGGCTCACCTACGACCTGTTCACCCGCACCAGCACCACGAACCACTACGAGGTGGTGCAGCAGCTGTTCCTGGCGTTGCACCGCAACGGGTACGTCGTCGCGAAGACGGCGATGGGCGCGATCAGCCCGTCGACCGGCCGCACGCTGCCCGACCGCTACGTGGAGGGCACCTGCCCGATCTGCGGCTACGAGGCCGCGCGCGGCGACCAGTGCGACAACTGCGGCAACCAGCTCGACCCCGCCGACCTGCTCGACCCGCGCTCGAAGATCAACGGCGAGACGCCGGAGTTCGTCGAGACCGAGCACTTCTTCCTGGACCTTCCCGCGTTCGCCGAGTCACTGGGCTCCTGGCTCTCCACGCGTACCGACTGGCGGCCCAACGTCCTGAAGTTCTCGGCGAACCTGGCGGCCGTCCTCAAGACGCGAGCCATCACCCGCGACCTCGACTGGGGCGTTACCATCCCGCTCGTCGGCTGTAGCGACCGGCCGATGAAGCGGCTCTACGTCTGGTTCGACGCCGTGATCGGGTACCTGTCGGCGTCGGTGGAGTGGGCGCGGCGCGGGCCGGACCCGGACGCGTGGAAGCAGTGGTGGTGCGATCCCGAGGCCCAGAGCTACTACTTCATGGGCAAGGACAACATCGTCTTCCACTCGGTGATCTGGCCGGCGTTGCTGCTGGGCCAGAACGGCGCGGGCGACCGCGGCGGCGTCCCCGGGGCGTTCGGCACGCTCAACCTGCCCAGCGAGATCGTCTCGTCCGAGTACCTGACGATGAGCGGCTCCAAGTTCTCCACCAGCCGCGGCACGGTGATCTACGTCGGCGACTTCCTGAAGGAGTACGGCCCGGACGCCCTGCGCTACTTCATCGCGAGCGCCGGCCCCGAGAACCAGGACACCGACTTCACCTGGGACGAGTTCGTGCGCCGCACCAACTTCGAGCTGGCCAACGAGTGGGGCAACCTGGTCAACCGGTCGATCTCGATGGCGCACAAGAACGTCGGGGCGATCCCGAAGCCGGTGGCGCCCGCCGACGCCGACCACGAGCTGCTCGCGATCTCGCGCGCCGGTTTCGACACGGTCGGCGGCCTGCTGGCCCGCAACCGGTTCAAGCAGGCGGTGGGCGAGGCCATGCGCGTCGTCACCGCGGCCAACCGGTACCTGAGCGACCAGGAGCCGTGGAAGCGCAAGGACGATCCGGACCGCCGCGACACGATCCTGCACACCGCGCTGCAGGTCGTCTCCGACGCCAACACGCTGCTCACGCCGTTCCTGCCGCACTCCGCGCAGCAGGTGCACGAGGCGCTGGGCGGCTCGGGAGTGTGGGCGGCGCAGCCGGAGATCCACGAGGTCGACGACCTGGGCGACGGCCCGTCCTACCCGGTCCTGACCGGCGACTACGCGTCCGAGCAGGCGGCGTGGAAGAGCACGCCCATCGAGGAGGGTCGCCCGCTGGGCAAGCCGAGCCCGATCTTCACGAAGCTCGACCCGGAGCTCGGCGAGACCGGCCCCGGCTGGGCCCCGATCACGACGTGACCCGGGGCCATACGGACGCAACGCGCGGGCTCCTTGCTGCGCGCGGGGGAGTGACAGCGCATCGCGCGGGCTCGTCGCGGTGGTGGGCGTGCGCGCCGGAGGCGTGGTGAGCGGCGGGCGGCGCGAGCGGCCGGCCCCGCCGGAGCCCTTGCCCGTTCCCACCGTGGACGCGCACACGCACCTCGACGCCTGCGGGTGCACCGACGCCGCATCGGTCGCGGCGGCCATGGACCGGGCGGCCGCCGTGAACGTCACCCGCGCCGTCACGATCGCCGACGACCTGGCCTCCGCGCGCTGGGTGGTGCAGGCCGCGCACTGGGACGGGCGGGTCACCGCGGCCGTCGCCCTGCACCCGACGCGCACGGCCGCCGTCGCCGAGGACGAGTTCGCCGAGATCGAACGGCTCGCGGCCGACCCGCGCGTCGTCGCGGTGGGGGAGACCGGCCTCGACTACTACTGGGACCACGCGCCCCCGGCCGCCCAGCAGGCGTCGTTCCGCTGGCACATCGACCTCGCCAAGCGGCTCGGCAAGCCGCTCATGATCCACGACCGGGACGCGCACGACGACGTGCTGCGGATCCTCCGGGAGGAGCGGGCCCCGGAGGCGGTGGTGTTCCACTGCTTCTCCGGCGACGCGGCGATGGCGCGGGAGTGCGCCGACGCCGGGTACGTGTTGTCGTTCGCCGGACCGGTGACGTTCACGAACGCACGGACGCTGCGGGAGGCGGCCGCGCTCGTGCCCGCGGACCAGCTCCTCGTCGAGACCGACGCGCCGTTCCTCACCCCGCACCCGAACCGTGGCCGGGCCAACGAGCCCTACTGTCTACCGTGGACGGTGCGGTGCCTCGCCTCCCTGCGCGGGGTCTCCGATGAGCGGCTCGCCGCGGACGCCGAACGCAACGCCGAGCGGGTCTTCCGGTTCGGCGAGCTGCCGACCGTCGCGCCGCCGGACGACGCAGGCGCCGGGACGATGCGTTCGGCGTAGCCGCGGCACCGCTCGGCGCTCACTGCGTGTCGCAAGTCGAGTTGGTCGCTCACAGCCCGTTACGGTTCCGTGATCGCTAAAGCCGGGGTGGGGAACGCTCCCCAGCACCGCGGTCACGACGGTTCCGGGGCGCTCCCCAGATCCACCGCCTCCGGGCCGTCGTGGCCGTGTATTCCTCCCCTGCCCGGTCCGACGAGGTCAGGATGACTGTGGTCGACGTCTCTGCGCGTGCACGGCGCCATGCCGCGCCCGCCCGCGTGGGTCCCTTCGCTGCGGCCTCCCCCGCGGCGTGCGAGGACCTGTTCGTCGACTGGTACGGCAGCGCGGATCCCGAGGCGTTCCCCGGCCCGTCCGCAGCGCCGCCGGTCGAGACCGCGTCGCCGACGGTCGCGCGGCCCGCTCGTCGCCCGCGGCCACGCCCCGTCCGGACCACGCCCACGCCGGATGCCGACGACGCCTCGGCCGACCCGGTCACCGGCCCGCTCCCGGTCGTTCCGGCCGCCGACCCGACCGGGCCCCTGTCGCTGGTCACGGGGGATCTGTTCGCGCCGGCCGTGCAGCCGGCGGAAGGTGGCGGATTCGGCTCGCTCACCGGGGTGGACCGGCACCACGCCGAGGCCGTGACCGGCCCGATCCCGCACATCCCCGCCCCGGCGACCGCTCCTCAGAGCGACGTGGCCGCCGAGCCCCTCACGCAGCCGTTCGCTGCGGTGACCGGCCCGGTGACCATCACGGGACCGATGGCGGCCGTGGCCGAGCAGACCACGCCGACGCAGACCACGCCGACGCAGACCACGCCGGCCACCACCACGCCGGCCACCACCACGCCGGCGCCGACCGTCCCGGACCGCCGCACCGACCGTCGGGCGTCCGTGGCGCCGGTGCCGGTGCCGCGCCCGGCCCCGGCCCGGGTGCTGGTGCGCGGCACCGTTCTCGCCCTGCTCGTCGCCCTGCTCGGCGGTGGCGCCACGGCCCTCGCGATGGACAAGACGATCACCGTCTCGGTGGACGGCCGGGACCGCACCGTGCACACGTTCGCGGGCGATGTCGCGGGCGCGCTGCAGTCGGCCGGGCTCACCGCGACCCGGCAGGACCGGGTGGAGCCCGCGCCGGCCACCGAGCTCGACGACGGCGACCACGTCATCCTCAGCCGGGCCCGCAAGCTGATGCTCAAGGAAGGGCCTTCGGAGCGGGAGGTCTGGACCACGGCGGGCTCGGTCAGCGAGGCGCTGGCCGGCCTCGGCGTCGCGGCGGCCCCGATCCAGATGTCGGCCGCGCCGAGCACCGCGATCCCGTTGACCGGGATGGCGCTGGAGCTGCGGGTGCCGCGGAAGGTCGTGCTCGCCGACGGCACCGGCGCGAAGGTGCCCGTCACCACCGACGCGGGCACCGTGTCCGGGCTGCTGGAGGCGAGGCGGATCACGCTCGGCCCCGAGGACGTGTCGGTGCCGACGGGCGACACACCGCTCACCGACGGCATGGCCGTCCAGGTCGTGCGCAACGGTGTCGGTGACGTCGTCGAGACCCGTGAGGTGCCTCCCCCGGTGCGGAAGGTCGAGGACCCGACGCTGCCGCGCGGTGAGGAGAAGATCGTCGAGCCGGGCGAGGCGGGCCAGACCACGGCCGTCCTGCGCGTGTACGTGCAGAACGGCAAGGAGGTCCGGCGCGAGCAGGTCCGCGCCGGGGACAGCACCCCGCCCACCCCGCGGGTGGTGAAGATCGGTACGAACGACGAGGTCCCGAGCGCCCCCAGCGTCGCCGCGGTCGACGACGGCAGCGTGTGGGACCAGATCGCGAAGTGCGAGGCCACCGGCAACTGGGCCATCAGCACCGGCAACGGCTACTACGGCGGGCTCCAGTTCGACGCGGGCACCTGGCGCGCCTACGGCGGCACGAAGTACGCGTCGCTGCCCCACCAGGCCAGCCGTGAGGAGCAGATCGCCGTCGCCCAGAAGGTGCGCGACGACCGGGGTGGCGGCTACGGCGCCTGGCCCGCCTGCTCGCGCAAGCTGGGCCTGCCCCAGTGACGCGGGCGCAGCACCCGGGGTGCACGCTCCCCGGGTGACGGACTCGCGACTGCTGGGGCCCGCCGAGGTGCGCGCGATCGCCGCCGAGCTGGGGCTGCGGCCCACCAAGAAGCTCGGGCAGAACTTCGTGCACGACCCCAACACGGTCCGCCGCATCGTCCGCTCCGCGCAGCTGCGACCCGACGACGTGGTGCTGGAGGTCGGCCCCGGGCTCGGCTCCCTGACGCTGGCCCTGCTGCCCGCCGTGGCCACGGTGCACGCCGTGGAGATCGACCCGGTGCTGGCCGCCCGGTTGCCGGTCACGGTGGCCGAAAGGGCTCCCGCGCTCGCCGATCGCCTCACGGTGACCACGGCCGACGCGCTGCGCGTGCGGGCGGCCGACTTCGACCCCGCGCCGACGGCGATCGTGGCCAACCTGCCCTAC
>JBBQEF010000056.1:0-21713 GCA_038320445.1 Mycobacteriales bacterium
GGCGGTAGTCGGACTACATTTCTACAGGGCTGCGTGAATAAGCCTCAGGGCTGCGTGAATAAGCCTCAGGGCCACGTGGGCAACGTGGCGGACGTCTGTGACAACTGGTACCGCGCCCCGCAGGACAGGTCGGGCAACGCACGATGGCCCGCCTTCCGCTCAGCGAACACAGCAGCCGAAGCCTCCCGGGAGACGTTCGTAGTGAAGGCACGGGAGTGGTGGCGCGATCCGTACGTCGAAACCAAGATGGCTAAGCGCCGATCAAACGATGAATCGAGGACACCCAGCGGAGACCGATAGACGAGCCATTCGCGAGCTATTGCCACCAGCCAACAGCGGTCAACGGGGGCACCCCCCGGCAGGGCCGCGGTAGGGCCCGCGCCAAGGTCAGTGATGACCGAGGGCCAGTGGAGGACGGGCCATGGCGCAGCTCCCAGGAGGGTTTCCTACAGGTTTGATCTCTCCGGAGCGTAGCAGCGAGCTATGACAGCTCTCTGACCTGCAACGTTGGTGCGCCGTCAGGGACTCGAACCCCGAACCCGCTGGTTAAGAGCCAGCTGCTCTGCCAATTGAGCTAACGGCGCCTGCCTCGCGATCCTGCAGCGCGGCGACGGGCGAAACCCTAACAAGGGCTTCCGGACGTCCGTGCTGCGGGGTCCCGCTGCATGGGGTGAGTGACGGGACTTGAACCCGCGGCCCCCTGGACCACAACCAGGTGCTCTACCAGCTGAGCTACACCCACCATGCGCACCGGCTCCCGCCGGAACGAGACCAGTCTAGCCGAGGCCGTCAGGCCCTTTCGGCCAGCCCCGCGGCGACCGCCTGGGCCTGCTCGGACGTCGGTCCGGGCGGGGCCACGAACAGGGTGTGGCGGTAGTAGTCGAGCTCCCGGATGGACTCCAGGATGTCGGCCAGTGCGCGGTGGGCCATGCCCTTCTCCGGCTTCGCGTAGAACACGCGGGGGAACCAGCGTCGGCACAGCTCCTTCACCGAGCTGACGTCGACCATGCGGTAGTGCAGGTGGGCGTCGAGCTCGGGCATGTCGCGGGTGATGAAGCCGCGGTCCGTGCCGATCGAGTTGCCGGCCAGCGGGGCGGTGCGGGCTTCGGGGACGTGCTCGCGCACGTAGGCGAGCACGAGCTGCTCGGCCTCGGGCACCGTGACGGTGGCCTTGCGCACCTCGTCGGTGAGGCCGGAGTGGGCGTGCATGTCACGCACGACGTCGGGCATCGCGGCGAGTGCGGCGTCGTCGGCGTGGATCACGACGTCCACGCCGTCACCGAGGACGTTGAGGTCCCCGTCGGTGACGAGGACGGCGATCTCGATCAGTGCGTCGTTGGCGAGATCGAGCCCGGTCATCTCGCAGTCGATCCATACCAGACGGTCGTTCACCCGTGCAGACTATTCCGTCACGCCGGGGACCGGCTGGTGGGCACGCAGCGGCCGTTGTCACGGTTGCGCCGTGCTGCGATCCTGACCGGCATGGCGGTCAAGGACCTCACGCCGGTGTTCGAACGGCTGCGGACGATCATGGGACGGCACGCCGACGACCTGGTCGTCGTGCGCGACGAACCGGGCGACTACTACCTCGACACGCGCCACGTTCGCGCCGATGGCTACGTCCTGATGTTCGGGGCGGTACGGACCGGGGCCCGTTACGTCTCCTATCACCTCATGCCGCTGGCCTACGCGCCCGACCGGCTCGGTGCGTCGGCTGCACTGCAGGCCCGGATGCAGGGCAAGGCCTGCCTGAACTTCACCCGCGTCGACGACGGCCTCTTCGGCGAGCTCGACGAGCTGACCGGGCGCGCCGTCACCGCGTCCGCAGGCTTTGCGTTCCCCGCTCGGTAGCCCGCGTGGCGGGGGTGAGGTGGCGGTTCCCGCAGGACTAAGCTCCCGCGGCGTGGGGAATGACACCGCAGCTCAGCAGATCGCCGCCGGATACGCGACCGAGGGTGGCGCGCTCGAACTCGGATGCGTCGTGATCGACGGCGTCGTCGACCCGACCGCGAAGGTGCGCATCCCGTTCGCGACGCTGAACCGGCACGGCCTCGTCGCCGGCGCGACCGGAACCGGCAAGACGAAGACGTTGCAGGGCCTGGCCGGGCAGCTGTCCGACGCGGGCGTCCCGGTCCTGCTCGCCGACGTCAAGGGCGACCTGTCCGGGATGGCGCGCCCCGGCGAGGACGGCCCGAAGATCCAGTCGCGGGCCCGGGACACCGGCGACGACTGGACGCCCACCGCGTACCCCGTCGAGTTCCTGTCCCTGGGCGGGAAGAGCTCTGCGGTGCCGATCCGGGCCACGCTCACACAGTTCGGCCCGATCCTGCTGAGCAAGGTGCTCGACCTCAACGACACCCAGGAGTCCACGCTCGGCCTGATCTTCCACTGGGCCGACCAGCAGAGCCTGCCGCTGCTCGACACGAAGGACCTGCGCGCGGTCATCCAGTACCTCACCTCCGACGAGGGCAAGGCCGATCTCAAGGGCATCGGCGGCGTCTCGCCCGCCACGGCGGGGGTGATCCTGCGCGCGCTGGTGAACCTGGAGGCCGCGGGCGGGGAGGACTTCTTCGGCGAACCGGAGTTCGAGCCGTCCGACCTGATCCGGCAGATCGACGGCAAGGGTGTGGTGTCGCTGCTGGAGCTGGCCGACCAGGCCGCCAACCCCCGCCTGTTCTCCACGTTCCTCATGTGGCTGCTCGCGGAGCTGTACGAGGAGCTGCCCGAGGCGGGCGACCTCGACAAGCCCAAGCTCGTGTTCTTCTTCGACGAGGCCCACCTGCTGTTCACCGACGCGTCCAAGGCGTTCCTGGAGCGCATCGAGCAGACCGTGAAGCTGGTCCGGTCCAAGGGCGTCGGCGTCTTCTTCTGCACGCAGCTGCCCACCGACATCCCCAATGCGGTGCTGTCCCAGCTCGGCGCGCGCGTGCAGCACGCGCTGCGGGCGTTCACGCCCGACGACCAGACGGCGCTGAAGAAGACGGTCAAGACCTACCCGAACACCAAGAACTACGACATGGAGGAGGCGCTGACCTCGCTCGGCACCGGCGAGGCCATCGTCACCGTGCTGTCCGAGACCGGCGCGCCGACGCCCGTCGCGTGGTCGCGGATGCGGGCGCCGCGCTCGTTGATGGCCGCCATCGGTGCGGACGCCGTCACGGCGGAGGCCAAGGGGTCGCCGCTGTTCCCGAAGTACGGGATGACGGTCGACCGTGAGTCGGCGTACGAGAAGATGACGGCCAGGATGGCCCCGCCGCCGCCCCCCGCGCCTGTCGACGCCCCGCCGCCGCCGCGGCAGGAGCGCCAGGAGCGCGAGGCGCCGGGGATGGTGGCCGAGGTGCTCGGTTCGCCGGTGGTCAAGTCCTTCCTGCGGTCGGCGGCGAGCTCACTGGGCCGGGAGATCACGCGTGGCCTGTTCGGCACCCGCCGCCGCTGAGCCCCGACGTGATGCGCGCAGCAGGTCGTCCAGCTCGTCTGCCGCGGTCGCGGCACCGTTGCGTGCCCGCAGCCGGGAGCCGATCGCCGCGGCCGCCGCGCGGTGCGGTCCGTCGACGACGAGTGCCTGCACCGCATCCCGGATCTGCGCGGCGTGCGCGGACTTCGGCAGGGTGCGACCGGCGCCCGCGGCCGCGACGACCCTGCCGACCATGGGCTGGTCGAGCATCGGGTGCATCGGGATCACGAGCAGCGGCAGGTCGTGGGCGAGGGCGCGCATCGTGGTCGCGTGGCCACCGTGCCCGACGACGAGCGACACCGTCGGCATGACCTCCTCGTGGGGGAGGTGCCGGTGCACCTCGACGTTGCCGGGCACACGCAGGACGGCCGGATCGGGGACGCCACCGGTGGTGACGACGGCGCGCAGCGGCAGGTCCGCGATCCCGTCCAGGATCCTCTGCAGCACCTCGGTCTGGCCCTCGTAGTAGATGGTGCTGAGACTGACGAGCACTGCCGGATCGTCCGGGCGGCCGGTCGCCCGGGGCGCTGCTTGTACCGGGCCCGTGTACCGCACGTTCGGCGGCTGCGGTCCGGCCGTGGCCGGGTCGATTCCGGGGTCGGTGGCGACGAGCACGACGGCGGCGCCGTCCCACAGCCGGGACGGACGCAGCCCGCGCAGCGCCGCGATCGCCCCGATCGGCCCGCGGGCCCACCCGTGGGTCACGTAGCGGTGGAACGTGTGCACCAGCACGGCGGTCGGCACGCCGGCCCGCTGGGCGGCCCGCAGCGCGCCGAGGCACATGCAGTCGGCAAGCACCAGGTCGACGGGGTGCTGCGCCACCTCGTCGGCCAGGTCACGGCCGGGCCCCTTGTCGGTGAACAGCGCGATGTAACGGGCGGCTGCGCGGGCCCCCTGGACGGCTGCCGCGGACGACCACGAACGGGCGTGGGCGTAGGCCGTGAACGGGATCCCGGCCGACGCGAACGTCGCGCGCTGCTGGGCATGGCCCAGTGCGCGGACGTCGTGGCCCCGGCGGCGCATCTCGGTCGCGATGCCCAGCGCGGGCGGGACGTTGCCGCCGCCGTCCCAGGTGACGATCAGAATTCGTGCCATCTCAGCCTTCTTCGGGGTCGGCAAGCAGTGCACGGATGAGCCGGAGCAGGCGCTCTTCGGTGGCTGGGCGGTCGAGGCCGGTGTCGCGGCGAAGGAGCTTCCACGCGTAGACGTCGGTGGCGAGCACGAGCAGGTCGACGAGGGCGGGATCGTCGCCCGCGGCCGTCAGCTGGGGCGCGAATACCTCGCACACCCAGCGGCGGTGCAGGGCGCGGCCGTTCTCGGCCTGCCGCCGGTAGCGCTCGTCCACGTGCTCCTGTGCCAGCATCCGCAAGGCCCAGTCACCCCTGTTCTCGTAGTGGGCCACGATCGAACGGGCCGCCGCGCCGAGGTCTCCGACCGGCGTCGAGCGTTCGTCGACGACCTCCGCGATCGCGTAGGCCTCGACGGCGGTGAACAACCTCTCCTTGCTGCCGAAATGCCGCAGCACGGTCTGCACGCTGACGCCGGCCAGCTCGGCGATGTCGGCGAGGACGATGTCGAGGGACATCCTTTCCTCGCCCAGGCGCAGTGTGGTGTCGAGGATCCGCTGCCGGGTTGCCGCGACCGCGTCGGCCCGGGCCCGCATGGTGTAGGTGCGCGTCGCTTTCATGACAACGGCAGTGAACACCGAAGTTGATTCGAGGTCAATCAGCGTTGACGCGAAAAGGGCTCAGCAGGCCGGGGACCGTCGCGTCGGCCAGGGCCACGGCGTCGTCGGCCGCCACGTCGAGCACCGCGTAGCCGCCCGCTCCCGCCGCCGTCACGGCCTCCAGCGTGACCAGTCCGGTGCGGCGCTGGAAGATGCTCTGCCGGACGGTCCACCCGATCACCCCGGACCGCTGCAGCGCGACGGTGCGCCGCTCCACCGACCCCTGCCGCGTCACGAGGTGCCGCGCGGTGAGCTGGTGGCCGAGGTTGCGGTAGCGGTCCCAGCCCAGCAGCGCGGCGAGGGGGAGCAGGACCAGGCTCGCCGTCCCCGCCCACGGAAGTGCCGGGCCCAGCAGGTACGCGCCCGTGACCACCACTGCGGCGGGGAGCAGGGCGCGGGTCAGCCGTCGGGTCAGTGCCGCGCGCGGATGCCGCCGCAGCGGCGCCCCCGTGATCTCCAGCGGCGGCTCCCGCAACGCCGCCGACGCGACGCGGTGGGCCTCGGCCCGGGGGACGGGGGGCTGCAGCACCCCGCCCTGGGTGTCGCGGGCCAGCCCGGCCGACAACGCCCGGGCCTGGGCGCCGCGGCCGGCCCGCAGCAGCAGCGGCTCCACGATCTCGACGCCGCGCAGCCGGCGCTGCGCCACCGAGAGCGAGCGCCGGGTGAACAGCCCGCGGCGCACCCGCAGCGCGCTGCCCTCGCCGGTGCGTTCCCGGGTGAGCCGGTAGCCGAACCAGCGCTCCACGAACAGCAGCAGCGCCCCCGACACGGCCAGGACCAGCACGATCGTGGCGAGCACTGCGACGGCGATCCACACCGGTGCCTGCTCGAGGCGCCCGGCCGCGTCGTTGACGACACCGACATCGAGGGGATCGACGCCCAGCTCGTTGAGCAGGTTGGCCCCCGCCCCGGCGATCACCCCCACACCGGCCAGCGAGGAGAAGGTGAGCGGCGCGAACCGCAGCCATGACCAGTCCAGCCGGGCCAGCTCGTCGACGGGGGGAGCCGCCGTGCTCGGGGCGTCGGGGACGGCCGCCGAGTGGTCGAGCAGTTCCTGGCGCAGCCGGTCGGCCTCGGCCTTGCTCACGGCGTCGAGGTTCAGGCCGTGGTGCTCCGACGCCGAGCCCGAAGCGGAGCCGATCTTGACCACGCTCAGACCGAACAGGCGGTGCTCCAGGCGGGCGGTGAGGTCGACGGTGCGGATCCGGTCGCGCGGCACCGTGCGGCGCTGGCGCCGGATCCAGCCGCTGTGCAGCTCCACCCGCTGGGGGGTGATCCGGTAGCGCGTGGTGCGCCAGCGCAGCAGCCCGGCGAGCACGACGACGCCCGCGCCACCGAGCGTGATCCACAGCCGGACCGGATCGCCCTGCTGGCCGGTGACCAGCACGATCAGGAACACCGGCAGCAGCCGGACGAGGCCGGCGAGCGGGGTGACCACCAGCATCCACGGGTCGAGCCGCCGCCACGGCGTCTCGACGAGCGTCGGGGCGCTCACGTCGCGTCGCCGGGGGTGGCCTGGGTGGTCTCGGTGAGCGTGCGGGCCAGCTCGGCGGCGGCAGCCGCGTCGAGGCCGCGGATCTTGACGGGCCCCTTCGCCGACGCCGTGGTGACCGTGACGGTGGCCAGCTCGAGCAGCTGCTGCAGCGGGCCGTGCTCGGTCTCGACGGTCTGCACCCGGGAGATGGGGGCGATCCGCCACTCCCGCACGAGCCACCCCGACAGCGTGTAGACGGCGTCGTCGGTGATCTCCCAGCGGTGGATGCGGAACAGCAGCGGGGGTACGAGCAGCAGGTACGCCAGCCCCGCGACGGCGGTGGCGATCGCGGTGACACGGAGCCATCCGGTGTCCAGAACGATCTCCAACACCACCTGCGGCACCAGCAGGACGAGCACCGTGACCAGGTCGCGGAGCTGCCACCACCGCACGGCTCGGGGGCTGACCTGGTGGGCCGGCGGGCGCAGCGGCAGTGCGGCGGGGAAGGTCGCGGTGGCCATGCCCGCAGTGTGCCCGACGGCGGCCGGGCCGCCAGGTGCGCAGATGAGCAGCGGGGGCGGCAGATCAGCGCATGGCCGGACCGAGACGGAGCCTGCCGGTCCTACTCCCGTGCCGGCTGAGCCCCGGAGTCCAGCGCCCGGCGCTCCGCCGTGGCGTCGCCGGCGAGGCCGTTGCGCACCGATTCCAGCAGCGCCATCCCCTGGCCGGCCAGTGACGCGACCACCCCGCTCAGCCCCTCGGCTCCGTCGAGGACGGTGAGGTTGGAGCCCTGCAGGCCCTCGGCGGCCGCGCGGAGCATGTCCGGCAGCTGGCTGATGACCATCTGGTCGAGCGCGATCCGGCCCTGCGCAGCGGCGGCCTCGGCCGACAGCTTCGTGGCGTCGGCCTGGGCCCGGGCGCGCGTCCGGAGCGCCTCGGCCTCGGCCTCGGCCGGCTTGACCACCTCGGCGATCAGCTGGGCCTCGCGGAGCTCGGCGTTCTTGCGGGCGACCAGTGACTGCTCGGCGAGCACCGCCTGCTGGGCCTGCGCGGCGGCCAGCGGCCCGGACTGCGCGGCCTTCTCCTGCGCCTGGTCGATCTCCGCCTGGTACTGGGCCCGCGCGATGGCGGTGTGGCGTGCGTACTCGGCCTGGTTGCGGGCGCTCTCCTGCTGCGCCATCGCGCTGGCCTGGTCGGCCGCGGCCTGGGCGATCTTGGCGGCCTGGTTGACCGACGCCTGGTGCGGGGCGGCGAGCGCCGCGATGTAGCCGGAGCCCTTGTCGTCGATGCTGCTGATCTGCAACGAGTCGACGGCCAGGCCGATCTTGCCCATCTCGCCCTTGCTCGCGTCCAGGATCGCGTCGCCGAGCCGCTGCTGGTCGCGGATGATCGACTCGACGGTCATGCTGCCGATGATGCTGCGCAGGTGCCCGCTGAAGATGCGCCCGACGAGCGTCGGCATCTGGGCCTGGTCGCCCTGGAACCGGCGCGCCGCCGCGGCGATGGACTCGTGGTCGTCGCCGACCTTGAACGCGATGACCGCCTGCACCCCCAACGTCAGGCCCTGCTGGGTGAAGCAGTCCTCGACGACCTCCGCCTCCTGCATCGCCAGCGTCAGCCGGGACGCCCGGGAGAAGATCGGGACCACGAACACCCCGTGTCCGGTGACGATCTTGAACTGGAGTGCGTCGTCACCGTGCTGCTTGCGGCCGCTGATCAGCAACGCCTCGTTCGGCGCCGGGACCCTGTACCCGAACATGTCTATGTCCTGTCACTCGTGATGGTGGCGCCGGGCCCGTCCCAGGGCTCGACGTCGATGCGGCGCGCGCCGCGGGTCTGGATGACGAGCACGGTGGCGCCGACCGGCACCGGATGCGCGCTGTAGGCCACGTAGTAGTGCGGCAGGCCGGCCACGACGACCTTGACCTCGCCGGGCAGATCGCCGCCGCGGACGCGCTCGGTCACCGACCCGGTCCTGCCGACCAGCGTCTGCCCCGTCACCCCGTCCCCCGTCCGTTCGTGGACCACGCGGGCGCTGCCGAGCCGAACGGTAGACCCGGCCACCCCACCACCCGTGCGCGGATAGTGCTGCCCGAGCAGCGTTTTCCGCTCACGACCGCGTGAACGCCGAGAGCTGCGCCGCGCGGACGCCCGCGGTCTGGGCCTGGATGAGGTGGAACGCGGCCTCCCGCGCCCACCGCTGCTCCGGGCTGCCCAGCAGCATGGCGCTGCCGGAGCGCGCCGCGATCAGGGCGTGGGTGGCGCGGACGGTCAGCTCCGTGACCTCCGCGCGCAGCGCCGTCCGCTCCGGGACCCGCTCGAACAGCGGTACGTCGCGGATCAGCGCGTAGGCCTCGGCGCGCAGGCGGGCGGCGAGCGGGGCGAGCGCGAGAGCGGCGTCGACGGCGTCCGGCCGATCGCGCGCTGTGCCCAGCTCGGCGAGTGCGACGAGCACGCACCGCAGCAGTCCCAGCGATGCCGGCGTGGTGTTGGCGGTGCCCGCGACGTCGTGCGCGCGCCACCGCGCCGCGTCGAGGACGGCCACCACGTCGCCGGCGCCGATCGCGAGCCCGTCCATCTCCAGCGCGACGGTGCGGGTGCCACCCATCACCGCGAGCGGTAGCGGCGCGCCCGCCCGGAGCCCGGCCCGGGCCCTGGCGGGAAGCAGGGCGAACACGAAACGGCCGTCGGCAGTGGTCGCGGCGATCATGACGAGGTCGATCAGGCCCCAGCCCGTGCACCAGTCGGCGGTGCCCGAGAACCGCCAGCCCGTGCCGTCGGGATCGGCCCGGACGGCGGGCGGGCCGGGGCGGCGGATGTGCGCCAGCGCGATACCGGCCCGCGTGGAGGCGGACGCCAGCTCGGCACGATGGCGGGCGGCGGCCGGCCCGAGGGTGACCGCGTCCGGCGCGAGCCCCCGCAGCGATCCCCGGGAGAGGGCCTGCGGCGAGCGGTGCTGGTTGATCACGAACCAGGTGGCGGCGCACGCCCCGCTGATCAGCTCGGTGGCTTCGGCGTCGACGCGCGCAGTGCCACCGAGCCCGCCCTCCTCGACCGGGATGGTGACGCCGAGCAACCGGTCCGCGGCCAGCCGGGCGATGTGGGCGGGGTCGACGCCGCGGGCCGGGTCGTCGGCGGCTGCGGCGTGCGGGGCGAGGACGTCGTCCGCGATCCGCGACGCGGCGAGCACCGCCGGATGGGCCGCCAGATCCTCGTGCCCCGCGAACATCGCCTGCACCGCCTCCGCGGCGGTCCCGGTGGTGGTCACGACGGCGACGCTACGCGTGCTGCGTGCTGCGCGCCGCGACCCCGAACTGATCACTGCGTACCGCACGGCAGCGCCCACGCCGGGGCCGAGGAGCGCGCCGGATCGCGATCATGGTCCGGGCCGGGTCACCGGCTCCGTCGTACTCCGGTGGCGACCAGCGGACGGGACGGGACGGGCAGGGCGCCGCAGGAGGCCGGGCGGGGCGCACCCTCCTGCTGCTGCACCTCCACGAGCCACTCGCGGCCGTCGCGGGCGCTCACCCGCAGCCCGTCGTGCTCGGTGACGGTGAGGTCGTCGGCGCCGCGGAGACCGGTGGCCGCGCGCACGGCGAGCTCGGCGACCTGCCCGGCGGGCGACCACGTGGACCGGCCACGGCACAGGGCCGTCTCGACCTCGCCGATCCCGGCGGCCTTGCACGCGCTGACGGCCGTGCTCACGTCGAGCCGCCCGTAGAGATAGCCGGTGGGCAGGACCAGCGCCGTCGGGGCGAAGCGGTGCCCGCCCAGGTGGGAGCACTCCCACACGTCCACGTCACCGATGGCGAGGGCGAGGGCGCGGCCGTCGAGCGCGCAGCAGCGGTCCCGCCTGCCGTGCGTGCAGATCAGCACCAGTGGTTCGGCCACGGCCGTGCCGGCACCGGTGCCGTCGAGGGGGAGCTCGGCCAGCTCGGACGGGCGGTCGACGGTGAGCGTGGTGGTGTGCGCCCTGCCGGGCGTGGTGTCGGTGAGGTAGAGCCGCACCGCGTCGTCCATGGCGGGCCGGCCGGGCCTGCGGATCAACTGCAACCGCCACCCGGACGCCTCGACCCGTGCGGCGAACGCAGCGACCGCCGGATCGACGACGTCGCGGATGTCGCCGGGCCACGCACCGCGGTGCTCCAGGCACGCCCACCGCGTGGCGACGGGGGCGGTGCCCGCCAGTGGTTCGGCGAGCACGCGGGAGAGGACGGCGCACCGCACGCTCTCCTGCTGGTCCATGTCGACACGATACAGTGAGGATGCCCTTACCGCGGTGCCGATGACCATGCCGAGCACCTCGCCGATGGCGCAGCCGGTGAGGCGTGCCGCTACTTCGGCTTCGTGAGGTCGTAGACGGTCCGGCCGCCCACCGTGCTCGACGGGTAGTGCTGGTGCACCCAGGCTGTGATCTCCGAGCCGGTGCCGCCACGGGCGCCGAACCCGCCGCGTGCCCCGCCCTGCTCGAGGAACTGCTCGAACGCCGGGCTGTCGCGCACGGCCTGCGGCACCTGGCTGAGGTTCGGGGCGCCGCCCCCGTCGACGGCGCCCCCGTCGACGAAGTAGTGCACGTCCCCGGCCGCGACGAACGCCTGGAACTGCGCCAGTGTCGGAGCCGGGTCGGAACCCATGAAGCCACCGATCGTCATGACGTTCGTGCCGCTGGACACCGCGAGTCCCGCGCCGCCCATGGCACCCACCGTCGCGGCGGACCACGTCGTGCCGGCCGCCCGGAGCAGGGAGTCCAGAGCGGGGTCGGTCGCCTCCTCGCCGGGGCCGGCGCCCGCGCGGCGTCCGGCTCCGTCGGCGCGGGCCGCGTCGCCCCCGGTGCCGTCGGCTGCGGGGCCACCGGGGAATGCCCCGGGGAACCCGCCCGTGGTCGTGGGCCCGGCGGTCGGGATGCTGCCGGTGTGCGGCACGACGGCGGTGTCCACCGCGTACGCCGCCGGGCCCGCACCAGCTGTGATCACCACGGCGGCCGCCGCCGCACCGGCGAGCCGGCGGCCGCCGGCAGGCACCAGCAGGGCCAGCGCGGCGATGACGCCGACCGCCGGTACGACCCACCGCAGCCACGGCAGGAACTCCGCGGAGCGCCCGAGCAGCACCCACGACCACGCTGCCGTCCCCAGGACGACGACGGCCGTCGTGGCCCGGCCCGGCCACGACGCGCGGTGCTTCCACACTGCGTGCCCGCCGACGCCGATCAGCGCCGCGATCCCGGGTGCCAGCGCCACCGTGTAGTAGGCGTGGAAGATCCCGACGGCGAAGCTGAAGACCAGCGCCGTCACGAGCGTCCAGCCGCCCCACAGGATCAGCGAGGCCCGGGTCGGGTCGGTGCGCGGCGCGTGGCGCGTCAGCCACAGGCCCGCGATCAGCAGCGCGAGCGCCGCGGGGAGCAGCCAGGCCACCTGGCCGCCGACCTCGGCGCCGAACATCCGGCCGATGCCGGCCTGGCCGCCGAAGCCGGACCCGCCGCCGGGACCGCCTGCGCCGCCGGGGAAGCCTCCTGCGGGGACGGCCCCGCCTGCACGGGCGCCGCCGCCTCCCGGGTCACCGGACCCGCCGAAGATCCGGCCGAGCCCGTTGTAGCCCAGTGCGAGCTGCAGCAGGCTGTTGCCGACCGAGCCGCCGATGTAGGGGCGGCTCCCAGCGGGCCACAGCTCCGTCAACGCCACGTACCAGCCCGCCGAGACGACCATCGCGACGCCCGCGTACAGCAGTTGCCGGATGCGGTGCCAGAAGCCCGTCGGGGCCGCCACGAGATAGGCCAGCGCCAGTCCGGGCACGACGATCAGGGCCTGGCCCATCTTGGCCAGGAACGCGAACCCGATCAGCACGCCGGCCAGCACCAGCCAGCGTGTCCCGGCCTGCTCGATCGCCCGGACCGCCGCGTAGGCCGCGCCCACGAGGAGAAGGACCAGCAGCGCGTCGGGGTTGTTGAAGCGGAACATCATCACGGCGACGGGGGTGAGCGCCATCGCCGCCCCGGCCAGCAGCCCGGCCCGCGGCCCCGCGACCCGCCGGACCGCCGCGTAGATCAGCGCGACGGTCGCGACGCCCATCAGGGCCTCGGGCACGAGCATGCTCCAGGAGCTGAACCCGAAGATGCGCCCGGACAGGGCCATGACCCAGATCGCCGCCGGCGGCTTGTCGACGGTGATGATGTTGCCGGTGTCCAGCGAGCCGAAGAGCAGCGCCTCCCAGTTCTTCGTGCCCGCCTGCACGGCGGCTGCGTAGAACGTGTTGGCGAAGCCGGAGGCGCCGAGGTTCCACAGGTAGAGCAGGCCGGTGCCGGCGAGCAGTGCGGCCAGCGCCCCCAGCTCGCCGCGCGGACGCGACGCGGCGGTGGGCGGTGGCGCGGCTGCGTCGCGCGCGTCCGGTGTGGTCAGCGTGGCGCTCATGTGAGGGTCTCCTGGGACGCGGTGGCGGGGGAACGGCGGGTGCGGAAGATCCACGCCCGGAAGGCGACGAAGCGGAGCACGGTGGACAGGGCGTTGGCGGCCACCAGCACCGCCATCTCGACGAGCTGGCCCGCGCCCGGCCACCAGGCGCCGAGCGCGGCCAGCGCGCCACTGGTGAGCGCGAGCCCGAGGCCGAAGACGACCAGGCCCTGGAACTGGTGCGCGGCGGCACCGTCGCGGCCGCGGACGCCGAACGTCAGGCGCCGGTTGGCGGCGGTGTTGGCCACGGCGGTCACGACGAGCGCCACCAGGTTGGCGCCGAACGCCCCCAGCGAGCCGCGCAGCGCGGCGTACAGCAGGAGGTAGGCCAGCGTGCTGGCGACGCCGATCGCGGCGAACCGCACGATCTGTCCGGGCAGTGCCCGAGGCACCCCGGCCACCTCCTTCTGGGGCGGACGGAGCTCGCCGCGACCGAGCTGGCCGCGCAGTTCGTGCAGCGGCAGCGCGCCGGTGGCGAGTGCCCGGCCCAACCGGACGATGCCTTTCAGGTCCTCGACGGCGGTGGCGACGACGTCGACGCTGCTGTCGGGATCGTCCACCCAGTCGACCGGCACCTCGTGGATGCGCAGCCCGGACCGTTCGGCGAGCACCAGCAGCTCGGTGTCGAAGAACCAGCCGGTGTCCTCCACCAGCGGCAGCAGGCGGTGCGCGACATCGGCGCGGATGGCCTTGAAGCCGCACTGTGCGTCGGAGAAGCGGGCGTGCAGCGTGCCGCGCAGGATCAGGTTGTAGGTGCGGGAGATGAACTCGCGCCTGGCCCCGCGCACCACCCGCGACGCCGGTGCCAGCCGGGTGCCGATGGCCAGGTCCGAGTGACCGGTGATCAGGGGCGCCACCAGTGGAAGCAGGGCCGCGAGGTCGGTGGACAGATCCACGTCGCAGTAGGCCAGCACCTGGGCGCCCGACGCCGACCAGGCCGCCCGCAGCGCCCGCCCCCGGCCCTTCTCCGGCATCCGCAGCGAGACCACGCCGGTCAGCTCCGACGCGAGCCGGGCCGCGATCGCGGGCGTCGCGTCGGTGCTGGCGTTGTCGGCGACGGTGATCTGGAACGGGTACGGGAAGTGGTCGGTGAGGTGTGCGTGCAGGCGGCGGACCGAGGGCTCGAGATCGGTCTCCTCGTTGAAGACGGGGACCACGACGTCGAGGACGGGCCCCGTCCGGCGCGGTGCCGTGCCGCTCGGCTGCGGCGTGGCGTCGACGCTCATCGTCCGACCTCGCCGGCGCCCGGTCGGCGCCGCGCGCCGGGGCGCGGTGCCGATGACTCGCTCGCACGCTCGCTCATGGGGAGAACGATCGCGGCGGGCGCTGTCGGCGCGTTGTGATGGTGCTGTGCGCGAGCTGTGCGTCCGGCCCGACCGACGGACGCGTCGCCCATCAGCGCCTGCGGCACAGCACGCTCCAGCTGGACAGCCCGAAGATCCGCACCGGGAGCCCGCCGACCCGGAGGGCAGCCGGGGTCTTGTCGACGGTGAACCGCCTGTGGCTCGTCGGTGGCGCGCCTGTGCGCGACCAGTGAGCCGAGCTATCTGTGCGTTCGGGCGGGGCGGCGGACCGGGCCGTCGGAGACTGCGGACACCGTGGGCAGGATCACCGCGAACTCGGTGCGGCCCGGACGGCTCGTGACCTCGACCGAGCCGTGGTGGGCCGCCACCACCGCGTCGACGATCGCCAGGCCCAGCCCGGTGCTGCCGTTCTCCCGCGACCGTGACGTGGAGCCGCGGGCGAACCGCTCGAACACGTGGGGCACCAGCTCCGGCGGGATCCCCGGCCCCTCGTCGACCACCGAGATCCGGACGGCTGCGGGGAGCGCGGCCAGCGCGACGGTCACGGCCGTGCCGGGCGGAGTGTGGGTACGGGCGTTCGCGAGCAGGTTGGCCAGCACCTGGGCGAGCCGGGAAGCGTCACCGGGTGCGGTGACGGGCTCGTCGGGCAGGCTGAGCCGCCAGTGGTGGTCCGGCCCCGCGGCGTGGGCGTCGCTCGCGGCGTCGAGCACGAGCCGGGTGAGGTCGACCTCACCACGCTCCAGCGGGCGTCCGGCGTCGAGGCGGGCGAGCAACAGCAGGTCCTCGACGAGGGTGGTCATCCGCTCGGCCTGCGAGGAGATGCGGGTGAGCGAGTAGGCCGTCTCCTCCGGGAGCGCCGAGCGGCGGGTCAGCTCGGCGTAGCCACGGATCGCCGCGAGCGGGGTGCGCAGCTCGTGGCTGGCGTCGGCGACGAACTGGCGCAGTTGTGTCTCGCTGGCCTGGCGGGCCTCCAGCGCGGAACCGACGTGATCGAGCATCCGGTTCAGCGCCCCGCCGACCTGGCCGACCTCGGTGCGCGGGTCGGCGTCGGGGACGCGTTCGGTGAGGTCGACCTCACCGCTGTCGAGCTTCAGGTCGCTCACCCGGGTGGCGGTGGCGGCCACCCGTTCCAGCGGACGCAGCTCGCGGCGGACGAGCACCGCGCCGGCGACCCCGGCCAGCAGCAGGGTCGAGGCGGCGACGATCACCTCGATCAGGACGAGCCTGCCGACCGTCTCGTCGACCCGCGCCTCCGGTTGCCCGAACACCAGCACCGGTCCACCGGCCTGCACCGCGCTCGCGACCATCCGGTAGGTGCCCAGCGGGCCGAGGTCGACGCTGCGCGGGCCGGCCCCGGGCTGCAGGGCCGTCAGGTTCGGGTACTCCGATGACGGGACGTTCTGCGCCGTCTGGTCGCGCGAGTACGCGGTGGCCCGGACCACGGCGCCGTCGACGATCTCCGCCACCACCGCGCTGCCCGGCGGCGCCCCGCCGGGCCCGTCGACGCCGGGTGGCGGCTGTGGCCGACCGCCGTCACCGTCCTCCTGGTTGAAGCGGCTGTAGTTCGCGCTGGCGAACCGCAGGTCGTCGTCGAGCCGCCCGATCAGGAAGCCCTTCAGCGCGACGGCCGTCACCACTGCGACGATCGCCGACGCCACCGCCAACAGGAGCAGGGTGGTGGCGACGAGGCGCGTTCGCAGCGAGTGGATGCGCACGGTCTAGGCCGCACCAGGCTTGAGGACGTACCCCGCACCCCGCACCGTGTGGATCATCGGCGAGCGGCCGGCGTCGATCTTCTTGCGCAGGTAGGAGACGTAGAGCTCGACGACGTTGGACTGGCCGCCGAAGTCGTAGTTCCAGACGCGGTCGAGGATCTGGGCCTTGGACAGCACGCGCTTGGGGTTGCGCATCAGGAAGCGCAGGAGCTCGAACTCGGTGGCGGTCAGCTCGACGATGTCGTCGCCGCGGCGCACCTCGTGACTGTCCTCGTCCAACACGAGATCGCCGACGACCAGGTCGGAACCCTGCCGGGCGGCCGACATCCCGGAGCGCCGCAGCAGCCCGCGCAGCCGCGCGACGAGCTCCTCCAGGCTGAACGGCTTCGTGACGTAGTCGTCGCCACCCGCGGTGAGGCCGGCGACGCGATCCTCGACGGCGTCGCGGGCGGTGAGGAACAGGACCGGCACATCCGGGGTGTCCGAACGCATCCGGCGCAGCACCTCCAGGCCGTCGAAATCGGGGAGCATGATGTCGAGGACGACGGCGTCGGGCCGGAACTCGCGGGCCGTGCGGACCGCGGAGCTGCCGTCGGCCGCGGTGCGGACCTCCCAGCCCTCGTAGCGCAGTGCCATCGAGAGCAGGTCCGACAGGCTGGACTCGTCGTCGACGACGAGGACCCGGATGGCGCTGCCGTCCGGTCGTCGCAGGGACCGCTCGGTCACCGTGCTCCCCTGCCCGCCTGCCTGCACCCACTCTGCTGTCGACATGGTAGCCAGCGTCACGCCCGTAGCTGTGGCCCCGATGGGCACGTCCTGTGCGCGGCCTGTGTATCGATTTTCCGCGCCCGTGGAACCTCGTGCGCCCGGAATCCGTCCAAGTCCCCACATCCGACGGATTCCAGGGAGCACCCCATGACCGACGAGTTCCACGGCTGGCCCGCCTCCGGGCCTGCCCTGCTGGCCCGCATCGCCGCCGACAACACCCGCGAGCTCTGGGCCGAGTGCCGCGCGCAGCACGATGTGGACGTGCGCGGACCGATGCGGGCGCTGGCTGCCGCGCTGGCCCCGGAGTTCGGCCCGGTGCGGGTGTTCCGGGCGCACGCGAACCGGCGGTTCCGCGCCGACGCCCCACCGCTGCGCACCGACACCGGGGGAGTCTGCGCCACGCCGGGCGGCTGCGTTCTCGCCGTGGTGCTCACCGCCACCGCGCTCTCGGTCTCCGTCGGGCACCGGGCGTTCGACGGGGCGCAGCTGCGACGCTTCCGTGCCGCGGTGGACGAGTCCGATGCGCTCACCGCCGTGCTGGCCGGGTTGGAGGGCTGGTCGCCGGCGGATGCGCGGACGCTCACCGGTACGCCGTCGGGTTACCCGACCGATCACCCGCGGATCGCGTTGCTGCGCAGGCGCGGACTGCAGGCGGGCCTGTCCTGGGAGCTCGGGCCGTGGCTGCAGAGCGAGGAGCCGTTGCGGCGGGTGCGGGAGGCGTGGAGGGCGGCCGCGCCGTTGGCGGGCTGGCTGGATGCGCACGTCGGTGCGGCCGATCCGGTACCGCCACGGCCTCGCCCCGCAGTGCCCGCGCAGCCGCCGACCCCTGCGCTGCACCCGTGATCATCGTCGGCACCCGTTGGCCGGTCTCGCGGGCGGTGAGGGGTGCCCGGCGCCGGCCGGGCCGGGACCCGGCCGGCGGGTCAGAGCTCGCCGGCCTCCGCGCGCTGGCGGCGGGTCGGGGTGAAGGCCGAGATGTCCAGCACGGCGGGCGGGTCCTCGACGCCGGGCCCGCCGCCGCGCACCCAGGCCACCACGTCGGCCACGGTGTCGGGGTGCAGCACCCCGGCGAGCCACGCAGGCCGTGCCCCGGCGCGCCTTCCGTCCGCGGACGGGCCGACCACCACCACGTTCGACCGCTCACAGGCGTCCAGGCAGTCGCTCACCCGCACGCGCCCGGCGTCGCCGATGCCGGCGCGCAGCGCGTCGACCTGCCCGACGTGGTCGACCTCCGGGTGCTTCGATGCCGTACCGCAGCAGCAGCCCCGGCACACCGTGACGGTGCAGCCGGTGGTGTCCCGGGCGGGACGGCGTCCGGGCACGGTGCCTCCTGAATTCGCGCCGACGTCGGCAGGTTCGTTCAGGCTAACGGTCGCAGCCTGCGGATCATGCTGTGCCGCAGTGGGCGCCGCCGCCCGCGGGGACGGCCTTGCGTCCAGATCCTGGGTGGATGGGCACGGCGGTACCATTCGGCCCCATGCGCAAGCCGCCCGTGATCGCCCGACTGGCCCTGGGGTTGGTACCGCTCCTCGCCGCCTGTTCGGCCCCGACACCCGCTCCGGTGTCTCCGCCTGCCGTGTCCGCAGCCCCGACCGCGACCGCCGCCTACCCGGGTGAGCTGCTGAATCTCGCCAACTGGTACCTGACGCTGCCCACCGGCTCACCGGGCGAGCCGGACACCATCATGCAGCCCCAGCTCGGCACCTACACCAGCGACTGGTTCCGCGTCGCCGGCAACGGCGTCGCGTTCACCGCCAACGCCGGCGGGGTGACCACCGAGAACAGCAACTACCCGCGCTCCGAGCTGCGGGAGATGGACGGTGCGGAGAAGGCGAGCTGGTCGAACGCCGGCGGCACCCACACCCTCGACGTGCGGGAGGCCTTCACCGCCCTGCCGACGGCGAAACCGGACGTGGTGGGGGCCCAGATCCACGACTCCGAGAGTGACGTCATCGAGATCCGGCTCGAGGGTGCCCGGCTGCTGGTGAAGAACGGCGCGGACAACAGCGACATCGTCCTCGACCCGAACTACGTGCTCGGTACGCCCTACGACCTCAGGATCGTCGCGGCGAGCGGCCACATCACCGTGTCGTACAACGGCACGCAGATGGCCGACATCCCGCGCACCGGCTCGGGCTGGTACTTCAAGGCCGGCAGCTACGTCCAGAGCAACCCCACCCGGGGGGACCAGCCCGACGCCGTCGGCACGGTCGTCATCACGGCTCTCAACGTGAAACACACCACCTGACGGGTCTGTTGCCCTGTGATGTCAGTCACGTACAACGTGACTTCTGTGTTGCCGACCGATCACAACACTGCACACGGAGAGCGACCCAACGGTTACTGACCTGCGGCTGCTTGCTCTCGGCCCGCTCTCGGCCCAGTCCGTTGGTCTGATCGCTCTTCCGGTACCTCTGTAACGCTACGCCGAACGGGTGCGATGGACGGCTCGTTCGGATCAGTGGGTACGGAGAGGAGTGTGCTGATGACACAGGGCAACATCCAGGCGTCGAGGATCTTCGTCATCGGGTCCGGTGTGGTCGGTGCCGCGACCGGGCGAGGTTTCGGCGCCGCCGGGCACCGGGTGACGTTCGTCGACATCTCGGAGGAACGCGTCCGCGAGCTGCGGCGCCACGGCCTCGACGCTCGCAGCGATCTCGACCTGTCCGGCGAGCCGGACGCGTTCGTCCTGCTGACCCTGCCCACCCCCCACATCGGTTCCGCTTACGACCTCGGCCCGTTCACCGCAGGCACCGAGGCCGTCGGCCGGGCTCTGAAGACCTCGGCCGCGCGCCACACCGTCGTCGTCCGGTCGACGGTGCCGCCGGGCACCACCGACGGGCTGGTGCGTCCGATCCTGGAGCGGGAGTCGGGTCTCGGAGCCGGTGAGGGATTCGGCCTCGCCTCCAACCCCGAGTTCCTCCGCGCGGCCACGGCCGAGGAGGACTTCGCGCACCCGTGGATGACGGTCGTCGGCTGCCGCGACGCGGACACGCTGGCGCGGCTGTGTGCGCTGCTCGCGCCGTTCGGCGGCGAGCTGCGCACCTTCGACGACCCGGCCACCGCCGAGTTCGTGAAGTGCGCGCACAACGTCTACAACGCCGCCAAGATCAGCTTCTGGAACGAGATGTGGCTCGTCGCCCAACAGGTCGGCGTCGACGCGGACGCCGTGTCGAGCACGGTCGCGCGATCGGCCGAGGCCTCGATCAACCCGACGTACGGCATCCGCGGCGGCGCCCCGTACGGCGGTGTCTGCCTGCCCAAGGACACCAACGGGTTCCTCGGGTTCGCGGCCGCCGTCGGCATCGACATGCCGATGCTGCGAGCCGTGGTCGAGACCAACGAGCGTATGGAGCGCGTGGCCGGTTCCGAGGCCGGGAACGCCGTCAGCCCGGCCGCCGCATGACGCTCCCGATCTACTACTACGTGCTGGGCACCCCGCTCGGGGTGCTCGGTCTCGTGCGGTGGTCGTTCTGGCTGGTCCGGCGGATCCCCGCGGTGCTCTACCAGCCGGTCGAGAACGCCTACCGGCTCCCGATCAGCGTCGTCGTGCCGGTGTACCAGGAGGATCCGGAGGTGTTCGCGGCTGCGGTCGAGTCCTGGCTCGCGAACGGCGTCGACGAGGTCGTGCTCGTGATCGACTCCTCGGACGCGACGTGCCGCGAGATCGCGAGCCACTACCCGGTGACCGTCGTGGTCACCGACGTGCCGGGCAAGCGCGACGCGCTGCGCAAGGGCTGGAACGCCGCCTCCACCGAGCTCGTAGCGCTCGTCGACTCCGACACCGTCTGGGCGCTCGACGTCGCAGCCGAGGTGTGCCGGCCCTTCGCCGATCCGCAGGTCGGCGGCGTCGGCACCCGGCAGAGCGTCTATCACGCGAGCGGCTTCCTCGCCCGGATCACCGACATGTTCCTCGACCACCGCTACTTCGACGAGAACGCCAGCCAGACCTACCTGGGCCGGGCGGTGTCGTGCCTGTCCGGCCGCACCGCCGTCTACCGGCGGGCGCTCCTGCTGGAGATCGAGGACGAGTTCATGGACGAGACGTTCTGGGGCGTGCCGTGCCTGTCCGGTGACGACAAGCGCCTCACGACCCTCGTGCTGGAGCGTGGCCACCTCACGGTGCTGCAGCGCAGCGCCGAGGTGTGGTCGACGTTCCCGGTCACGTGGAAGATCTTCTGCAAGCAGCGGCTGCGGTGGGCGCGCAACACGTGGCGCTCGGACCTGCGTGCGCTGTCGAAGCCGTGGGTGTACCGGCACCCCTTCCTGGCGTTCACCATGGTCGACAAGGCCATCTCCGCGTTCACGCTGCTGCTCGGCCCGTTCTTCATGATCTACTCGCTGTCCGTGCAGAACTGGGCGTTCTGCGTCGTGCTGGCGTTGTGGTGGCAGATCAGCCGCTCGGCGAAGCTGTTGCCGCACCTGCGGCGGCGGCCGTCGTCGTTCTTCTTCATCCCCGGCTACGTGCTGGTGTCGTGGGCGATGGCGTTGATCAAGCTGCAGGCGTTGGTCACCATCCGCAAGCAGCGTTGGCTCACCCGCCAGGTGGCGGTCGAGAACGGCCAGGTCGTCCGCACCGGCGTCGGCCCCGCGGACGCGCTTCCCGCTGAGGCCGCGCGATGAGGGCCGTCCGCACTCTCGTGGTCGCCGCGGCAGTGGCCGTCGGCCTGCTCGCAGCCACCGCCCCGGCTGCTGTCGCCGCGCCCGCGCCCGCCGCGGCCGTGGTGCCCGCACAGAACCCCGACCCGGGCACGGGCACGGGGACGGACACGGGAACCGGGACCGGGACCGACACGGGTTCGGGCGCCGGGACCGGGACCGACACGGGG
>JBBQEF010000057.1:0-21410 GCA_038320445.1 Mycobacteriales bacterium
ACAAAAAGACCCGAACCACAACCAAAAATTGCGGAACAAGCCCAAACAAACTGGCATAAAACCAATTCAAACAATAGCTCGACACACTGTTGAGTTCTCAAAAGACACCCGCACACCATCAACCTCCGCCAAGAGGTCTCCAGGGCTGTGTTCCGTTCCGGTTACCCGACCGTGGTCGGGACAACTCTTCCAAGCTACATGGTCCTGTTCGCGGAGTCAACCTCCGCCAGGCCCAGTCCCTCCGGCCGGCATCTCACGAGCCAGAACCTTCGGGGGCGGCCGCCGGTTGCGGGTTGACGCCGGGCCGGAGAAGATCCGTCCCGCTCTGTCGTGCTGCCCGCTGTGGCGACCTGCAGAAAGTTACATGGGCGGCTCCCGGCCGAGCGAACCGGGGGTCAGATAGCGGTACCTGCCCAGGTCACAGCGTCGTTGCTCGTGCACCCGCCAGGTTCCGCTTGCCGCGCCGGATGACGAGCCAACCGCCGGCGAGGAGGTCGGTCTCGGACGGCACCCACTGCTCGTCGGGCACCTTTGCGTTGTTCACGTAGGCGCCGCCCTCCCCCACCGTGCGCCGGGCGGCGCCACGGCTCTCGGCGAGTCCGGTGGCGAGCAGCAGGTCGACGATCGTCGGACGCTCGGCGAGCCGAACCGCGGTGGTGGGAATCTCGGCCAGAGCGGCATCGAGCGTGCCCGCGTCCAGTTCCCTCAACTCCCCACGACCGAAGAGGGCCCCGCTGGCCGCGACCACCTGGTCGGTCTGGTGTTGCCCGTGCACCAGCGTGGTCAGCTCCTCGGCGAGCCGGCGCTGCCCGGCGCGCAGATACGGCCGTTCGGCGACCTCCCGCTGGAGATCCTCGATCGCCTCGCGTCCCAGGAACGTGAACAGCTGCAAGTAGGTGCCCACGTCGGCGTCCGCCACGTTCACGAAGTACTGGTACCAGGCGTAGGGCGAGGTCAGCTCCGGATCGAGCCAGATGTTCCCGCCCCCGGTGGACTTGCCGAACTTCCGCCCCTCGGCATCGGTCACGAGCGGCGTCGTCAGCGCGTGGACGGTCGCGCCGTCGACGCGGCGGACCAGGTCGACACCTCCGATGATGTTGCCCCACTGGTCCGAGCCGCCGATCTGGAGCCGGCAGCCGTACCGGCGGTACAGCTGCAGGTAGTCCTGGCTCTGCAGGAGCAGGTAGCTGAACTCCGTGTACGACATCCCGTCGGCGGCCAACCTCCGCTTGACGGTCTCCCGCGCGAGCATGGTGTTGATCGAGAAATGCTTCCCGACGTCCCGCAGGAACTCCAGAGCGGACTGCTGTCCCGTCCAGTCCAGGTTGTTCGCCACCACCGCGCCTGTGGGCGAACCGTCGAACTCCACGAAGCGCTCCAACTGGCCCCGGATGCGGTCGGCCCACTCCCCCACCGTCTCGGCCGTGTTCAGCGTCCGCTCGCCGGCATCACGGGGGTCGCCGATCATCCCGGTGGCTCCGCCGGCCAGGACGATCGGCCGGGCGCCCGCGCGCTGGAAGCGTCGCAGCGTGAGCAACGGCACGAGGTTGCCCGCGTGCAGGCTCGGGGCGGTGGGATCGAAGCCGCAGTAGAGGGTGAGCACCCCACCGGCCAGGTCCCGGCGCAGCGCGTCGGGATCGGTGCTCTGCGCGAGAAGGCCGCGCCACTCCAGCTCGTCGAGGATGTCCGTGCTCACGGACGAGATCCTTCCCCACCGGGCATCGCGGACGCGCGCCGGTTCCGATTCCGGCCCGCCGCGCGCGCGGGTCGGCAGCTGCGCTATCGGCGCCGTCCGGGCCGGTAAGGGCTCACCGACGGCGACCCGTCCAGCCAGTACCTCCACGGAAGGTCGTGCGCAGCCGCCACACCGACCCGCGGGCCGCAGCGAACGAGAGCCGGGTCCACCGGAGGGGCGGCCACCACCCGCACGGGCGACGCCGGCGACGTGACGTCCAGTCCGTTGTGCTCGCGTCGCAGACCCAGGAGCGACGCCAGCCGGGCCGGGCCGCGGGCGAGATCAGCCGTGCGGCGGGCCGTGGGCCTGCGTGCATGCGCCACGCCGGGATCCGTGACGACCTCGCCCGCCCGCAGCAGCACCGCGCCCGCGTCGCCGTCCTGCAGGCAGCTGATGTTCGCGCAGAAGTGCATGCCGTAGACGAAGTAGACGTAGAGATGGCCGGGTGGGCCGAACATCACCCCGTTGCGCGGTGTGCGGCCCCGGAAGCTGTGCGAAGCGGGGTCGTCCGCGCCGCGGTACGCCTCCACCTCGACGAGCCGCACGGCGACCGTGCCGTCCGGGGTGTCGGACTCGACGGTGCAGCCGAGCAGGCGCACGGCCGCGGGGAGCACATCGACGGTGAGCTCCCCGCGGTCGAGCAGCGTCAGCGGACGCCTCCGCCGATCATCCGCGCTGGGCGAGCGCCAGCTTCACGCAGACGGCGACGCCCGCCATGGCCTTCTCGACCTCCGCCAGCACGGGGAAGGTCGGGGCCAGGCGGATGGTCGCGTCCTGCGGATCCCGGCCGTAGGGGTGCGTCGCGCCAGCCGGAGTGAGCGCGATGCCGGCCTCCTTGGCCAGGCGCACCGTCTCCGACGCGCAGCCCTGGGGCACGGTCAGCGTCACGAAGTAGCCACCCGCGGGGGTGGACCACGACACACCGGGGGTCCCGGCGAACTGGTCGGTGAGGACGCGCTCCACGGCCGCGAACTTCGGGCCGATGATCTCGCGGTGCCTGCGCATGTGCTCGGCGACGCCCGCCGCGTCCCGCAGGAACATCGCGTGCCGCAGGTGGTTGGTCTTGTCCGGGCCGATGCTGCGCTTGCCGGCCAGCGCGAGCCACCACGTCACGTTGGCCTCGGACCCTCCCAGGAAGGCGACGCCCGCGCCGGCCAGCGTGATCTTCGACGTGGACCCGAACACGAACACGCGATCGGCGTTGCCGGCTTCGGTGGCCAGCGCGAGCAGGTCGGCCAGCGGCGCGGGCTCGTCGGTGAGCGAGTGCACCGCGTAGGCGTTGTCCCACATGATGCGGAAGTCCGGCGCGGCCGTGGTCATCGTGGCCAGCCGCGTGACCACCTCGTCGGAGTACACCGCGCCGGTGGGGTTGGAGTACTTCGGCACGCACCAGATGCCCTTGATCGCGGCGTCGGCGGCGACGAGACGCTCGACCTCGTCCATGTCGGGGCCGTCGTCGGTCATCCCGACCGGGATCAGCTCGACGCCGAGCCGCTCGCACAGCGCGAAGTGACGGTCGTACCCGGGCACCGGCGCGAGGAACGCGACTCGCTCCTCCTCGACCCAACGCCTCGGCGAGCCCGGCATCACGTTGAGCAGCGCGTTGACGACGGTGTCGTGCATCAGCTCGAGGCTGCCGTTGCCGAACGCGACGAGCTGCCCCACCGGCACCTGCAGCGCCGCGGAGAAGATCGCACGCAGCTCGGGGAGGCCCTGCAGCCCCTGGTAGTTGCGGGTGTCGGTGCCGTCGGCGGCCTTGTAGGTGTCGCCGGGCAGGCTCAGCAGCGGCATGGCCAGGTCGAGCTGGGCGGCCGAGGGCTTGCCCCGGGTGAGGTCGAGCTTGATCCCCTGCGCGACGAGCGCGTTGTACTCGGCGCGAGCCGAGCCGAGGGTGGGGCGCGCCAGATCGGCGGGACTGGTCATGACACATGCTCCTGAACGAGTGGGGCAGGACGAGGGCGGGTCGTGATCGTGGCGGGCATGATCAGGCTCCTCCTCCGGATCTGCTCTGCAGTGCGGTGCGGGCGGCGGTGATGGCGGCGCGCAGGTCGACGATCTGTTCGGCGACACGCGCGCCCGCGGTACCGCCGCGGGCGTTCCGCGAGGCTATCGAGCCCGCGACGGTGAGCACCTCGCGCACCCCGGATGTCAGCGCCGGGTGCACGGCGGCCAGCTCGCCGTCGCTCAGATCAGCGAGACCCACGCCACGCGCCTCGGCCACACGGACACACCCGCCCGCCGCCTCGTGCGCCACGCGGAACGGGACGCCCTCTCGGACCAGCCACTCGGCCACGTCGGTCGCCAGGGTGAACCCGGTCGGGGCCAGCTCGGCGAGCCGGTCGGTGTGGAACACGAGCGTGCGGATCATCCCGGCGACCGCGGGCAGCAGCAGCTCGAGCTGCTCGACGGAGTCGAACAGGGGCTCCTTGTCCTCCTGCAGGTCGCGGTTGTACGCCAGCGGCATGCCCTTGAGCGTGGCCAGCAGCCCGGCGAGGTTGCCGATCAGCCGGCCCGCCTTGCCGCGCGCCAGCTCCGCGACGTCGGGGTTCTTCTTCTGCGGCATGATCGAGCTGCCGGTGGAGAACGCGTCGTCGAGCGTGACGTAGGAGAACTCCGCCGTGGCCCAGACGATCACCTCCTCGGCGATGCGCGACAAGTCGACCCCGATCATGGCCAGCACGAACGCGGCCTCGGCGGCGAAATCGCGGCTCGCCGTGCCGTCGATGGAGTTCGCGGACGACGAGTCGAACCCCAGCTCGGCCGCCACCGCCTCGGGATCCAGGCCGAGCGACGATCCGGCCAGCGCCCCCGAGCCGTACGGCGACACCGCGGCCCGCCTGTCCCAATCGCGCAGCCGGTCGACGTCGCGCAGCAGCGCGTGCGCGTGCGCAGCCAGGTGGTGGCTCAGCAGCACCGGCTGGGCGTGCTGCAGGTGGGTGCGGCCGGGCATCGGGGCGTCCGGGTGTGCGTCCGCCTGCCCGACCAGCGCGTCGACGACGTCGAGCACGCCGTTGCCGACGCGGACCGCCGCGTCGCGGAGCCACATGCGGAAGAGCGTCGCGACCTGGTCGTTGCGGGACCGGCCGGCGCGGAGCTTGCCGCCCAGCTCCGGCCCGGCGCGGGAGATCAGCCCGCGCTCCAGGGCCGAGTGCACGTCCTCGTCGCCGGGCGCCGGGCCGAACGCGCCCGACTCGACATCGGCGCCGAGCTCGGCCAGCGCGTCGAGCATGCCGCTCAGCTCGCTGTCGGTGAGCAGGCCCGCACCGTGCAGGACGCGGGCGTGCGCCATCGAACCGCGCACGTCGTAGGGCGCGAGCCGCCAGTCGAAGTGCGTGGACTTCGACAGGGCGGCCAGCGCGTCGGCAGGGCCGGCTGCGAACCGGCCACCCCACAACCGGGAGCCCGCCATCAGTCGTTGCCCGCTTCCAGAGCGGCGTCGTCGAGTGACTTCTCCGTACCGCGCTCACGGCTCCCGTCGGCCGCCGCGATCTGGTCGAAGCCGCCCGAGGGCAGCTCGCCGAAGAGCGTGCCGTGCTCGACGAGCACCGTCCCCTGCTCCTGCGGCTGCCCGGCGTAGGCCTCCAGTTTGGCGCGGGAGTCGGCGATGTCGAGGTTGCGCATGGTGAGCTGGCCGATCCGGTCCGTAGGACCGAAGGCGGCGTTCTCGACCCGCTCCATCGAGAGCCTGTCGGGGTGGTAGGAGAAGCCGGTCCCCACCGTGTCGAGGATCGTGTAGTCGTCACCGCGGCGCAGGCGCAGCGTCACGGTGCCGGTCACGAGCGAGGCGATCCAGCGCTGGATCGACTCGCGGACCATCAGCGCCTGCGGATCGAGCCAGCGCCCCTCGTAGAGCAGCCTGCCGAGCTTGCGGCCGTCGGAGTGGTAGTTGGCCACCGTGTCCTCGTTGTGGATCGCGTTGAGCAGCCGCTCGTAGGCGGCGAAGAGCAGCGCCATCCCGGGCGCCTCGTAGATGCCGCGCGACTTGGCCTCGATGATCCGGTTCTCGATCTGGTCGGACATGCCCAGGCCGTGGCGTCCGCCGATGGCGTTGGCCTCCAGCACGAGGGCGACCTGGTCGGCGAACCGCTTGCCGTTGATCGCCACCGGATACCCGGCCTCGAAGGTGACCGCGACGTCCTCGGTCCCGATCTCGACCGACGGGTCCCAGAACTTCACCCCCATGATCGGCTCGATGGTCTCCAGGGACACGTCGAGGTGCTCGAGGGTCTTGGCCTCGTGCGTCGCACCCCAGATGTTGGCGTCGGTGGAGTACGCCTTCTCGGCCGCGTCCCGGTAGGGCAGCCCGCGGGCGGTGAGCCACGTGCTCATCTCGTGGCGACCGCCCAGCTGGTGGACGAAGTCGGCATCGAGCCACGGCTTGTAGATGCGCAGCTCGGGGTTGGCCAGCAGGCCGTAGCGGTAGAACCGCTCGATGTCGTTGCCCTTGAAGGTCGAGCCGTCGCCCCAGATGTTCACGTCGTCGGAGTGCATCGCCCGCACCAGCAGCGTTCCGGTGACGGCGCGGCCCAGCGGCGTGGTGTTGAAGTACGTCCGGCCCCCGGACCGGATGTGGAAGGCGCCGCACGCCAGCGCGGCCAGGCCCTCCCCGACCAGCTGCGGCCTGATGTCGACCACGCGGGCGATCTCGGCGCCGTACTGCTTCGCACGTGCGGGCACTCCGGAGATGTCCAGCTCGTCGTACTGGCCGAGGTCAGCGGTGTAGGTGCACGGGATCCCGCCGCTCTCGCGCATCCAGGCGACCGCAACGGAGGTGTCGAGGCCCCCGGAGAAGGCGATGCCGATGCGCTCGCCCTGGGGGAGGGAGGTCAGGACCTTGCTCACGGGATGGTTGCTCCTCGATCAGAGTTCGCGCAGGAGCGCGACGAGTTGGGCGCCGGTGAGGGGCTCGCGGGCCACCACCAGGAGGGTGTCGTCGCCGGCGATGGTGCCGACGACGTCGTGCAGTGCGGCTCGGTCCAGGGCGCTGGCCAGGTAGTGCGCACCGCCGGGCGGCGTGCGCAGCACGGCAAGGTTCCCACTCGCATCCGCCGAGACGAGCAGGTCCCCCAGCAGCCGGGCCAGCCGGGCGGTGCCGCCCTCGATGCCGCGGACGGGGCTGCCGTCATCGGGGATGACGTAGACCGGCGTGCCGCCGTCGGCGCCCCGGAGCTTCACCGCACCGAGCTCGTCGAGATCGCGGGACAGGGTGGCCTGCGTCGTGCCGATGCCGTCAGCATCCAGCAGGGCCAGCAGCTCGTTCTGGCTGTGCACCTGCCGCCGGCTGATCAGCTCGACGATGCGGGCCTGGCGCGTGACCCGGGACCGGCCCCCCTGCACCGCGGTCATCGCCGCAGGTCCAGCAGCCAGCTCAGGAGGGCCTTCTGCGCGTGCAGGCGGTTCTCGGCCTCGTCCCAGACGGCGCTGGCCGGACCGTCGATCACCTCGTCGGTGATCTCGTCGCCGCGGTGCGCGGGCAGGCAGTGCAGCACGATCGCGCCCTCGGCGGCGCGGGCCAGCAGGTCACCGTTGACCTGGAACGGGCGGAACGGGGCGGTGCGGTCGAGGCCGTCGTTCTCCTGCCCCATCGACACCCAGGTGTCGGTGACCAGCACATCGGCACCCTCGACGGCCGCGTGCGGATCGGCGATCAGCCCCACGCCACCACCGGTCTCGGCGGCGCGGTTCGTGGCGGCGCGGAACACGTCGGTGGCCGGCTGGAAGCCCTCCGGTGCGCTGACCCGCACGTGCATCCCGGCGGTGGCGCCCCCGAGCAGCAGCGAGTGGGCCATGTTGTTGGCGCCGTCGCCGAGGTAGGTCATGGTCAGGCCCGCGAGCCGGCCGAAGCGCTCGCGGACGGTCTGCAGATCGGCCAGTACCTGGCAGGGGTGGAACTGGTCGGTGAGCGCGTTGACCACCGGCACGGTGGCCGCCGCGGCCATCTCCTCGATGCGGGACTGGTCGCCGGTGCGCCAGACGATCGCGTCGACGTAGCGCGACATCACGCGAGCGGTGTCGCCGATCGTCTCGCCGCGGCCGAGCTGGCTGGCCTGCGCGTCGACGATCACCGGGGTGCCGCCGAGCTGCCCGACGCCGACCTCGAACGAGAGGCGCGTGCGTGTGGAGGTCTTGTCGAACAGCACCGCGACCGACCGTGGCCCCTCCAGCGGGCGGTGAGCGAAGCGATCGGCCTTCATGACGTCGGCGAGATCGAGGATCTCGCGCTGCTCGTCCGGTGACAGGTCGTCGTCGCGCAGCAGGTGCCTGGTCATGACCCGCTGTCCAGGAGCGTCGGCAGCGCGGTGAGGAACTCCCCCGCCTGTGCCTCGGTGAGCACCAGGGGCGGGGCCAGCCGGATACGGTCGGGCACCGCGTTGTTGACGAGGAAGCCGGCGTCCCGGGCGGCCGCGGCGATCGCGGCCGACACGGGTTCGTTCAGCACGATGCCGATGAGCAGGCCGGCACCGTCGACCCCTCGGACCAGCGGGTGCCCCATCGCCTCGACGCCCGCGGTGATCGTCTTGCCGACGAGGTTCACGTGCTCCAGCAGCCCGTCGGACGCGATCGTGTCGAGGACGGCGAGCGCGGCGGCGCAGCAGACCGGGTTGCCCCCGAACGTGGTGCCGTGGTGGCCGGGTTGGAGCAGCTCGCCCGCGGCTCCGAGGCCGATGCAGGCCCCGATCGGCAGCCCGCCGCCCAGACCCTTCGCCAGCGTGACGACATCCGGGACGACGCCCGCGGTCTGGTGGGCGAACCACGCGCCGGTGCGGCCGATGCCGGTCTGCACCTCGTCGAGGACCAGGAGCGCGCCGCGGACGGCGGTGATCTCCCGGGCGGCCTTCAGGTAGCCCTCGGGCGGGGTGACGGCGCCGGCCTCACCCATGATCGGCTCGAGGAACACCGCGGCTGTGTGCTCGTCGACGGCGGCGTCCAGCGCGGCCACGTCGCCGAAGGGCACGTGGGAGACGCCCGGCGTCATCGGCTCGAAGGGCGTGCGCTTGGGTGGCTGGCCGGTGAGCGCGAGCGCGCCCATCGTGCGGCCGTGGAACGCGTTCTCGGCGGCGAGGATGTTGGGCCGGCCGGTGAGCCGGGCCATCTTGAACGCGGCCTCGTTGGCCTCGGCACCGGAGTTGCAGAACACGATCCGACCGGGCATGCCGACCAGCCCGAGCAGCCGCTCGGCCAGGGCCAGCGAAGGCTCGGTGATGTAGAGGTTCGACACGTGGCCGAGCGTGGAGATCTGCCGGGTGACCGCCTCGACCACCGCCGGGTGGCCGTGCCCGAGCGCGTTGACGGCGATGCCGCCGAGCAGGTCGAGGTAGCGGCGGCCGTCGGCGTCCCAGACCTCGGCCCCGCTGCCGCGCACGAGCGCGATCGGCGGGGTGCCGTAGTTGTGCATCATCGCGGCCTGCCACCGCGCGGTCATTCCCGTCATGGGATCACCATCGTTCCGACTCCCTCAGTGGTGAACACTTCGAGCAGCACCGAGTGCGGCACCCGCCCGTCGATCACGTGGGCCTGGCCGACCCCGCCGCGCACCGCCCGCAGGCAGGCCTCCATCTTCGGTGCCATGCCACTCTCCAGCCCCGGGAGCATCGGCTCGAGCTCGGCAGCGGTGAGTTCGCTGATCACCGACTCCGGGTCGGGGTAGTTCGCGTAGAGCCCCTCGACATCGGTGAGCACCACGAGCTTGGCCGCGCCCAGCGCGGCGGCGAGCGCGGCGGCGGCACTGTCGGCGTTGATGTTGTAGACCTGCCCGCCGACGTCCGGCGCGATGCCGGCGACCACCGGGATGCGGCCCGCGCGCACGATGTCGAGCACGGCGTCGGGGCTGACCCCGACGACGTCGCCGACCAGCCCGATGTCGACGGTCTCCCCACCCACCAGCACGGTGCGCTTCTCCGCCGTGAAGAGGCCGGCGTCCTCGCCGGAGAGGCCCACCGCGAACGGCCCGTGCTGGTTGATCAGGCCGACCAGCTCGCGGCCGACCTGCCCGACCAGCACCATCCGCACCACGTCGATCGTCTCGGCGGTGGTGACGCGCAGGCCGCCGCGGAACTCACCGGGCAGGCCCAGCCGGGTCAGCATCGCGCTGATCTGCGGGCCGCCACCGTGCACCACGACCGGCAGGATGCCGGCGAGCCGCAGGAACACCATGTCGCGGGCGAAGGCCTGCTTCAGCTCCTCGTCGACCATGGCGTTGCCGCCGTACTTGACCACGACGATCCGGCCGTGGAACCGCTGCATCCACGGCAGCGCCTCGGCGAGGATGCCGGCCTTCTCGCCCGCGCGCTTCAGGCGTGCGGCCGTCGAGCCCTCAGGAGGAGTAGGCACTGTTCTCCTCCACGTAGGCGTGCGACAGGTCCGTGGTGAGGATCTGGGCGGCGCCGTCACCGAGACCCAGCTCGATCTCGACGAGGATGTCGACACCCGACAGGTCGGCCGCGTGCCGATCGCCCGCGGCGACGCCGTCGCGGCACAGGGGCACCCCGTTGATCGTGATCGACAGCTTCTCGGCCGCGACCTCCCCCGGCGAGCGCCCGACGGCCATGGCGATGCGTCCCCAGTTGGGATCGGAGCCGAAGAACGCGGTCTTCACGAGGTTGTCCTGCGACACCGTGCGGGCCACCGCGAGCGCGTCGGATTCCGACCGGGCCCCGCTGACGGCGATGGTGACGTGCTTGGTGGCGCCCTCGGCGTCGTGCTGCAACTGCCGGCAGAGATCGGCACATGCGGCGGTGACGCCCGCGGCCAGCTCCTCGGCCGACGGCGTGACGCCCGACGCCCCGGAGGCGAGCAGGAGCACCGTGTCGTTGGTGGAGGTGCCACCATCGACATCGAGACGGTTGAAGGTCGGCTCGACGGCCGCGCGCAGAGCCGCATCGCAGGTGGCGGCATCGACCGCGGCATCGGTGGTGAGCACCACGAGCATGGTGGCCATGGCCGGCGCGATCATGCCGGCGCCCTTGGCGAAGCCGCCGACGCTCCAGCCAGCTGCGTCCGTGACCAGCGTCTGCTTCGCATGGGTGTCGGTCGTGAGCACAGCGCTCGCCGCCGCCGTGGCCGCCTCGGGGGTGCCGGCCAGCTCGCCGGCCGCCTTCTCCACGCCCGCGAGCAGGACGGCGCGGGGCAGCTGCTCACCGATGATGCCGGTGGAACAGACCGCGATCTCGACGGCGCCGCAGCCGAGCACCTCGGCCGCCTTCTCCGCGGTGGCGTGCGTGGTCTGGAAGCCCTCGGGACCGGTGCAGGCGTTGGCACCACCCGAGTTGAGGACGACCGCCCGCAGCGCACCGCCCGCCAGCACCTGGCGGGACCAGAGGACGGGAGCGGCCTGCACCTGGTTGGTGGTGAACAGCGCCGCCGCGGCGGTGCCGGGCCCGTCGTTGACGACGAGCGCGAGATCGAGCCGTCCGCCGTCCTTGAGCCCGGCCGGGATGCCCGCGGCCCGGAATCCGGCGGGGTGGGTGATGCTCACGGTGCGACTCCTGTCAGCGGCAGGCCGGCGGTCTCGGGAAGCCCGAGGGTGATGTTCATGCACTGGACGGCCCCGCCTGCGGTGCCCTTGGTCAGGTTGTCGATGGCGGCGACGGCGATCATGCGCCGCGCATCCGGATCGACGGTGACCTGAACGTGCACGGTGTTGGAGCCCAGCGTGGCCGCCGTGCTGGGCCAGGTGCCCGCGGGCATCAGGTGCACGAACGGCTCATCGGCGTAGGCCGTGGCGTAGGCCTCGGTGATCTCCGCGGCGGAGGCGGCGGTGGCCGCGGAGCAGGACGCGAGGATGCCGCGTGGGAGCGGGGCGAGGACCGGGGTGAAGCTCACGGACACATCCCTACCGGACGCCACCGACAGGTTCTGCACGATCTCGGGCGTGTGCCGGTGGTTGCCCCCCACCCCGTAGGCCGACAGCGAGCCCATCACCTCGCTGCCGAGCAGGTTGAGCATGGGGGACCTGCCCGCCCCGGAGGTGCCGCTCACCGCGGTGATCACCACTGCGGGCTCGATGAGTCCTGCGACCAGCGCGGGAACGAGAGCGAGGCTCGACACCGTCGGGTAGCAGCCGGGCACTGCGACCCGCTTCGCCCCGCGCAGCGCGTCGCGGGCGCCGGGCAGCTCGGGCAGCCCGTAGGGCCAGCTGCCCGCATGCTCGCCGCCGTACCAGCGCGTCCAGGCGCCGGAGTCGACGAGCCGGTGGTCGGCGCCGCAGTCGATCACGACCACGTCCGGACCGAGCTGCGCCGCCAGCTCCGCCGACTTGCCGTGCGGAAGCGCCAGGAACACGACGTCGTGCCCGGCCAGCACCTCCGGCGTCGTGTCCTGCAGCACGCGATCGGCCAGCGGCACCAGGTGTGGCTGCATCCCGCCCAGCCGCGCGCCCGCGTTGCCCCCCGCCGTCAACGCGCCGATCTCCACATCGGGATGGGCCAGCAGCAGCCGGAGGAGCTCGCCCCCGGCGTACCCGCTGGCTCCCGCCACCGCGATCCGCACCATCCGCATGACTATGCACGTTTGCGGAAACTCATGCAACCGTGATGTCGATCCTGTCGGGGGTCCGTCCTAGGGTCACGGCATGTCCGAGAACGGCATCGCCTGCGCCGTCCGAGAGGCGCCGGCCGCGCGCGCGGATCCCGTCGCGGCGATCGGGATGCAGGCCTACATGAAGTCGGCCATGCCGTTCCGGGGCGTCCCCAAGCCGGCCCGCGAGCAGCTCCTCCGCGCGGCGGTGAGCGATCATCCGCCTGCCGACGCGGCCGCGTTGCTCGTCCAGGCCCGCGCACTCTGGGACGGCGCCGCCCACCGCGAGGAGCGCTATCTCGCGCTCGCGCTCCTCGGGCACCGCCGCCATCGCGGCTGGGCCGAGCCGTCGTGGGTGACGGAGGGGCGCCAGGGCCGACACCGACCTGGCGCTGCTCACCGATGCGATCGAGGCCTCCATCGACGACCCGGACCTCGTCCTGCGCAAGGGCATCGGGTGGGCGTTGCGCCAGTACTCCCGCACCGATCCGGCGTGGGTCCGGGCCTTCGTCGACGGCCACCCCGGCCTGTCGGCCCTCTCGCGGAGGGAGGCGCTGAAGCACCTTCCGGGCTGATGCGGGCGGCTCGTGGTGGAGCTACCCCGACGCTTGGGCAGCCGACGACCGGCCCGCCCAGAACGCGTGCAGGTCGAAGCCCTCGGGCCGGGCGAATCGCGTGCCCAGCGCCCCCACGCGCGTCTCCGGCCCCAGAGCTCGGAGGTGCGGCGTGCCGTCGGCGGCCAGGTGGACCACCTGCCACGACCCGGCGTCGAGCACGAGCCCGAGCGGGCGCACGATCTCGGGTCCGGCGTCGCCGGGCCACAGCTCGACCTCGACGACGGCCCGGATCGCCGTGGCGATCGCCCGGATCCGGTCGCGGGACGTCGGCGCTGCGGCGGAGCTGTCCGGGTCGTGCAGGAACCAGCTGTCGAGCGCGGTCGCGTGGGGTCGCAGGTCGTCCGGAAGGGCCGCGAGGAGCGTCGTCCGGGCGGAACGCGCCGCCACGCCGAGGCCGAGGGAGTCGGCGAGTGCGGGTTGCCCGGCCAGCAGTACGCCCGCCGCCTCGTCCCGGGTGATGCCACCGAGCCGGGTGTCGAACCCGCCGAGCAGATCGATGCCGCCGCCGGAACCCTGCACGGTGTAGATCGGGATGCCGGCCTCGCTGAGCGCCTGGACGTCACGCAGGACGGTGCGCACCGAGACCTCCAGCTCGGCCGAGAGCTGGGCCGCGGTCATCCGGCCGCGATGCTGCAGGACCAGGAGCATGGTCATCAGTCGGCTCGCACGCACGACCGAACCATGACAGAAGATGACCGGTTCCGTCTGGGAGGCTGCGCCGAGTCGGTGGAGCGGCCCCGACCCGGCTGGAAGGACGGACATGGACACACTCGGAACGGCAGAGAACCCCTGGCAGCTCAGGACGCCGCCGCTGAGCTCGGACTACACCGCGTACGTCGCGCAGGTCGACGGCGCCGAGGTGCTGGTCTGCACGGTCGGCAGGACGGTGCTGCACTACCGGTGGCGCTGCGTCGACGACCTGCACGCCATGCTGAAGTCCCACGGTGACTGGATGGAGCTGGGTTCGGCCGACGAGCAGAAGGAGCCCAAGCCGGGCACCGTGGAGGAGTGGGGCCGCTCCGCGGACAACCCCGTGGGCGGCTGGTACGGGCTGAAGAAGGGGCTCCGCGGCCGCTTCGGGATGTACCTTCCGCCGCTCCTGGAGGAGCTCGGGCTGGCCGAGCTGGAGCACAAGCCCCGCGGCAACCGGATGCGGGCCCTCTAGCGGATCCCCGCCCACAGCTCACGCAGGGCACCCCGTGGGTCGGTCTCGGTCGTCACGGCGTCGGCGGCGAACCGCCGGACGTGCCGATCGGCGCCGTAGACCGGCCAGCCGGGGTCACCGGTGCTCGCGAACGCCACCCAGGCCGCGTGCATCGCGTCGGCGAGCGCCTGCGGCGGGTGGGGCCCGGCGATCCCGTGGGACGTGTCGAGGGTGTCGAAGACGAACGCCAGCTCCAGTGCGTGGCAGGCGCCGAGCCGGCCGTCGAACAGCGGCGACGACCAGTCGAACTCGTAGACGCGGGCCCGGCCGTGTGTCTCCGCCAGCCGGATCGCGGGGATCCGGAAGAACCAGTCGCTCATGACGTCGGCCAGCACCATCCCGGCGGATCCTCCCGGCCGCACGGCGCGGTAGGCGTCCACGGCGCCCGCCGGCAGGCGGTACGCGCCCGCGACGGCGTCGAGCATCGGGTCGGTGGCCGCTTCGGTGATGCCGGGCGGCACCAGGAACAGCCGGTGCTCGTCGCGGTTGGCGCCGATCAGGACGTCGACGTCCGCGCTCGCCCCGTCCGCGATCGCTGCGAGCGGCAGTGCCGGCAGCACCTCGCCGTCGACCACCGGCTCGAAGACCATCGCGTTGGCCGTGATCTCGCCCCACCGGGCCGGATCGGGGGTGCGGGCGGACTCCTCGCTGAGCGCCTGCTGCGCCGTGACGAACCGCTCGGGGGCAATGCCCTCCATCGCCTCCACGGTCGGTGCGACGCCCAGTTGCTCGCCCATGTAGCCGGCGACGCGGGACGCGGTGGCCGCGGTCAACGCGTGTTGGCCGGCGCCGCTCTGCAGGATCGCCCGCCGGAACAGTCCCTGTGCGGAGGGCATGGCGAGCAACGCACCGACGCTCATCGCCCCTGCCGACTCCCCGAACACCGTGACGTTGCCCGCGTCGCCACCGAACGCGGCGATGTTGTCCTGTACCCATTCCAGGGCGGCAACCTGGTCGAGGAGGCCGCGGTTCGGGGCCGTGCCGGGCAGGTGCAGGAATCCCTCGGCGCCCAGCCGGTAGTTGACCCCGACGAGCACCACGCCGTCGCGGGCGAACGCGGAGCCGTCGTACACGGGCAGCGACGAGGAGCCGTTGACGAACGCGCCCCCGTGGATCCAGACCATGACCGGCCGCGAGCCGCCGTCCTCGGGCGCCCAGATGCTGAGGTTGAGGCAGTCCTCGCCGGGGATCTGCACCGCGGGGAGCAGTGCGTCGAAGGGCGGCGGGTAGCCGGGGGCCGGAGCGGTCGGGCCGTGCTGCAGCGCGTCGCGGACCCCGTCCCAGGCGGGGGCCGGAGCGGGCGCGCGGAACCGGTTCGGACCGAACGGAGCGGCTGCGTAGGGCACGCCCAGGTAACGGGCCACGCCGTCGCCGACCTCACCTCGGACCTGCCCTGATGTCGTCTTCACCACGATGTGCATGGCTCACAGGATCACGCCCACCACCCGCGCACCGGAACGTGCCGACGCGCGGGGGGTCAGGTGCGCAGGGCGGCCTGGTGGCGCTCCACCGCCACCGCGACGGCGGCGTCGCGGGCGGCGTTGGCCTCCTCGTTGGTGAGCGTGCGGTCGGGGGCGCGGAAGCGGAGCGTGTACGCCAGCGATCGCCTGCCCTCGCCCACCTGCTCCCCCGCATAGACGTCGAACAGCCGGACGTCCTCCAGCAGCTCGCCGCCACCGTCGGCGAGCGCCTCGGCCAGCTGTGCGGCAGGCACGTCGGCCGCGGCGACCAGGGCGACGTCCACCGCGATCGGCGGGTACGGCGAGATCTGCGGGGCGGGGCGGGAGTCGGTGAGCGGGAGCAGGTCGAGGTCGAGCTCCATCGCGCAGGTGCGCGGCGGCAGCCCCAGCGCCTCCACGACCTTCGGGTGCAGCTCCCCCGCGTGCCCGACCGGCCAGTTCCCGACGCGCAGCTGCGCACACCGACCGGGGTGCCACGGTGCGAGCGCGGCCGCGGTGACGCTCAGCTCGACGCCGGCCGCCTGCCCCACGAGCCGCGCGGCCTGCACGGCATCGGCCCAGCCTGCGGCCCGCCCGGCGCCCCACCAGCCGCGCGCCTCGCGGTCGCCGGCCAGCACCACGCCGACGTGCACCGGCTGAGCCGGCAGCGCGGCCTCGATCTGCGCGATCTCGGCGTCGGTGGGGCGGGTGTCGACACCCGGCTCGGGCATCGGCACCGGGTTGCGATGCGGCAGCACGACCTGCCCGACGGTGTACAGCGCGAGATCGGTGAAGCCGCGGGAGCGGTTGCGCGCCAGCGTGTCCAGGAGGCCGGGCAGCAGCGTGGTGGCGAGCTCGGCGCGGTCGGCGTCGAGCGGGTTGAGCACGTGCACGGTGGTGCGGCGGACGTCGTCCCCCGCCAGGCCGAACGCGTCCCACACAGCCGGGCCGACGAACGGGAACGGCTCCACCTCGACGTACCCGGCCTCGGCCAGCGCGCGCGACACCACCCGGCGACGCGTCTGAGCGGGTGTGAGCCCGCGCCCGGACGGAGCCGTCGGCAGCACCGACGGGATCACGTCGAGGCCCTCCAGGCGCAGCACCTCCTCGACGAGGTCGGCGGGCTGCACGAGATCCGGCCGCCACGACGGCGGGGTGGCGACCACGCTGCCGCGGCCGTCGTCGCCGGTGGCGAGTTCCACCGAGCAGCCGACCTGGCTCAGCCGCCGGACGGTGACGCCCGGCGCGTACTTCACCCCGGCGACGCGATCGGGCAGGTCGAGCGGCATCCGCACCGGCGCGGCCTGCGGCGCGGCGCCGGCGTCGGTGCGGCCGGGTGCGATGGTCCCGCCCCCGTGCTCGACGAGCAGCTGCGCAGCGCGCTCGGCGGCGACGGGCGGGAGCTGGGGGTCGACGGTGCGCTCGAAGCGCTTCGACGCCTCGGAGGGCAGCTTGTGCCGCCGTGCGCCGCGGGCCACCCCGGCCGGCTCGAAGTGCGCGGCTTCGAGGAGGACGTCGATCGGCCCGCCGTTGTCGGCGATCTCGGTGGACGCGCCGCCCATCACACCGGCCAGCCCGATCGGGCCGGAGTCGTCGGTGATCAGCAGGTCGTCGGGGTCGAGGGTCCGCTCGGTGTCGTCGAGCGTGGTGAGCTTCTCCCCCGCCTTCGCCCGCCGGACGACGATGCCGCCCGTGAGCCTGCCCGCGTCGTAGGCGTGGAGCGGCTGGCCGAGCTCCAGCATCACGTAGTTGGTGACGTCGACGATCAGCGAGATCGGGCGCATCCCGGCCGCGAGCAGCCGCCGCTGCATCCACCACGGGGCGGGTTTCGCCGGGTCGACCCCGTCGACGCGACGGGCGACGAAGCGCAGGCAGCCGGGGTCGTCGAGGGCGACCGGCCAGGCGTCCTCCCCCGACTCGGTCACCACGACGCGGGTGGCCGGGTCGGTGTAGTCGTTGTCGGTCGCGGTCGCGATCTCCCGCGCCAGCCCCCGCACGGAGAAGCAGTAGCCGCGGTCCGGGTTGACGTTGATGTCGAGCACCGGCTCCAGCCCGAGCAGCGGCAGCGCATCGTCGCCGGGCGCGCCGCTGCCGGGCGGCAGCACCAGGATGCCGGCGTGGTCGGCGCCGATGCCGAGCTCCCGCGACGACGCGATCATGCCGTCGGAGGTGTGGCCGTAGGTGTTGCGCGCGGAGATCGTGAAGCCCCCGGGCAGAACGGCACCGGGCAGGGACACGACGACGAGGTCCCCGACCACGAAGTTGCGCGCACCGCAGATGATGCCGTTGGTCCGCTCGGGCCCGACCTGGACCTGGCACCAGCGGATCGGCTTCTTGAGCCCGGTCAGCTCCTCGATCTCGGTCACGAGCCCGACCACCAGCGGCCCGGTGATCTCGGCCGGCGGGACCATCTCCTCGATCTCGAACCCGACGCGCACGAAGGCGTCGGCGGTCTCGTCGACCGCCGGGAGGTCGCCGCCGACGTGCTCGGCCAGCCAGGACAGGGGAACGCGCACGGGAGTGCTCCTCAGTGTTTCCGCCGGGCCACGGCACGGTCGGCGACTGGACGGTCGGTTCGATCCACGTCAGATTCCGAAGCTCCTGCTGAACCGGACGTCGCCCTCGACCATGTCGCGCATGTCCGGGAGGCCGTTGCGGAACTGCAGCGTGCGCTCCAGCCCCATGCCGAACGCGAAGCCCGGGTGCGTGTCGGGGTCGACGCCGCAGGCGCGCAGGACGTTCGGATTGACCATGCCGCAGCCACCCCACTCCACCCAGCCCGCGCCGCCCTTCTTCTCCGGGAACCACACGTCGACCTCGGCCGACGGCTCGGTGAACGGGAAGTAGGACGGGCGCAACCGGGTGCGCGAGTCGTCGCCGAACATCGCGCGGGCGAACGCGTCGAGCGTGCCCTTCAGGTGCGCCATCGTGAGGCCCTCGGCGACGGCGAGGCCCTCGACCTGGTGGAACACCGGCGTGTGCGTGGCGTCGAGCGCGTCGGTGCGGAACGTGCGGCCGGGACACACCACGTAGACCGGCAGCTCGCGTTCCAGCAGCGCGCGGATCTGGACGGGCGAGGTGTGCGTGCGCAGGACGGTGTCGCCGCCCTCCAGGTAGAACGTGTCCTGCATGGTGCGCGCGGGGTGGTCCTTGCCGAAGTTCAGCGCGTCGAAGTTGAGCCACGACGACTCGACCTCGGGGCCCTCGGCCACCTCCCAGCCCATCCCGACGAACACGTCGGCGATCTGCTCGGAGATCTGTGTCAGCGGGTGGCGGGCACCGCGGGGAGTGCGGTCCCAGGGCAGCGTGACGTCGACGGCCTCCTCGGCCAGCACGCGCGCGTCGCGCCGGGCGGAGAGCACATCGCGACGGGCGTCGAACGCCTCCTGCGCCTCCTGCCGGGCGGCGTTGACGCGCTTGCCGGCCTCGGCGCGCTCCGAGCCGGGCAGCGAGCCGAGCTCGCGCCGGGCCAGCAGCAGCGGGGCACGGTCGCCGAGGTGGGCGGGCTTGACCTCGGCCAGCGCGGCCAGGTCGGCGGCACCGTCGAACGCCGCACGCGCCGCGGCGACGGCGGCGGCCAGTGCGTCCGGGTGCAGGGGGTTCATCACGTCCGTGCTCTCAGTCATGGTGCACCGATCCTAAGGGGATCGGGGAGGTGGTTCCGCAGGCGGACCGGCCGACGCCGCCAGCGCCCGGAAGCCCGAGTCGTCCACGGTCCACGGCGGCGGGCGACCCGCGTCCGCCCAGTTCCGCTGCGACACCGCGAGATAGGCGTCCAGCGCCGCGGCATCACCGGCCCGTGCGGCTGCGTAGGCCACGGCGGCGTTCGGGTCGTGCCGGACGCACACCGACCCGTAGGCGGGCGTGCCGGCGGTCCACTCCGGCCAACGAGCCGTGAAGGCCGACCAGGGGCGCGCCCCGGCCGCGACCAGGGCGCGGGCCCCGAGGTGGGCCTCGTAGGGGTGCACCGACACCGGCGCCGGCGCAGGTCAGCTGTGCGGCCACCGGGTGAGGACGGACCGGTCACCCGCGCGGCCACGCCGGTGGTGGCTCGGATCAGCGCCGGTGGCGCAGGCCGTGTCCCCGGGCGCGCTCGCCGACGCTCGCGTAGAGGCAGATCGCCGCGGCCGTCGCGAGGTTGAGGCTCTCGGCGCGGCCGTGGATCGGCACCCGCACGCGGTGGTCGGCGCGGGCCAGCACGGCGTCCGGGACGCCGTGGGCCTCGCCACCGAACACCCACGCCACGGGCCCGGCGAGCACCGGAGCGGCGGCGGCTTCGTGCAGGTCCAGCTCGCCGTGGCCGTCGGCCACCAGGAGCGTGAGCCCGGCGGCACGGCAGGCGTCCAGTGCGGCACCGGCGTCGCGCTCGCGGGCCAGCGGCAGGTGGAACACGCTGCCCGTGGACGCGCGGACGGCCTTGCCGTTGTGCGGGTCGACGGTGTCGCCCGCGAGCACCACGGCGTCGGCACCGGCGGCGTCGGCCACCCGGATGACGGTGCCGGCGTTGCCGGGGTCGGCGATGCCCGCACAGACGGCCACCAGCGACGGCGCTGCGCCGAGCGCCTCGTGGAGCGGGGTGTCGAGCAGGTCGCAGACGGCCACCAACCCCTGCGGGGTGATGGTCTCCGACAGCGACTCCGCGGCCCGGTCGGTGACCGGGACGACCCGGGCACCGGCGTCGCGGGCCGCCGTGAGCAGGTCGGGATGGCGCGCGCCTGCCGTCCCGGTGACGAACACCTCGTGCACCCGGCCGAACCGCACGGCCTCCCGGACGGCCTGCGCCCCCTCCACGAGGAAGCGCCCGGCCCGGTCACGCCCCGCGCGGCGCAGCAACTTGCGTGCTGCGACGACGCGTGGGGTGCGTTCGGTACCGAGCGCTGACGCCTCGTTCAGGCTGCCCTCGTTCAGGCGGCACTACCGGCGGCCGACGTCGCGGGCACGTGCGCGCGAGCGACCTCGACGAGCGCCGCGAAGGCCACCGGGTCGCTGATCGCGATCTCGGAGAGCACCTTGCGGTCGACCTCGACCTCGGCGATCTTCAGACCCTGGATGAAGCGGTTGTACGTCATGCCGTTGGCGCGGGCGGCCGCGTTGATACGCGTGATCCACAGCTTCCGGAAGTCACCCTTCTTGGCGCGACGGTCACGGTAGGCGTAGTTCAGCGAGTGGAGCATCTGCTCCTTCGCCTTGCGGTACAGCCGCGAACGCTGGCCGCGGTAGCCGCTTGCCAGCTCGAGGGTGGTGCGACGCTTCTTCTGAGCGTTGACCGCGCGCTTCACGCGTGCCATGGGAGTTCCTTAACGTAGTGGGGCGGGCAGGGCGGAGATCAGATACCGAGCATCGTCTTGACGCGCTTGGTATCGGCCTTGTCGACCTCGACGACGCGGGAGAGATCGCGCGTCTCCTTGCTCGACTTGACCTCGAGCCGGTGCCGGAGGCCGGCCTGCTGGCGCATGAGCTTGCCGCCGCCGGTCACCTTGACCCGCTTGGACATCCCGCTGTGCGTCTTCTGCTTCGGGGTCTTGCTGTGGTTCTTGTTCTTCTTGGGCATGGCAGTACCTACTTCGCTTGTCGTGCGGGCCGATCAGGCCTGCTGCTCCACCGGAGCGGCGTCCACCGGCTCGGCGTCCGGTGTGGTGGGCCGCGCGCGGACCGGCGGCTTCTTGTTCGGAGCGATCACCATCGTCATGTTGCGACCGTCCTGCTTGGGGGTCGCCTCGACCACGCCCAGATCGCTCACGTCCTCCGCGAGCCGCTGCAGCAGCCGGAACCCCAGCTCGGGGCGGGACTGCTCGCGACCACGGAACATGATCGTGACCTTGACCTTGTTGCCGCCTTCGAGGAAGCGCCGGACGTGCCCGCGCTTGGTCTCGTAGTCGTGCTTGTCGATCTTCGGTCGG
>JBBQEF010000058.1:0-20523 GCA_038320445.1 Mycobacteriales bacterium
GACGAGCGTCAGGCCGACGAGCACCGCCGCGGCGGCGAGGTACACCGGCTCGGCCCCCGCGCCGAGCAGCCGGGAGAGCAGGCCGTCGAGCGAGTGGTTGGACGTGCCGGCCACGTCGGAGATCCGGTCGGCGGCGGCGAACACTCCACGCAGCCAGTAGGTCGTCGAGTCGGCCGGGTCGACCAGGAACCCGACCGCGACGGCCGCGGCGAACGTGCCCAGCGCGGTGGCTGCGGCCCGGAGACGGCCGGTGACCAGCAGGTACGCCACGAACAGCAGCGGCGTCAACTTCAACGCCGCAGCCAGCCCCACCCCCACCCCGCGCCACCGGCTGCCCGGCCGTCCGAGCAGATCGCCGACGACGAGCGCCATCACCAGCACGTTGATCTGCCCGAGGTACAGCGTGGTGCGCACCGGATCCAGCCACGTGGAGAGCGCCACGAACGCCACGACGGCGAGGGGCGGGCCGGCCCCGAAGCGGCGCACCACGTACCCGAGCAGGACGATCGCCAGACCCGTCCACGCCACCTTGAGGACGGGCAGCGGCAGCAGCGAGAGCGGTACGAACAGCAGCGCCGCGAACGGCGGGTAGACGAACGGGAGGTCGAGCAGCACCCCCCCGTCGTAGAGCGGCTGCCCGGACAGCACGTGCTCGCCACCCGCCCGGTAGACCTGCAGGTCGATCAACAGCTCGTGCGCGTCCGGCCAGAGGGTCAGCACCACGGCGTGGGCGGCCGCCGCCGCCGCGATCACGAACCAGCAGAGGCGCGTCGCGGTGGGCACGGGGGCGATGATGCCGCCTCCGCGGGGTGGGCGGGCGCGGTACCGGCGGTGGACGGCGGCCCGCCCGTCGGTGATGATCCTCCGGAGGCGACACGGAGGTGGGCGGATGCGGGTCGACGCGATGCTGCGCAGCACCGGGATCACGGGACTGGCCGCGGAGGCCCGCGACCGGGAGGCGGCCGGCTACGACGGGCTCTGGAGCTTCGAGGCCGCGCACGACCCGTTCCTGCCGCTGATGCCGGTGGCCGAGCACACCGAGCACGTGTCGGTCGGCACCGCGATCGCGGTCGCGTTCGCGTTCGCACGCAACCCGATGTCGATGGCCTACGTCTCCCACGACGTGCAGGTGCACTCGCAGGGCCGGTTCCTGCTCGGCCTGGGCAGCCAGGTCAAACCCCACATCGAACGGCGCTTCCAGATGCCCTGGGGCAACCCGGCGCCGCGGATGCGGGAGTACGTGCAGGCCCTGCGCGCGATCTGGGCGTCGTGGGAGACCGGCGAGCGGCTGAACTTCCGCGGCGACTTCTACTCCCACACGCTGATGACCCCCTTCTTCTCGCCGGAGCCGAGCCCCTGGGGTCCGCCCAAGGTGTACCTGGCCGCCGTCGGCGAGCACATGACGCGCACGGCGGGCGAGGTCTGCGACGGCGTCGCGCCGCACGCGTTCACCACGCAGCGCTACCTCCGCGAGCGGACGCTGCCGCTGCTGGAGGAGGGTCTCGCCGTGTCCGGCCGCACCCTGGCCGAGTTCTCGATCAGCTTCAGCGGCTTCGTCGTCACCGGGCGCACCGAGGAGGAGATGGCGGCGGCGATCGCCGGCACCCGGGAACAGATCGCCTTCTACGGCAGCACCCCCAGCTACCGCACGGTGCTCGACATGCACGGTTGGGAGCAGCTGGGCGTCGAGCTGAACGCGCTGTCACGCGGTTCCGACCCCGACCGCTGGCGGAAGATGGGCGAGCTGATCGACGACGAGGTGCTGCACGAGTTCGCTGTGGTGGCCGAGCCGGACGACCTCGGCGCCGCCCTCACGGCCCGCTACGGCGGCATCGTCGACCGCTTCACCTTCTACGCCCCCTACCCCCACGACGACGCGGTGTTCGCCCCGGCGATCGAGGCGCTGCGCAAGGCCTGAGCCGGACGGCTACGGGCGCTCCGTCCGCCAGCTGTGCTTCGGCGCGTACCCCAGCACGCGACGTGCCTTGTCGATCGACAGCATCGTCTCGTGGTCGCCGAGCTCGCGGCGCACAGGCACGCCCGGGTAGACCTCGGCGGCCAGGTCGGCGCTGCGCCGCGACATCACGGTGTCCGCGTTGGCGATGACGAACACGTCCGTTCCGGTGGCCTCGTGCTCCAGGGCGCGGCGCACGGCCTGGGCGCCGTCGCGGCCGTCGATGTAGGCCCACAGGTTCCAGCGCCGCAGCTGCGGGTCCGCGTCGAAGGCTGGGAAGCCGGCGTAGTCCTCGACGTCCATGACGTTGGAGAAGCGCAGGCCGATCATCTTCAGATCCGGCACCCAGCGGCAGAACTGCCGGGCCATCTCCTCCTCCAGCGTCTTGACCAGCGAGTACGTGCTCTCGGGCCGCGGTGTGTACTCCTCGTCGACCGGGATGTAGGGCGGCGGGGTGTCGAACGGCAGGCCGAGCACCGTCTCGCTGGATGCCCAGACCACGTTGCGGACGCCGGCCGCACGGGCGGCCGCGAACACGTTGTACGTGGCGGGGGCGTTGTTCGCGAACGTGGCGGAGTTCGTGCTCAGTCCCGGCGCCGGGATCGCGGCCAGGTGCACCACCGCGTCGACGCCGTCGTGCCGGTCATCGACGCCGCTCAACGCCTCCAGCACCTGGCCGTAGTCCGTGAGATCCACCCGGACGAACGCTGCCGCCGGCGAGGCCGGATCGGGCACGCGATCCACCGCCACCACCCGGTAGCCGTGTTCCTGCAGGTCACGCACCACATGGCGGCCGAGCTTCCCGCTGCTGCCAGTCACCGCAACTGTCGTCATGAGCTCTGCCTACCACTCCGGGGAGGTATCGGCTGGCCGGATCGGCACACCCCGGCTATGGTGATCGTCATGCGCCTCCTTCTCACCCTCGACGCGGCTGTACCGCCGCGCGTCGGCTGAGCCAGGCCGCCGGCGCGCTCTCGCTTCTCACCGAGGCCTGGCTCGGGTCCCCACCGCTGTGGAACCCTCTTGGAGCCGATGATGACTGTTCTGGACCACTCCCCCCGCGCCACTGCCTACGCCTTCCGGATGCAACGCCGCCTCGAGATCGTCACCACCGGCGGCATGGAGGGCGTCCTGCGCATCGGAGACGCGTTGCGCGCCTGCGGGTTCCCCGTCCGCGAGTTCACCGTCGACGTCCGTGACGGCGTCCCCTACAGCTCCGTCACCTGCACCGTCTCGCTCACCAGCGCCGAGTCCGACTCGTTCGCCGGCCGGCTCTGCTCGGTCGACGAGGTCATCTCCGTCGACCCCCGCTAGTTGCGGGGATGTCCGGCGGCCAGCGGTCGAACGTCGGTCACGGAACGGGATCGACCGCGCGAAACGCCGGTCCCACACGTACGGGACATCCGCGGTCACCTCTACGGTCCGCGCATGACCGTCCCGCCGCCGGAGTCCGGCTACCCCCCGCCGTGGACCCGGTCGCAGGCCGGCGCCGCCTGGTCCGCCGACGCCCCGCCCGCCGGTCTGCCTCCCCAGGACCATCCGGCCCCGGGGTACCCGGGACAGGGACATCCGGCCCTGGGCTACCCCGCTCCCGGCCAGCCGGTGCCGGGCTACCCGCTCCCGTACCCGGCCCCGGGGTATCCGGGCCTGCCGCCCACGCGGCCCGGCACCAACGGGTTCGCCATCGCGGCGCTGATCTTCGGGATCATCGGGGGTGCGCTGCTGGGCGCCATCTTCGGGTTCGTGGCGCTGAGCCAGATCAAGAAGACCGGGCAGGGCGGCCGCGGCATGGCGATCGCGGGTGTCGTGCTGTCCGGGCTGTGGGTGCTGGCGATCGCCGGAATCATCGCACTGGCCATCGCGTCATCGCCGGGCCGCAACGACTCCGGGCAGATCACGTCGGGCGGGTCGGTGTCGGCCACCGCACTGCGGCCCGGCGACTGCGTCAACAACCTGAAGAACACCACCTCGCTGCTGTCGCTGCCCGCGGTACCCTGCGCACAGCCCCACGAGGGCGAGGTGTTCGCGGTCTTCGATCTGCCCGCGGGGCCCTACCCGGGCGCGGACGCGGTGAGCGCGAAGTCGACCTCGGAGTGTTCGGCACGGATCGCGGCGTACTCGCCGTCGGCAGGCACCGACGGCACCTTCGACCTGTTCCTGGTCTACCCGAGGGCACAGGACTGGACGCGCGGTGACCGCGAGATCGCGTGCGTGGCCTCGGCGGCGACCGGCACGACGACGGGGTCCATCAAGGGCCGGTAGCGGGCCTAGAACCAGGCGGGGTCGATGTCCACCGTGGTGCGGTCGAGGCTCTCCAGCAGCGCGAACTGCGGGCCGGTGCGGGGCAGCTCGTAGCGGAGGAAGTACTGCGCGGCGACGCGCTTGCCCGCGTAGAAATCGCCCTCGCGGTCGCCGGTGGCCACCAGTTGCTCCAGCCAGATCCACGCCATCACGACGTGCCCGACGGCCTCCAGGTAGACCGACGAGTTCGCGAGCGTCACCGCCGGGTCCCCGGCCGCCCAGAGCGTCCGGGTCACCTGCGCGACCCGCTCGGCCGCGGCACCCACCGCGTCGGCCTGCTCGGCGAGACCTGCGGCACGCGCCCGCCCGGCCGTCGCCGTGATCGTCTCCAGGAGCAGCGTGAGCCCGGCGCCGCCGTCGAGGACGACCTTGCGGCCCAGCAGGTCGAGGCCCTGGATGCCGTGCGTGCCCTCGTGGATGGGGTTGAGCCGGTTGTCGCGGTAGAACTGCTCCACGGCGTACTCACGGGTGTAGCCGTAGCCGCCGTGCACCTGGATCGCGAGGTCGTTCGCGGCCAGGCACCACTGCGATGGCCAGCTCTTGGCGATCGGGGTGAGGGTGTCGAGCAGGAGATGGGCGCGGGCGCGGCCCTCGGGGGTGGTCGCCGTCCGCTCGTCGTCCAGCAGCTTCGCGCAGAAGAGGATCAACGCCACCGCACCTTCGGCGTAGGACTTCTGCGCGAGCAGCATCCGCGCGACATCCGGGTGTTCGACGATCGCGACCGGCGCACCGCCCCTGGCCGAGGCCGGACGACCCTGCGTGCGGGTCCGGGCGTAGTCGAGGGAGTGCAGGTAGCCGGTGTAACCCAGCGCCGCCGCTCCCCCTCCGACGCCGACGCGGGCCTCGTTCATCATGTGGAACATGTACGCGAGCCCCTGGTGCGGCTCCCCGATGAGATACCCGACGGCGCCCGCCGCACCGCCGGGCGTGTGCTTGCCCTCGCCGAAGTTGAGCAGCGTGTTCACCGTGCCGCGGTAGCCCATCTTGTGGTTGACCCCGGCGAGCACGACATCGTTGCGCGTGCCGTCGGGCAGCACCTTCGGCACCAGGAACAGCGAGATGCCCTTGACCCCCGCCGGGCCACCGGGGATCTTGGCCAGAACGAGGTGGACGATGTTCTCGGACAGGTCGTGATCGCCGCCGGAGATCCACATCTTGTTGCCGAACAGCCGGTGGGTGCCGTCGTCGCGAGGCTCGGCGCGCGTGGTGATGTCGGCCAGCGACGAGCCGGCCTGAGGTTCCGAGAGGCACATGGTGCCGAACCAGCGCCCCTCGACCATCGGCCCGACGTACGTCGCGATCTGCTCGGGGCTGCCGTGCGCGAGCAGCAGGTTGGCGTTCGCGATGGTCAGGAACGGATACGCGGACGTAGCGATGTTGGCGGCCTGGAACCACAGGAAACACGCCTGCGCGACGGCCTGGGGCAGTTGCATGCCGCCGACCGACTCGTCCATCGCCGCGCCCGTGATCCCGGTGCCCGCGAACACCCGAAGCGCGTCCGCCACCTCCGGGATCATGTGCACCCGCTCGCCGTCGAAGCGGGGTTCGTCCAGGTCGGCCGCCCGGTTGTGCGGCGCGAACTGCTCGGTGGCGACCTGCTCGGAGAGCTCCAGCACGGCGTCGAACGTGGCCCGCGAGTGCTCGGCGAACCGCTCCCGCTTGCACAGCTCCTCGACCTCGAGCCACTCGTGGAGCAGGAACGCGAGATCCCGACGCGACAGCAGCAAGGAGCGCACGGACCGAGGCTAGCCGGTGGTGGCCCCGTGGGCGTGGTCGAGCATCTCGGCCATCGTCGCCACCTTCACCCGCTCCGCCTCCCGCAGGCCACCGCGGCGGATCTCCTCGGCGTCGAGGCGCAGCCAGGCCGTCCAGTCCACCGGGCGGACGCCGTACGCGGCCAGCGCCGCGCGCAGCTCCGCCGGCTCCGGGTGTGCGGGCGTGGGGAGGCCCGGCAGGTCCTCCAGCAGGCTCGTGACCGTCTCCAGCGCATCGCTCTTGTTGGTGCCGATCACGCCGGTGGGGCCGCGCTTGATCCAGCCCGTCACGTACGCGCCCGGCACCGCGACGCCATCCTGCACCACGCGGCCCGCCTCGTTCGGAACCGTGCCGGTGGCCGCGTCGAACGGCAGGCCGGAGATGGGCTCGGCGTCGTAGCCGATGGCGCGGACGACGAGCCCGACGTCGAGGGTCTCCTCCTCGCCGGTGCCGATCACCTTCGCGCCCTCGATCCGGTTGCGCTCGACCACCACCCCGGACACGCGACCGCCGTCGCCGACCAACCGGACCGGGCTGCGCAGGAACCGCAGGTGGACGCGCCGGGGGCGACCGGTGGGCCGGTTCGCCGCCCAGGCGGTGAGCATCGCGAGGTTCTGCTTCTGGCGCTTGTCCTCCGGCTCCTCGACGCCGGCCGCGAGCAGCCCGTCGTCGTGCACCAGCACGTCCGCGTCGGCGATGTCACCGATCTGGCGCAGCTCGGCCGGGGTGAACCGGACGTGTTGCGGACCGCGGCGGACCAGGACGTGGATGTCGGTGACCGCGCTGCCGCGCAGGACGTCGAGCACCGGGCCGGGGATGTCGGTGAGCGCCATCGCGTCGGCGGTCTTGGCCAGCACGCGCGCCACGTCCAGCGCCACGTTGCCCGCGCCGACGACGGCGACGCCCGGGTGGTCGAGCACGGGCTCCAGGCCGGCGAAGTCGGGGTGGCCGCAGTACCAGCTGACGAACGCGCCCGAGCCGAGCGAGCCGTCCAGCTCCTCACCGGGGACGCCGAGCCCGCGGTCGATCGAGCTTCCGGTGGCGTGGACGATCGCGTGGAAGTGGGTGCGCAGCTCGTCGAGCGGGATGCCGCCCTCCCCCACCCGCACCCCGCCCAGGAACTCGACGTCGGCCGGATCGAACGGCTTCTGCAGGACCCGGATCACCGACTTCATCTTCACGTGGTCGGGCGCCACGCCGTAGCGGACCAGGCCGTAGGGAGCGGGCAACCGGTCGAGGACCTCGACGCTCACGGGCTGCTTCGACGTGAGCAGGGCCGCGGCTGCGTAGAGGCCCGACGGTCCAGCGCCGATCACGGCGATCCGGTACTGCTGCATGTCTGTCGTCTCCCGCTGTGGTGGATGCGGTGAATGCTGCCCGAGGACGCCGGTCGGCGTCAGCTGCCCCGTCCCAGTGGCGCGAACCGCGGCGGCCGCTTCTCCCGGAACGAGGCGAGTCCCTCGCGCAGGTCGGGGCCGCCGATGAACCGGTCGACGTGGTCGTAGGAGCTGTCCAGCGCCTCGGCGAACGGTACGTCGAGCGCGTCGAGGACCTGCCGGGCGATCACCGACATGGCCGCCGGGCTGCAATTGCGCGCGAGGTCACGGGCGTACTCCCGGGCGGCGGCCAGCACCTCGTCGCGCGGGACGACCCGGCTCACCAGCCCGAGCTCCCGGGCCTCGGCCGCGTCGAACGTGCGGCCGGAGACGAGCAGGTCCATCGCGTTCTCCACGCCGACCAGGCGCGGGAGCGTCCACGCGATGCCGTACTCGGCGGCCAGCCCCCGCCGGGCGAAGGAGGTGGAGAACCGGGCGCCCTCGGCCGCGAAGCGGACGTGGCAGAACAGGGCGTGCACGAGCCCGACTCCCGCGCAGGCCCCGTTGATCGCAGCGATGATCGGCTTCGGGAAGTTCCGGGGGACGTCCACCGTCACGTGGGGCAGACGCGCGCCCTCCCGGGCGAGGCCGTCCAGGCGCGTGAGGTCCGCGCCGGGGCAGAACGTCGTGCCGGCGCCCGTGACCACCGCGACGCGCACGTCCGGGTCCGACGCCGCGGCGCTCAGCCGGGCGTAGTAGGCGTCCTTCAGCTCCACGGTCCAGCCGTTGCGGCGCTCGGGCCGGTTCAGCGTGAGGGTGAGGACGCCGTCGTCGTCGAGGTCGGCGAGGACGAGATCGGCGGCCACCTGCGTCATCGGTGCGCTCCGTCCGTGAACTGCGGCTCCCGCTGTTCCAGCGTCGCGGACGCGGCCTCCCGCTGGTTCGGGCTGCCCATGATCGCGTGCAACGCCCGCCGCTCCGCGGCGAGGCCCTCGGCCATCGATCCGGTGTAGGCGGCGTCGATGAGACTCTTGGCCGTGCGCACCGCGTCGGGGTTGCGCGCCGCGATCGACGCGGCGAGCTCCTGCGCGGCCGCGAGGGGGTCCGCGGCGAGGCGGGTGGCCAGCCCGATCCGGACGGCCTCCTCGGCCCCCACGGTGCGGCCGGTCCACGTCAGCTCGGCGGCGACGTCCGGGCCGACGAGCCGCGGCAGGAGCTGGGTGCCCGCCATGTCCGGGGTGAGTCCCCAGCGGATCTCCCTCACCGACAGGAGGGCGTCGGGCGCGACGATGCGGATGTCGGCGCCGAGCGCGAGCTGCAGCCCGCCGCCGAGCGCGTGCCCCCGGACCGCGGCGATCACCGGGACCGGGAGCAGGTGCCACGCGAGCACGGCCCGCTGCCCGCGGGAGAGACCGTCCGGACCGGTGGGCGCAGCGTCGGCCGCGGCGGGGAGCCAGGCGCGGCCCTCGGCCATCGCGGCGAAGGCGGTGCGGTCCAGCCCGGCGCAGAACGACCGGCCGTTGCCCGACAGCACCACCGCGCGCAGGCCCGGCTCGGACCGCAGCGCGGCACCGGTCTGCGCCAGCGCCGTGAACATGGCGTCGTCGAGCGCGTTCAGCTTGTCGGGCCGGTCGAGCCGGACATCGGCGACACCCCTGTCGATCGTGCACAGCACGCGTTCGGCCACCTGCTGACCATAGGTCACGGCGCGCACCTCCGCCCTCCCCGAACGGCCCAGCCCCCATCACCTGGGCGATACGGAACGGGCAGGTCAGGCCCGGTGTTCGCCCGATCGATCCGCCTCGGCACGGGCGCTGCTCTCCCGTCAGGGCGCGAGGCGGCCGTGGCGCGGCTGCTGCGCGAGGTGGAGAGCCGCCACGCGGTATCGGCCTGAGACGACGTCGGTCCGGCCGCGCCGAGCAGTCGACGTGACATCTGTCAGATCCGGGTCCTGACTCGCCCCACTGCCCGGTGCACAGGATTCCGAGCATCGTTGCCGGCATGGACGAAGTACTGAGGATCGCCGGGGTGCACCACCGCTACGGGCTGGTGCAGGCACTGTCGGGGGTCGAGCTGGACGTCACGCCCGGGGAGTGCGTGGCGCTGCTGGGCCCCAACGGCGCCGGCAAGTCGACGCTGATCGGGCTCGCGACGGGGCTGCTGGCGGTGCAGGAGGGCGAGGTCCGCGTGTGCGGCGCCGACCCGCGGCGCGCCGCGACCCGCCGCCACCTCGGCGTCGTGCAGCAGTCGATGGGCTTGCCCCGCACGTTGAAGGTCGGCGAGCTGGTGCGCGGTGCCGCGGCGCGCGCCGGGCGGGCGGCGTCCGCAGCCGGCCCGGTGCTCGCCGAGGTGGGCATCACGGAGCTCGCCGGGCGGCGCTCGGGGAAGCTGTCGGGCGGTCAGCGGCAGCGGGTCGCGCTGGCCATGGCGCTGGTCGGCGAGCCCGATCTCCTGCTGCTCGACGAGCCGACCACCGGCCTGGACGTCACGGCGCGGCGGGCGTTCTGGCGCACCATCACGGCGCGCCGCGACGCCGGCGTGGGCATCGTGCTGACCACGCACATCGTGGAGGAGGCGGCCGCCGTCGCCGACCGGGTCGTGATCCTGCACGGGGGCCGGGTCGTCGCGGTGGACACGCCCGCCGCCCTCAGCGCGCTCCTGCCCGACCGCACGATCTCGGCCCGGACCGGCCTGGACGACGTCGCGCTGCGGGCGTTCGACGGCGTCCTGTCGGTGCGCCGCGACGGAGACCGCGTGCGGGTTGCGACCGCTGTGCCCGAGACCGTCCTGCGGGCGTGGCTGAGTGCGGACGACACGCTCACCGACCTGCGGGTCGAGGGGGCGGGGCTGGAGCAGGCGATGTTTGCCCTGACCGGCGAGGACATCCCCGGTCACGACGAGAAGACAGAGGTATCGGCATGAGCGCGATGACTGTGGCCGCACCCGGCGTCCGGGTGCTGGGCGTCGAGGTGGCCGAGGGCCTGCGGGCCATCCTCCGGGAACCGACCGCCCTGTTCTTCTCGGTGCTGTTCCCGGTGGGCTTCTTCGCGATGTTCGTGTCGCTGTTCGGCAACCAGCCCGCGCCGTCGGGGCTGCCCGTGGCCGCGACCATGCTGGCCACCTACGGCACCTACGGCGTCGTGTCGGTGATGCTGATGAACCCCGGCATCCGCACGGCCGAGGACCGCACCACGGGCTGGATGCGCGTGAAGAAGGTCTCCGGGGCGCCGGTGGGCGCGACGATCGGCGCCAAGGTGATCGCCGCCCTGCCCTACGCCCTGCTCGTGATGGCCGCGCTCGTCGCGGTGACGGCGGCCGTCGCCGGACCGGTGCTCGGGATCGGCACCATCCTGCGGCTGGTGGCCGTGCTGTTGCTGGGCGGGCTCCCGTTCGCGCTGATCAGCCTCGCCGTCGGGTTCGTCGCCTCGCCCAACGCGGCGGCGGCGATCCTCAACGCCGTGCTGTTCCCGATGGTGATCGCCTCGGGACTGTGGTTCCCGCTCGACTACATGCCGGCGTTCATCCAGAACGTGGCGCCGTTCCTGCCGACCTACCACCTGTCGCAGCTGGCGCTCGCCCAGCTGACCGGGGCGGACGCGACGGCGAACGTGCTGGCGCTGCTGGTGACCACTGCCGTCGCGGGGGCTCTCGCGGGGTGGGCCTACCGTAACCTGCGGGTATGAGCGCGGAGGGTGGCACGACGACGCCGCTGCGCCGGGTGCTGTGCCTGTGGCCGCTGCTCTACCTGGCCATGCTGGTGTTGCAGCCGCTCTCCGACCCGGCGACGGGGGCGTTCGCCTGGGCCGTCGTCGCCGGGGCCGTCGTCGTCTTCGTGCCGATCTACGTCATCGCCGAGAACCGCGACGGGACGGTGCGGCGGTGGTCGCCGGCGATCTCCACCGTGATCGGCGTGCTCGTCTTCCCGGTGAACTCCTACGCCGGCGTCTTCCTGATCTACGCCGCCGCGTTCGCGGGCAACCACCTGTCGCGCCGGGCATCGACCCGCTGGCTGATCGGGCTCACGGCGCTGCTCGGCGTGATCGCCGTCGTCTCACCCATCCCCTTCCCCTGGCGGCTGCTGGCCTTCCTGCCGTCGCTCTGCTTCGTCTGGATCATCGGGCTGGCCTGCATCGAGGCCGTCGATCGGCGCCGTGCGGCGGACGCCCTGCGCGTGGAGCACGCCCGCATCGGTCACCTCGCCACGCTGACCGAGCGCGAGCGCATCTCCCGCGACCTGCACGACCTCCTGGGCCAGACCCTGACCGGGATCGTGGTGCGATCACAGCTCGCCCAACGTCTCACCCGCAGCGACCCGGCCGCGGGAGCCGCCGAGATGGCCGAGGTCGAGCAAGCGGCCAGAGCCGCGCTGACCGAGGTCAGGGCCACCGTCGCCGGATGGCGGCACGTGGCGCTCGACGAGGAGCTCACCGTCTCACGCGACGCGCTCGCCGCCGCCGGCGTGGAGCTCCTCGTCGCCCGCGACCCGGATCTCGCGCTCACCCCGTCCACCGAGACCGCCCTCGCGCTCGCCCTGCGCGAGGCCGTCACCAACGTCGTGCGTCACGCCCACGCCGGAAGCTGCGCCGTGGCGTTGCGCCGGGCGGGTGAGAACGTGCTGCTGGAGGTCACGGACGACGGCGTCGGCGGGGGAGCCCGAGAGGGCACCGGCCTCACCGGCATGCGCGAGCGGATCGCCGCGCTCGGGGGCGACGTGCACCGGGGCGGCACTGCGCTGACGGTCGCGGTGCCCGCCGCGGTTGCCGTGACCGCGGCACTGGTCGAGGGGCACTCGGCGTGACCATCCGGCTGGTGCTCGCCGAGGACCAGGCGATGGTGCTCGGCGCGTTCGCCCAGCTCCTCGCGCTGGAACCGGACCTGGACGTGGTGGCGACCGCCGCCGATGGCCCGGCCGCATTGGACGCCGTCCGCCTGCACGACCCGGACGTGCTGGTCACCGACGTCGAGATGCCCGGGATGAGCGGCTTGGACGTGGCCGCGCAACTGCGCCGCGACGGCGCCCGCACCCGACTCGTGATCGTCACGACCTTCGCGCGCTCGGGCTACCTGCGCCGGGCGCTGGAATCGGGGGTGTCGGGCTACGTGCTCAAGGACGCGCCGGTGGACCAGCTCGTCGACACCGTCCGGCGGGTGCATGCGGGGCAGCGCGTCGTCGATCCGGCGCTGGCCGTCGCCGCGTGGGACGGTGCCGATCCGATGACCGACCGCGAGCGCGACGTCCTGCGCCTGGCCGCCGACGGCCTGCCCAACACCGACATCGCCGCGCGGCTGCACCTGGCCGAGGGCACGGTCCGCAACTACCTGTCCACGGTGATCACGAAGCTCGGCGTGCGCAACCGCATCGAGGCGGCGAACACGGCCCGCGACCGCGGCTGGCTGTAGCCCCACCCCCACCCGCGAGTCGGCACGTTCCCGTGCGCGAGTCGGGACGTTCCCGTGCGCGAGTCGGGCCCCGGGCGCGCGCGGGCCTCGCGGAGATGGGGACGGCGGTCAGCCGGTCGCCCGAGACGATCCCGTCAGGCTCGGGCGGGCGAGACCGAGGTGGTCGCGCAGGGTGGGGCCGGTGTACTCGGTTCGGTAGCTGCCGAGGTCCTGCAGCTCCGGGATGACCGTGGCCACGAACTCGTCCAGGCCGCCGGGCACCAGGTGCGGCACGAGGATGAAGCCGTCGCTGGCCTCGGCCTGCACGTCGGCGTCCATCTGCAGCGCGACCTGCTTCGGCGTCCCGACGAACGACTGCCGGGCCGTCGTCTCGATGACCAGCTCGCGGATGCTCAGCCCGCCCTTGGACCGGGCGAGCTCCCGCCACCGCTCCGCCACGGCGAGCGGGTCCTTGTCGTGCCGGACGCGCCCGCGGGTGATCTCGGCACCGGGGTCGGGGTCGACGTCGGGCAGCGGGCCGTCCGGGTCGTAGGCCGACAGGTCCCGGCCCCAGACCTGCTCCAGGAAGGCGATGGCCGTCTGCGGGCCGACCTGCGCGGTGCGGATCCGGTGCCCGTTCTCCTCGGCCTCCTCGGGCGTGTCGCCGAGGGCGAACGTGGTGGCCGGGAGGATCGCGATCTCCTCCGGACGGCGGCCGTGGCGCGGCATCCGTCCCTTGAGATCCTGGTAGAAAGCCTGACCCGACTCCAGGGAGCCGTGTCGGGAGAAGATCGCGTCGGCCGTCTCGGCGCCGAACTCACGACCCGCGTCGGAGTCGCCGGACTGGATCAGCACCGGGTGCCCCTGTGGCGTCGGCGGCAGCGAGAACCGTCCGGAGAACGAGAACTGCTCGCTCCGGTGCCGGACCGGTTCGCGATCGCTCAGCCAGAGCGATCGGGCCGCGTCGAGGATCTCCTGTGCGCGGTCGTAGCGCTGCTCGGGGCGCAGGAATCCGCCGCGGCGGAAGTTCTCGCCGGTGAACGCGTCGGAGCTGGTGACGAGGTTCCAGGCCGCGCGGCCGCCGGAGAGGTGGTCGAGCGACGCGAACTGGCGGGCCAGCTCGTACGGCTCGTTGAACGTCGTGTTGATCGTGCCGCCGAGCCCCAGGTGCGTGGTGACGGCGGCGATCGCGCCCAGCACCGTGAGCGTGTCGGGGCGGCCGACCACGTCCAGGTCGTGGATCTTGCCCTGGTGCTCGCGCAGCCGCAGGCCCTCGGCCAGGAACAGGAAGTCGAACAGGCCGCGCTCGGCGGTCTGCGCGAAGTGCACGAACGAGCCGAAGTCGGTCTGGCTACCGGAATCCGGATCGCTCCAGACCGTGGTGTTGTTGACGCCGGGGAAGTGCGCGGCGAGATGCATCTGCTTCTTCACGAGCCGGCCTCCGCGAAGTGGTTGGCGGGTCGGGCGAGGCCGAAGCGCTCGCGCAGCGAGCCGGACGGCCCGGTCGCCCAGCCGAGGCGGGGCGCGATCTCGTCGGCGATCGCCTGCATCCCGCTCGGCAGCGCGAGCGGCACGAGCGTGACGCCGTCCGCCGCACCGCCCCGCACGGCCTCCTCCATGAGGTCGACCAGCGCGGTCGCGTCACCGGTGACCAGCACGGACGACGGCTCGAGCGGGTCGAGTCCGGCACCGAGCAACGCCTCGACGTCCAGCAGCACCGCCACGTCGTCGGGATCGCGACCGGCTGCGGCCACGGCCGCACGCACCCGCGTACGGGCGGCGTGCGCGGCGGAGAGATCCGGGGCCGCGATCCGCACGACATCGGCCCACGCGGCGGCGACGCCGCGCGAGTCCGGCTCGTCGGCGACCACCACGAGCGGGTGGGCCTGCGGGCTGCGCGGGGTGATCGACGGGCCCTTCACGGAGAAGAACTCACCGGTGAAGTCGATGTAGTGCAGCTTGTCGCGGTCGATGTAGCGGCCGGTGGTCGCGTCGCGGATGACGGCGTCGTCCTCCCAGGAGTCCCACAGCCGCACCACGACCTCGACCGCCTCGGCCGCCTCGCGCCACAGCTCGGCGGGCGGCGCGGCGGGCTTGCGGCCGAACAGCTCGGCCTCGGCGGCGGTCCGCGACACGGCGACCTCCCAGCCGGCGCGCCCGGACGAGACGAGGTCGAGCGTGGCGATCGCCTTGGAGATGTGGAACGGCTCGGTGTGGGTGACGGTGACGGTCGGCACCAGGCCGATCCCGGGGACCACCGGCGCGACGCGAGCGGCGATCGCCACGGCGTCGAGGGTGGGCAGCGGATCGGCCGGTTCGGCGAACGAGTCGGCCAGCGCCAGGAAGTCGACGCCGGCGCGAGCGGCGAGTCGCGCCAGCTCCACGTGGTAGGACGCCGTGAGAACGTCGCCGGACCGCCTCCAGGCGTCGGGGTGCCGACCGGCCCCGGACACCTCCACCGCCAGGTACGCCATGTCCAGTCCGAACCGCCCGGCGCGATCACCCATTCCCACCCCGCGAGTCGGCACGATTCCGTGCGCGAGTCGCGCGTCTCGGCTCGGTGGGAGACAACCCGGGTTCACGTCCTTTCGCGCACGGGAGCGTACCGACTCGCGCACGGGGACGTGCCGACTCGCGGGCGGGGGGCAGCGAGGATCATCGGGTCGTGCTCGACTGGTCGCTGCTGCACGGTCCGCTCCCGGTCGTGATCGGTGTGGCGGGCGGGGGAGCTGCGCTGGTGCTGCTCCGCACCCGCGGCCGGGCGCGGAGCTGGTGGCTGCGTTCGGTGCCGCTCGCGCTGGCCTGCGGCGCCGTGCTCGCGGCCCTGATCGCGCTGGTCTCCCGCATCGCGTTCGCCGAGCCGCTCCCCCGGGCCGTGCTGGCGTGGACCGCGGCCGCGCTGAGCGCGGTGGCGCTCGCCGTCGCCGCCCGCCGCGCGGGGGCGCGGCTCGGCGTCGTCAGCGTGGCGACGGTCGTGGTGGTGGGAGCGGCCGCGTCGGGGGTCAACCACTACTACGGCGAGGTCCCGACCGTGCGCACCGCGCTGGGCGTGGGCTACGCCGACCAGATCGCGTTCGCCTCGGTGCCGGCCCGCGCGCAGAGCACGGTCCCCGTGGCCGGCTGGATCCAGCCTCGCGCGATGCCCGCCACCGGACGCGTGGCGCAGGTCGACATCCCGGGAACCGTCTCGGGATTCGGCGCCCGCCCCGGCTGGGTCTACCTGCCGCCTGCCTACCTCAGCGGTGTGCGCGCCGAGCTGCCGGTGCTGGTGCTGCTCGGGGGGCAGCCCGGCGAGCCGGGCGACTGGCTCGACGGCGGGCAGCTCGCCGCCCGGATGGACCGCTACGCCGCCGCCCACCAGGGCCTCGCACCCGTCGTCGTCATGCCCGACGACCTGGGCTCGGAGCTCGCGGACCCGCTGTGTCTGGACTCGCAGCTGGGCCACGCCGCCACCTACCTGTCCGTGGACGTGCCGGCGTGGATCGACGGGAACCTGCAGGCCGGCGCCGGTCGGGCCGTTGCGGGGCTCTCCTACGGCGGCACGTGCGCGCTGCAGCTCGCGCTCACCGCACCGCAGGTCTACCCGACGTTCCTCGACATCTCCGGCGAGACCGGACCCACGCTCGGGTCCCGGGCCGAGACGGTGCAGGCCGCGTTCGGGGACGGGCCGGGCGCCGACGCGGCGTTCGACGCGGTCGACCCGCTCCACCTGCTCGTGAACAGGCGATTCCCGGGCACCGCGGGCGCGGTGGTCGTCGGGGCGCAGGACCGCGTGTACCGGCCGCAGGCACAGGCGGTGCTCGCCGCCCTGGACGCGGCCGGGATCCCGGCCCACCTGACCGTGCTCCCGGGCGCCCACACCTGGGGCGTCTGGGGACCCGGCCTGGAGGCCGAGCTGCCCTGGCTGGGCGGTCGCCTGGGGCTCCCGCCGTGAGTGCGGAGCAGGTTCACGGAGTCGATCTGGTCGAGTAGCCGCGCCCGGCGTACGGGAAGCCGTCGAGCTCCGTGGTCACCGGGCGCTGCTGGTAGTAGGAGCGGATCTCCGTGATCAGCCCCTCGGCGGAGAACGTGAACCACTCCGCTCCACGGGTGGCGACGACGGCCCCCTCGGACCGCCAGTACATCGTCCACTCGATCACTGCCTCGCGCTCGCCCGCGAGGCAGTGATCGACCACCCAGCGGGCATCGATCATGCCCTGCACCTTGCGCCAGTAGCGGGCCAGGTAAGCGCCTCCGCGGACCGCCGCCGAGCCGGGGTTGGGGGCGAGGAACCAGTGCACGACGTCAGCGTCGAGCGTGCTCACCATGACGTCGACGTCGCCGGTGGAGCAGCCCTCGTAGTAGCGGGTGATCACATCGAGCGGGGTCATGGGGACAGTGTCCGCCGACGGTCCGCAGCGGCACGCCCGGGAGACCACGCGGGCCCGGTCGCGCGACCGGAGCCCGCTCCGATCAGGACGGCCGCTCGGCCAGCAACCGGTCCACCAGGTCGGCGGCGTGGCCCGACCCCGACCGGGTGTTCTGCAGGTTCTCGGCCATCCGGGCGGGATGGACGCGCAGGCCCTCCAGGGACACCCGCAGGCGGGAAGCCGCGCCGCCGGTCGCGCGCAGCAGGTCGTCGAGGGTCTGCCACTCGGCGTGCCAGGCCCCGGCGGCGCGCTGGTGCTCGTGGTCGGCCGCGGCCAGCAGCACCGCCGCGAGGCCGGGCGCGCGGCGGGCGGCGGCGCGGGCGGTGACGGCGGCGATCGGGTTGCGTTTGTGCGGCATCGACGACGAGTCGCCCGGCGCGGCCTCCGACACCTCCCCGAGCTCGGTGCCGGCCAGCAGGACCACGTCGGTGGCCGGCTTCGCGCACGCCCCGGCGGCCACCGCCAGCACGCCGGCCAGCTCACCGACGCGCGTGCGCTCGGTGTGCCACGGCGCCGCGTCGGCCAGCCGCAGGGCGCGGGCCAGCGACGTGACGACGGCGGGCCCGTGCGGGTGCAGGGAGGCGAGGGTGCCGGCGGCACCCCCGAGCTGGACGGGCAGGTCGGCGAGCACCCGCGCCATACCGGTCCGGGCACGGTCCAGGCCGGTGCACCAGCCCGCCGCGACCAGGCCGAACGTGGTGGGCAGCGCCTGCTGGCCCAGCGTCCGGGCGATCATCGGCGTGTCCCGGTGGGTGACGGCGAGCGCGGCGGCGGCGTCGGCGGCGGCGCGCAGGTCGTCGAGCAGGATCTCCCCGGCCCAGCCCACGAGCAACGCCGCGGCGGTGTCCATGACGTCCTGGCTGGTGGCGCCGGGGTGCACGGACGGGCCGGCGTCGCCCGCGGCCTCGCGCAGCAGCCGGACCAGCGGGATCACCGGGTTGCCGCCCTCGACGGCGGCCCGGCCGAGCGCGCGGACGTCCACGTCCAGCCCGGAGGCCGCGACGGCGATCGCCTCCGCGTGGGCGGCCGGGATCACGCCGTGCTCGGCGGCGGCCCGGGCCAGGGTCACCTCGACGGCCACCAGCGCCGCGACCCACGAGGCGTCGTCGAGCCGGGCCGCGACCCGGTCGGCGCCGAACAGCGGGTCGAAGAGCGCGCTCATGTCAGGACCCTAAGACGCGCGCCACGCCCGGTTGCAGCAACCCGGCAACGGGGACGGTGACGTCAGCCGCTCATCGTCACCGGCAGCGTGCGCAGGCCGCGGATCAGCGCGCTGCGGCGGTAGGTCAGGTCGGCCGGATCCGCCGCGAGCGCGAGGTCCGGGCGCCGGGCCAGCAGCATCCCGATGCCCTCCTGGCCCTCGATACGGGCCAGCTGCGCGCCGAGGCAGTGGTGCAACCCGTGGCCGAACGCGACGTGGCCGCCGGCGTCCCGATCGACCCGCAGCTGCTCGGGCTCGTCGAAGCGTCCCGGGTCGCGGTTGGCCGCGGCGAGCGACAGCACCACGACCGCCCCGGCCGGGATCGTGACGCCCGCGTACTCGACGTCCTCCGCCGCGAACCGCGCCGGTGTGCTGTGCACGGGCGAGTCCCAGCGCAGGAACTCCTCCACCGCCGACGGGAGCAGGTCCGGCTGCGCCCGCAGCCGCTGGAGCTGCTCGGGGTGGGTGAGCAGCGCGAGCAGGCCGTTCGCGATGAGGTTGACGGTGGTCTCGTGGCCTGCGATCAGGAGCATCATCGCCATGGCGACCAGCTCGTCCTGCGAGAGTTTGTCGCCGCCGTCGGCCACCTCGATGAGCGCGCTGATCAGGGCGTCGTCCGGCTCGGCCCGCTTGGCGTCGATCAGCCGGGAGAGGTACTCGTGCATCTTGGCGCCGGCGTCCATGGCCTGGTCGCGTGTGGACTCGTCGACCATGACGTTCGACCACGCGGCGAAGTCCTCGCGGTCGTCGGCGGGCACGCCCAGCAGCTCGCAGATCACGAACACCGGCAGCGGGAAGATGTACTCGGCCATGATGTCGACGGTGCCGGTGGCGGGCAGCGCGTCGAGCAGCTGCGAGGCGAGCTCCTCGACGCGCGGCCGCAGCTCCTCCATCCGGCGCACCGTGAACGTGCGCGAGACCAGCTTGCGCAGCCGCGTGTGCTCCGGCGGGTCCATCAGAATCATCATCGGCATCGGCGTGGCCGCCATCTCCGCCCGCTGCTCGACGGGCAGCGTGTAGCGCCAGTCCTTGCTCAGCCGCGAGTCGGCCAGTGCGGCGCGCACATCGGAATGACGGAACATCATCCATACCGGGCCGTCGGGCAGATCGACCTTGCGGACCGGCTCGTCGTCCCGCGCGGCCTCGTACGCGGGGTAGGGGTCGTTCCAGAAGCTGCCGTCGAACAGGGTCGGGGTCACCGTTCTCCTTCACGCTGATGTAAGCGTCAGCTTACAGACGGGACGGGTGCAGCGCCGACGCGGCGACGTCGATGTCCGGGGGCACCGGTTCCCCGGTCAGGACGGCCGCGGCGTACGCCGAGAGCGCCGGGGCGGTCTCGATGCCGGACCCGCCCTGGCCGGCCACGAACGCGAACCCCGGGTGCCCGGGCCACTCCCCCACCACGGGCCGCCGGTCGGGCACGAACGAGCGCAGCCCGGCCCAGCTGGTGCGCACCGATCGCAGGCCCAGCTTCGTCACCGCCTCCACCCGCTCCAGCCCGAGCGCGACGTCGAGCGCGTCGGGGCGGGCGTCGCCGGGCTCGACGGGCGTCTCGTCGCCCGGGGACAGCAGGAGGTCGTCGCCCTCGGCCTTGAAGTAGAAGCGGTCGTCGGCCTCGCAGACCATCGGGGACCGGACGGGCCCGCGCAGCCGCGACGGATCGGGCACCCGGGCGATCGCGATCGTGCGCCGGTGCGGGACGAGCCCGATCCGGGGCACCCCGGCGAGATCGGCGACGGCGTCGGCCCAGGCGCCGGCCGCGTCGACGACGAGCGCGGTGTCGATCACCTCGCCGCCGGCCACGACCCGCCAGTGCCTGGCCCGCCGTGTGACCGCGGAGACCGGGGCGGCGGTGCGCACCGTGCCGCCGCGGGCCCGCAGCCCCCGGACGTAGGCCCGGTGCAGCGCATCGGTGTCGACGTCGGCGGCGCTTCCGGTCGACGCCGCGGCCCGCACGACGCCGGGGGCGAGCGCGCGGCAGCGCCGCTCGGCCTCGGTGCCGGTGATCGGCACGGGCGCGAACGGCTCGCCGGCCCGCTCGGCCAGGTGAGCAGCGAGCGAGCGCTCCCCCTCGTCGTCGACGGCCACCCACAGCACCTCGCGCGGCATCAGGAGCGGCGGGGCGCCGAGGTCGTCGGCCAGTGCGGCGAACCGCGGGCCGCTCGCGACGATCAGTGCGCGCATCACGTCGGAGCCGTGGCCGGGGAT
>JBBQEF010000059.1:0-20401 GCA_038320445.1 Mycobacteriales bacterium
GCCCACCGTCAGAACGGTGGCTCACGGCCGGACCGTGCAGACCCGGTTGCGGCACACCCGGGACGCGACGAGGCGGCTGGCGGCCGAGATCGCGGCGATGCCGTCGCCCGCCGACGTCGTCGAGCAGCTGCCGTAACTGGCCGCGGGGCGGCCTCGTCCGGGGGCATCCAGGGCCAGGTGTCGGACCTGGAATTGCACGCGGCCGAGATGACGCGCCTGCGCGCGCTGATGGAGGCGACGCTCGCCCACCACACCGGGCGGACCCCGGACCAGATCCACGCCGACGTCGAGCGCGACACGATCCTCGACGCCCAGCAGGCCCTCGACTACGGCGTCGTGGACTCGATCATCCAGAGCCGGAAGCGCTCGGCGGTGCCGTAGGCCGTCGGATCCGCTCGACGACCCGTGCGGAGAGGGCGCGGCGAGGCGCACCAGAACCTCGCCGGGAAGCCGTTCGATGCGGGCGTCCTCCTCCGGATCGTCGACGAGTGGCCCGTCCGTCCGGTCGAGCTGGTCGAGCTGCGCCGTCGGCGGTCCGCACGCCGCCCGACGGTCCAGCACGATCCAGCCGGCCTCGTTCAGCTGCGCGGAGAGGCCGCCCATGTGGCGCCTCAGCCCGAGGAGCAGTGGGCCGACGTCGACGCCGGAACGTCGAGCGTCGGGTTGCGGTCGAAGAAGCCGACGGGCTTGAGCGTGAAGCCGGTGTAGTCGACGGGCATGACCGGCCAGTCCTCGGGCCGGGGCACGTGGGTGAGCCCGAACGTGTGCCACACCACGACGTCCTGGCCGTCGATGTCACGGTCCGCGGCGGCGTAGGCGGGCAGGCCCGTGCCGCCGACGTGCTGGTTGACGAAGTCGCCCGCCGAGTAGCGCTCCTCGCGGGCGTACCGGGTGACCCAGAGGTGCTTCGTGGCGAACGCCGCCCGCTTCGCGATGGACGACTCCGGGTCGGCCAGCAGCGTCGGCAGGCCCTCGGGCGTCAGGACGTAGCCGACCGGCCGGCCCACGCCGTTGGTCTTCTCCGGGTTGACGATGTGCCACACCCGGTTCTTCGACGGGTCGGCGTCGCGCTGGGCGGCCGACTCGGTGCCGAGCGTCGTGTGCGCGACGGCGAAGGCGTTGCCGCGCAGGTTGTCCGGGCCCATCGGCACCCGCTGCACGTCCACCTCCTCCACGCGGTTGGAGGTGCCGTCGACGGTCATGTCGAGCCGGGCGCTGAACAGGTGCTGGTGCAGCGGCGCGCCGAGACCCGGGGCGATCTGCGAGGCGTAGGGGTACTCGCCGCCGGGGTGAGCGGAGGTGAACACCACGCCGGTGGCCTTGGCCTCGAACGCGATCGTGCCGTCGAGGTAGAGGTACCAGTAGAACCCGTAGTCGTAGTTGCCGACGGTGGTGAAGAACGAGATCACCAGGCGGCGCTGGCGGCGGGTCTGCACCGAACCGGTCCACAGGTCGGTGTGCTTCCAGAGGATCCCGTAGTCCTCCTCGTGGATGCAGACGGCGTTGGGCAGCGTGCGCGGGTTGCCCTGCTCGTCGGAGATCACGGCGTCGAGGTAGGTGATGTCGCCGAGGCAGTCGCAGCCCAGCTCCAGCGCGTTGGCGTAGCGACCGACCAGGTACTCGCCGGTGTCGAAGTAGTTCTGCCACGAGCGCACCGGCGCCGGGTCGGCGTAGGGCACCACCATCTCGGCGATCGACGCGCGGTAGACGATCGGCCGCACGCCGGCACCCTCGTCGAAGCCGATCTGGTGCAGCACCAGGCCCTCGCGGGCGTCGAAGCCGACCCTGAGTGACCACTTCTCCCAGGTCAGTGCGTTGCCCTCGCACGTGAGGCTGGAGCCGTCGGGCTGGGTGATCTCGATCGGCTTCTGGGTGGTGCGCAGCGGCCCGCGCACCTCGGGGTCGTCGTAGTTGCCGGTGCCGGGCGGGATGGGCACCACGCCGGTGTCGATCACCTGGTCGACCACGCGGTTTCCGGTGTCGACGTAGGCGACGAGCCCGTCGATCGGGTGCGCCCACGCGGGGTCCTCGGGCGAGTTCTGCACGAACGCGAGGCCGCGCAGCACGCGGCGGCCCGCCTCGCCCGGGTACTCGTCGGCGTAGACGCCTGCCGAGAGCGGGGCCACCCGCACCGTGTGCACGTCGAGGTCGCGGGCGGCCAGCGCCGCGAGCCACCGCTCGTCGGTGGACAGCAGCTGCTCCACCAGCTCGAACTCCTCGTCGAGCACCGGGAGCTGCCCGGTGACGGCCGTGTCGAGCACGGTCTCGGAGACGACGGACCCGGCGGTCACGTCCACCACCACGTCGCGCGAGACCTGCGCGACGACGTCGAGCAGGAGCGCGCGGAACCGGCGATCCACGGCGTGGCCGGGCTCGTGGGCCAGCACCTGTGCCTTGTCCGGCTCGTCGAGCCCGACGTAGACGAAGCGGGTGCCGTCGGTGACCAGCCCGGCGTCGTCGAGGATGCGCCGGACCTCGCTGACCTCCTCGCCGATCACGGGATCGAGGGGGTGGGCCCGGGCCAGGCGGTCGGCGGCAATGGTCATGGGGGGAGACTCCGTCCGTGCACGATCGGTATCACTGTCGGTCACCACGATGCCCCGGTCGTGGCGCTACGTCCAACGCCGATCGCCCACGTCACCCCGCGGTGTCGGTCGGTGGTCACGGGCGGGCGGGCAGGACCGTGCCGGTGACCTCGCCGAACCCGATGCGCTCCCCGCCGGGGCCGGGCGCGGTGGCGCTGATGGTGACGGTGTCGCCGTCCTCCAGGAACGTGCGCGTCGTGCCGTCGGCCAGGGTGAACGGCTCGGTGCCGCCCCACGAGAGCTCCAGGAACGAGCCGCGCTGGTCGCGTTGCGGCCCGCTGACCGTGCCGGAGGCGTAGACGTCGCCGGGCCGGGTCGGGGCGCCGTTGACGGTCATGTGCGCGAGCATCTGCGCGGGCGTCCAGTACATGGCCGAGAACGGCGGTCGGGTGACCGGTTGGCCGTTGAGCCGCACCTCGATGGCGAGGTCGAGGCCCCAGTCGTCGGCGTCGCGCAGGTAGGGCAGGGGCTCGGGATCGCGGTGCGGCGGCGCCACGCGGGCGGCGGACAGGGCGTCCAGCGGCACCACCCACGGCGAGATCGACGTGGCGAACGACTTGCCCAGGAACGGCCCGAGCGGAACCGCTTCCCAGGCCTGCACGTCACGAGCGGACCAGTCGTTGAGCAGGAACGCCCCGAACACGTGCTCGGCGAAGTCCTCCACCGCGATGCGGCTGCCCAGCGCGGACCCGGTGCCGACGACGAAGCCGACCTCGGCCTCGATGTCGAGCCGCGTCGAGGGCCCGAACACCGGATCGGGGTCGCCCCGGCGCTGCCCGCACGGCCGGACGATGCCGGTGCCGGAGACCACGACGGAGCCGGAGCGGCCGTGGTAGCCGATCGGCAGGTGCTTCCAGTTGGGGGTCAACGGCGCCGAGCCCGGCCGGAAGATCCGGCCGACGTTGGTGGCGTGCTGCTCGCTGGCGTAGAAGTCCACGTAGTCGCCGACGGTGAACGGCAGGTACAGCGTGACGTCGGCCTGCCGGTGCAGGAGGCCGGGCCGCGGTGCGGCCGCCCACCCGGCGACCGCGGCACGCACCTCCCGCCAGGTGTCGCGGCCCGCGGCGAGCAGCGGGTCCAGCGAGGACGATCCGAGCACGCCGGCGAACGCGGTGCCCTCGGCCGCGGCGCCCGCGTCGAGCACGTCGTCGCCGATCGCGACCCCGACGCGGCGGCGGCCGTCCGCGGTGCTGAACACGCCGTAGGGCAGGGTGGCCACGCCGAAACCCTCGCTCATGTCCGCGACCAGCTCCACGCGTACGCGCCGTCGTCGGTGGCGCGCGCACCCTCGCCCAGCTCCAGCGGCCGGAACGTGTCGACCATGACGGCGAGCTCGTCGAAGAACTCCGCACCCAGCGCCCGCTCGATCGCGCCCGGCTGCGGGCCGTGCGAGTGGCCGCCGGGGTGCAGGCTGACCGAGCCCTGGGCGATCCCCGAGCCCCGGCGAGCCTCGTAGTTCCCGCCGCAGTAGAACATCACCTCGTCGGAGTCCACATTGGAGTGGTAGTAGGGGACGGGCACGGCCAGCGGGTGGTAGTCGACCTTGCGGGGCACGAAGTTGCAGATCACGAAGTTCTGGCCCTCGAACACCTGGTGCACCGGCGGGGGCTGGTGGACCCGGCCGGTGATCGGCTCGAAGTCGCTGACGTTGAACGTGAACGGGTAGAGGCAGCCGTCCCAGCCGACGACGTCGAACGGGTGCGTCGGCACGACGTAGCGGGTGCCGACCAGTCCGCGGGAGCCGCGGTGCTTCACCAGCACCTCCACGTCGGCGGCGTCCACGAGCAGCGGCTCGGACGGCCCGTGCAGGTCGCGCTCGCAGTACGGCGCGTGCTCCAGCAGCTGGCCGTAGCGGGAGAGGTAGCGCTTGGGCGGCGCGATGTGGGAGTTGGCCTCGATCGCGTAGAGCCGCAGCGGCTCGTCGCCCGACGGCACCCAGCGGTGCGTCGTGGAGCGGGGCAGCACGACGTAGTCGCCCGGCCGCGCCGACAGCACACCGAACACGGTCTCCACCGTCGCCGAGCCGGACTCGACGTACACGCACTCGTCGCCCACCGCGTTGCGGTAGAGCGGGCTCGGCTCGCCGGCCACGACGTAGGAGATCCGCACGTCCGCGTTGCCCAGCACCAGCCGGCGCCCGGTGACGGCGTCCAGCGCCTTCCGGTCCCGGCCGTCGAACAGCTCGGGCAGCCTGAGGTGGCGCGCCAGCAGGGGCGCGTTCTCGGTGGTGGACTGGTCGGGCAGCTCCCACGGCGACGCGTCGACGATCGCCGACGGGATGCCGCGGTGGTAGAGCAGCGACGAGTCGGAGGAGAACCCCTCCTCGCCCATCAGCTCCTCGTAGTACAGCGCGCCGTCGGGGCGGCGGTGCTGGGTGTGGCGTTTGGGCGGGATGTCACCGGACCGCGTGTAGTACATCGGGTTCCTCCTTCTCGGCGCGCGCGGTGGCACGGGCCAGCGCTGCGATGATCTCGGGCCCGGACGGGCGGGTGAGGACCGCGGCGACGTGGGCGTCGGGACGCACGACCCACACCTCACCCGGCCGCGCCCCCAGCACGTCGGGCAGGGGCGGGCGTGGCTCCTCGGCCGGGCGGGGGCCGTCGGCGGTCCCGGTGTCGAGGACGCGGACCGGGCCCGCGGCCGCGGCGACCGCCTCGGCCACCGCGGCGCGGTCCACCTCGGGGGTGGTCAGCAGGAGGAAGCCGGCCCTGGCCAGCCCCCGGAGGCGGCCTGCGGAACGGGAGGGGGAACCACCGCCGGCCGCCGGACCGAGCGGGACGTCGGGCAGCAGCACACCCGGCCCGGGCGCCGGCACCCCGCCCCGCGGCGGTCGCCCGGCGAACGGCCGCTCCGGGCACGGCGTGGTGAGCGGCGAGCCGACGTACCAGAACGGCTCCGCCAGCCGTCCGGAGTCGACCCGCGCCCGCAGTTCCGGGTCGGTGGCCGCGCCCGCCAGCACCTCGGCCCTCGCCCGGGCCCGCCCGGCGTCGGGCGGCACGAGGAAGTCCATGGTCGCGGTCGTGACCGCGAGGTTCTCCCGCGCTGCCGCGTGCCGCTCGTGGTGGTAGCTCTCCAGCAGCTCGTCGCCGGCCCAGCCGAGCCCGGCGTAGGCGATCTTCCAGGCGGCGTTCTCCGCGTCGGCCACGCCGGAGTTGAGGCCCCTCGCGCCGAAGGGGGCGACCAGGTGCGCCGCGTCGCCCGCCAGCAGGACGCGGCCCACGCGCATCCGGTCCGCACAGCGGGACTGGAAGCGGTACACCGACTTCCAGACGACCTCGTAGGGCGTCTCGCCCACGATCGCGCGGATGCGGGCGTCGAGGGCGCCGGACGCGGACTCGGCGTCGAGGTCGTAGCCGGCGGGCACCTGCCAGTCGATGCGGAACGTCCCACCCGGACAGGGGTGGATGAGCACCTGGCGCCCGGGGTTCCATCGCGGATCGAAGTAGAACCTGCGCTCGTTCGCCCAGCCGGGCAGCTGCGCTCGGATGTCGCAGATGAGGAAGCGGTCGTCGAACGAGTGCCCGTCGAAGGAGATCCCGAGCTGCCCGCGCAGGTCACCGCTGCGGGCACCGCCGCACAGCAGCACGAACGGCGCGTGCCGCTCGCCGCGCTCGGTGCGGACCGTGCCCCCGGCGTCCAGCCCCACCACCCGCTCGCCCCAGCGCAGGTCGACCAGCGGCTCGGCGGCGATCCGCTCGTCGAGCAGCTCCTCGGTGCGCGACTGCGAGATGTTGACGAACGGCGGGAAGGCCGAGCGGCCCGCGTCGGCGAAGGTGTGGCTGAACAGCTCGCGGTCGCGGTGGAACGTCCGCGCGACCGTCCACGTGAGACCCTCGTCGGCCACCCGGGCGCCGAGCGAGTCCCACAGGTCGAGCACGTCGCGCTGCTGGCAGATCGCCTTGGAGCCGACGAGGTCGCGCTCGGGGCGCTGGTCGAGCACCACCGTGGGCACGCCCCAGCGCGCGAGCAGCAGCGCCGCCGTCTGCCCGACCGGGCCGGCGCCGACGATCACGACCGGCTCGTGTGACCAGGCCATCTCAGGAGCCCTGCAGCTGCGCCCAGACCTCCTGGTCGCGTTCGGCGGTCCAGATCACCGGCCGCTCCACGCCCGACAGCTCGTCCCAGAGCCGCGAGACGTCGAAGGGCAGGCAGTGCTCGAAGATCGGCCAGCGGCCGTAGTCGTCCACCAGTGCGGCGTGCGTGGCCTCGAACGCCTCTCTCAGGGTGCCTCCGCGCAGCTGCACCGCTCCGACCTCGCGGATCATCACGTGCAGGAAGCCGCGGGTCTGGGCGATCGCGGCGTCGCACGCCGCCCGGCCCTGGCTGACCGCGCCCCGGCCGCCCACCAGCTGCTCGGCGCCGAAGTCGCCGAGCCGGTCCAGCGTGGACGCGGCCCACTCCCGGTGGAACGCGTCGCCGGTGTAGAGCGCCGCCTCGGCCTCGACGAGGTCGCCGGCGAAGAGGATCTTCTCCCGCGGCAGCCAGCCCACGATGTCGCCCTCGGTGTGCCCGCGGCCCTGGTACTGCAGCACGAGGTCGCCGCGGTCGCCGCCGAGGTCGATCGTGACGCGGTCGGAGAACGTGAGCGTCGGCCAGGTGAGGCCGGGCACGGAGTCGGCCTGCTCGGCCAGGCGCGGCATGCGGGCGAACTCGCTGGCCCAGTCCTGCTTGCCGCGCTCGGCCACCAGGGCGCGCGTGTTCTCGTGCGCCACGATCACGTCGGCGTCGAACGCGCTCGCCCCCAGCACGCGCACGGCGTGGTAGTGGCTGAGCACGAGGTAGCGCACCGGCTTGTCGGTGTGCTCGCGCAGCCGCGCCAGCCACTTCGCGGCCGCGACGGGCGTGGCCAGCGCCTCGAAGCAGACGAGGAAGTCCTCGCCCTCGATCGCGCCGACGTTGGGATCGCCCTCCGCCGTGAGCGCGTAGACGCCGTCGGCGAGCACCTCGAGGGTCTGCTCCTTCACCGCGAGGTCACCGGACGAGGCGAACGGCTTCGCTGCCATGACACCACCCTTTAATCAAAGCATTGACTATCTGCAGGCTACCCTCGCGGGACGCGGTCGGGGAAGAGCCTGGGCTGCCCGGTGGCCGGATCACCGGGCCGGAGTGTGAGCATGGCAGGCACGCTCTCGGGCAGGGCCCACTGCTTCGCCCAGTCCATGTGCATGGCCGTGCCCCCGTTGCCGTCGCTCGGACCCGCAGGCGATCCTTCGCCCGGGAAGTAGTCCAGCTGCATCGTCATGTTCATCGGCCGCGGCGGGAAGTGGCCGGTGTCGGTGCTGGAGAACCACTCCCGGCCGTCGAGGAACGCGGTGATCCGCGTCGGCGTCCACTCCAGCGCCCAGGCCGACCACCGCGTCGCGTCGTGGGGCACCGTGCCCGCCTCGATGTCGTTCTCCGCGCCGTAGTGCAGGAAGAAGCCGGTCTCCAGCCGGGACGGGTCGGAGATCTCCATCCAGTCGATCTCGCCGCCGGCCGGCCAGTCCTCGGCCACCGGCCACAGCAGCATCACCGCGTTCAACCCGCCGCGGCCGGCGTCGGACCTCACGCACGCCTCCCACCGGCCGTAGCGCTGGCCGGGGTGCCAGCTCATGGCACCGGTCGTGCCGTCGCGGGTGCCGGTGATGGTCGCGACGCCGTCCGCGACGGTGATCGCGGCCGGGGTGCGGACGCCCCTGCGCTCGTGGCCCGGCTCCGGGCCGTACGGGTGCCAGTCGGCGGGCAGCGCGGTCCCGGTGAAGTCGGACTCCCGCGCGGGTGCGCCCCAGCCCAGCCGGGCGGCGGCGGTGTCGGGGCAGTCCGAGCGATCAGCCGGTACGGCCGCGGACTCCGGCGCCACCGGCGCCGACGTCGGCGGCGGGCCGGACGGGGCAGGAGGGGCGGGAGGGGCGGCGCACGCGCCGAGCGCGACCGCCAGGAACAACCCGCACGCGGCGACGCGTGCCGATGCCCGGCCACCGTGGGCGCCGCTCATCCCCGCTCCTCCACGTGGTTGCGGATGATCTCGTCGATGCCCGTGTCCGCACGCAGGCCCAGCGCCTGCGCCCGGGTGGTGTCCCAGCCGGCGGGCCAGCCGGAGGCGATCCGCTGGATCTCCGGATCGGGTTCGAAGCGGACGAGCGCCGCCACCTCGGGCCCGGCGATCCGGCCGAGCGCCGCCACCATCTCCCCGACCGTGACCGACACGCCCGGCAGGTTGACCGGTGCGGTCACCCCGCTCAGATCGAGCCCGGCGACGAGGCAGTCGACCGCGCGCTGCGGCGAGAGCAGCCACAGCCCGGTCTCGGGCGAGACCGGACAGACGCACTCGACGCCGGCGAGCGGTTCCCGGACGATCCCGCTGGCGAACGACGACGCCGCCCGGTTCGGCGCCCCGGACCGCACCGACACCGTCGGCAGCCGCAGCGCCAGCCCGTCGACGAAGCCCTTGCGCGTGTAGTCGGCCAGCAGCAGCTCGGCGCACGCCTTCGCCGCGCCGTAGGACGTCTCGGGGCGGAGCGCGGTGGCGTCGGTGACGAAGCGCTCGCCGCCGTAGACGGCGACCGAGCTGGTGAACACGACCAGCGGCCGGTTCCCGGCGGCCCGGCACGCCTCCAGCACCGCCCGCGAGGCGTCGAGGTTGACGCGCATGCCGAGGTCGAACTCGGACTCGGCCTGCCCGCTGACGACCGCGGCCAGGTGGAACACGGCATCCGCGGGCCCGATCTCCGCGATGCTGTCGGCGACGTCGCCGACCACCGTGCGGACCCGTGGATCGTCGAGCTCGGCCTCCACGACGTCGAGAACCGTGATCTCCTCGACGCCGCGCAGGAGCAGCGCGGCGGCCACCCGACGCCCGAGGAACCCGGCCCCGCCGGTGATGACGACCTTCATGGCACCACCTTCCCGTAGACCGCCTCCCCCTGCGACCTCCCTCTGCGACCTCCCTCTGCGACCTCCCCCCGCGACGAGCGATGAGTTCGGGGCGCCGCCCGGGTCTCCCTCCCGACACCACCCGTCGAAGGAGCCCGCGATGTCCACGAACACCGTCCCCACCGCCCCGATCAGCCGCGCCGCGTCCCGCACCGGCGTCGTGCTGACGGTGCTGATCGCCCTGTTCCTGCTGTTCGACTGCGTCACGAAGCTGATCCGGGTGCCGGAGGTCGTCACGGCCACGGTGCAGCTGGGCTTCCCCGTGTGGTCGGTCCCGGTGATCGGGGCGGTGCTGGCCGTCTGCCTCGCGCTCTACCTCGTGCCGCGCACCTCCCTGCTCGGCGCCGTGCTCCTCACCGGCTACCTCGGCGGCGCGGTCTGCGCGCAGCTCCGCGTCGAGGCCCCGCTGTTCTCCACGATGCTGTTCCCGGTGTACGTCGGGATCGTCGTCTGGGTGGCGCTGTACCTGCGCAGCGCGCAGCTGCGCCAGATCGTCCGCACCGCCTGACCGACCGCAACCAGCCCGCGCGATGCGGTGTGGGTGGGGTTGGGGAGGTTCTTACGCTTTCGCTCTCCAGCCTCGCTCGAAGGGCAGCCGCCAGGCGTTCGGGGCGATCAGCTGGTGGATCGCGTTCGGCCCCCAGGTGCCGGGCGGGTAGTTCTTGGCCGGCGGCGGCTCCTCCAGCAGCAGTGCGGAACGCTCCCAGAGCGACTCGATGCCCTCGGCCGTGGTGAACAGCGTGTGGTCGCCGCGCATCGCGTCGAGGATCAGCCGCTCGTAGGCCTCCAGCACGTCACCGGCCTGCTCGGTCTCCCGGGTGGAGAACTGCATCGACAGCTTCTCCAGCCGCATCCCCGGCCCGGGCCGCTTGCCGTAGTACGACAGCGACACGCGCGAGTCCTCGGCCAGGTCGAACGTCAGGTGGTCCGGCCCCTGCGCGCCCACCCCGGAGCCGGTCGGGAACATCGTGCGCGGCGCCTCCCGGAACGCGATCGAGATGATCCGCATCCCCTCGGCCATCTTCTTGCCCGTGCGCAGGTAGAACGGGACACCGGCCCAGCGCCAGTTGTCGATGCCGACCTTCAGCGCGATGAACGTCTCGGTCTCCGAGTCGCGCGCCACGCCCTCCTCGTCGCGGTAGCCGCCGTACTGGCCGCGCACCACGTCGCTCGGGTGGATCGGCAGCATCGACCGGAAGACCTTGTTCTTCTCCTCGCTGATGGCGCGCGGCTCCAGGGCCGTCGGCGGCTCCATCGCCACGAACGCCAGCACCTGCAGCAGGTGCGTGACGACCATGTCCTTGTACGCGCCCGTGGACTCGTAGAAGTTGGCCCGCTGGTCCAGCCCGAGCGTCTCGGGGATGTCGATCTGGACGTGGTCGATGAAGTTGCGGTTCCAGATCGGCTCGAAGAGGCCGTTGGCGAAGCGGAACGCCAGGATGTTCTGCGCCGCCTCCTTGCCCAGGAAGTGGTCGATCCGGAAGACATGGGCCTCGTTGAACGCCTGGTGCACGAAGTCGTTCAGCGTGATCGCGCTGGCGAGGTCGCTGCCGAACGGCTTCTCCATGATCACGCGGGCGTTGCCGACGAGGTCGGCCTCCCGCAGCATCGTGATCACGGCCTGGGCCGCCTTGGGCGGCACCGACAGGTAGTGCAGCCTGCGCACGTTCGGGCCGAGCAGGGCCTCGGCGGCCTTGACCGCCGCGGTCAGGCCCTCCGGCCCGGCCCCCTGCGGCACGTAGGTGATCCGCTCGGCGAACCGGCCCCACGCCGCGTCCTCGAACGTGTGGGTGCCGAAGCTCTCGATGGCCTGGCGGGTCAGCGCCCGGAACTCGTCGGTGGAGAGATCCTCCATCGCCGTTCCGACCACCCGGACGTCCGGCGCGAGCGCCGACGCATCCAGGTAGGCCAGGCCGGGGAGCAGCTTGCGCTTGGCCAGGTCACCGGTGGCCCCGAACAGCACGCTGACGTGCGGGGCCAGCGGTTCCAGGTCGTGGCGGTGCGGCCGGGAGCTCGGAGACGGGTAGGCGATGTTCTGTGGACGGTGTTCGGCCACCCTTGATCCTCCTGGGGTCGAGCCGGTGGGCGCGAAGATCGCAGGCGGAACCATACCGAGTCCGACCCGCCCCGGCCTACCGTCCGAACGCGGTGAGGAACTTGTCGCGGAAGGCGTCCATCCGCCAGACCGGCGCCTGCGGGCCCGGCTTCAGCCCGTCGGTCCATCCCCAGCTCGCGATCCGGTCGAGCACCTTCGGGTCGCGGGCGACGATCGTGATCGGCACGTCGTGGCTCGCGCCCTGGCCGGTGACGGCCGGGGTGGGCTGGTGGTCGCCGAGGAAGACCAGCACCAGGTTGTCGTCGCCGTAGCGCTCCACGTAGGAGATGAGGCTGCGGAGCGAGTACGCGATGGAATCGACGTACCCGGCGCGCATGCGGGCGGGACTGCTCGCGGTGGCTCCCACCGGGTCGTCCGTGCCGCCCATCGCGTCGTAGACCGTGCCGTCGCCGACGGCGGACCAGTCCACGAGGCTCGGGACGTTCGCCCACGGCCAGTGGCTGGTGACCAGCGGGATGTCCGCCATCACCGGGGCATGGCCCGGGTTCGCGCGCTCGGCGCGCTGGAACGCCGACAGGGTGTACTGGTCGGGGGTCTGGAACCGGTTGTAGAGCCGCGCCCGGTCGCCCATGTTCCGGGAGTCGTAGACCTGCTCGACGCCGAAGAACGGGCGCTCCGGCCAGTCCGAGAACGTGCCCGGCATGACCGCGACGGTCCGCCAGTCCGCCTTCCCGAACGCGCTGGTCAGCGTGAGGCGGTCGGTCGCGACGAGGGCGTCGTGATGGCGCTGGTTGGTGACCCACAGGCCGGAGAACAGCGTGGCGTGCGCCAGCCAGCTGCCGCCGCCGAACACCGGCGAGGTGAGGTAGCCGCTGCGCGACGCGAACCCGGCCGTGTCGAGCCGGCGGGTGCCGGCGTCGAGCACCGCGTCCACCTTCGGCGCCATGGCCGGGTCCTCGACGGCGCTGCGCCCGTAGCTCTCGACGAACGTCAGGACGACGTCCTTGCCGCGCAGCCCGGTCAGCAGGTCCTGGGCCGGCGTGTCGCGGAACGGGTCCGGCGCGGCCATCTGCGCCTCGAAGGCCCGCTGGTCCGCGAGGCTCGCAGGCACCTGTGCCGCCAGCTCGGCGACGAGCGAGGCGGCGCTCCTGGCCGCGACCGGGACCGGGAACACGACCTGCGTCCCGAGCGCGGCGAACGCCAGCCAGGCGACCGAGAGCACCGCGACGGCCCGGACCGAACCGGTCCGGTGCCGGCCCACCACCCGCGACAGCCGGAGCACCGACAGCGTCACCAGGACGACCACCGCGGCGACGAGCGCCACGGCGCCGATCACCGGCCAGAGCCCCCCGCCGAGGACGTCGGTCGCGTTGCCGATCCGGTCCCAGTCGTAGACCGGGTCGAACGGCCGGGCGAGCACCTCCAGGAAGCCCGTGTTGACGACCTTGAGGACGGTCAGCAGGCCCAGCCCCACCCCACCGACGAGCGCGGCCACCCTCCTGGGCCGGGGCGGCAGGACCAGCAGGATCGCGACGCCGGCGAGCGCCTCCACCGGGATCCGCAGGAACGCCGCCGCCGTGAGCTGGCCGAGCTCCCGCGGCGCCGCGAGCACGAGGAACACCAGCAGCGCGGCCAGGACGGTGGCGACCCACCCGCGGACGGGCCGTCGCGGCGGCGCCTGCGGCGCGGGGGCGACGACCGGGCGGTCCTCCGTGGTGGTCATCGCTACCGTCCGAACGCGGTGAAGAACTTGTCCCGGAAGGCGTCCATCCGCCAGACCGGCGCCTGCGGGGCCGGCTTCAGCCCGTCGGTCCATCCCCAGCTCGCGATCCGGTCGAGCACCTTCGGGTCGTGGGCGACGATCGTGACCGGCACGTCCCGGCCCGCACCGCCGCCGGTGATGATCGGGGCGGCCTGGTGGTCGCCGAGGAACACGAGCACGAGGTTGTCGTCGCCGTACTTCTTGACCCACGAGACGAGGGTGTCCACCGAGTAGACGATCGAGTTCCGGTAGCCGTCGCGCACCCGCTCGGGGTCCTGCCACACCACGTCCGGCCCGTCGGTCGCCTTGACCGCCGCGTCGTACACCGTGCCGTCGCCGACGTCCTTCCAGTCCAGGAGCTTGGGGACCGGGGTCCAGGGCACGTGGCTGGAGGTGAGCACCACCTCGGCCATCAGCGGGCCGCGGTTCGGGACGCCGTACTCGTCCTTCTGGTACCGGGCCAGCGCGTACTGGTCGGGCATCGGGGACCAGGAGAAGTTCAGGCCCTTGTAGCCCAGGCCGTGGGCGTCGTAGACCTTGTCGATGCCGTAGAACTTCGACTCCGGCCACGCGGCGGTGGTGCCGGGCATCACGCCCACCGTGTTCCACTTCGCCTTCTGGAACGCGCTGGTGAGGGTCAGCCGGTCGCTCGTGGTGAGGCTGCGGTCGCGCTGCTGGTTGTCGATCCACAGCCCGGAGCCGAACGTCGCGTGGGCCAGCCAGCTCCCGCCGCCCGCCACCGGTGAGGTGAGCCACCCGCTGCGGGACGCGAACCCGGCGGAGGCGAGCTGCCGGGTGCCGTCGGCGAGCGCGGCGTCCACCTGTGGCGCGTACCGCGGGTTCTCGACCGCGCTGCGGCCGTAGCTCTCGACGAACGTCAGCATGACGTCCTTGCCGGCGAGGCCGGCGAGCAGCTGGTCGGGCGGGGTGTCGCGGAAGGCGTCGACGGCGGACAGCGTGGCGAACGAGCTCTCGTCGCGCAGCGTCGCGGGCACGGCGACGGCCTTCTGGTACAGCAGGGCGGCGGCGCTGCGGGAGGCCACCGGCACGGGCGCGACGATCTGCGCGCCCGCCGCCGCGCACACGAGCCAGAGCACCGAGAACCCGGCGACGGCACGGGCGGACGTGCGCCGGTGCCGGATCGCGACCCGGGTCAGGCGCATCGCCGCGCGCGTCATGAGGACCAGCAGCGCGACGACGATCAGCACGGCGACGACGGCCGCGCCGATCGCGCCCGCCTGGCCGAGCGCGGAGTCGACGAAACCGTAGGCGTCGCTGAGCAGCGTCCAGTCGAGCACCGGGTCGAACGGGCGGACCAGCGTCTCCTGGAAGCCCATGTCGAGCAGCCTCAGGATGGTCAGCACGCCCAGGAGCAGCCCACCGATCGCCGCCACGACCTTCCGCGGCCGCGCCGGCAGCACGAGCAGGACGGCGAGGCCGACCAGCCCCTCCACCGGGATACGCACCAGCGCGAGCGGGGTGAGCTGCCCGAGCTCCTTGGGCAGGACGAGCGCGACGAACACGAACACGGCCGCCAGCGCCGTGATGACCCGCGCGCGGCGAGGGCGGCGGAGGCGGTGCTGGCCGCCGCCGTCGATCTCCTCGACCGGCGCGTGCCGGGGCCGGCGGGTGAGCATTGCGGTCACCGCGCCACCGGGTCCAGCTGTGGCAGGTCGTGACCCAGCCGATCCCGCTTGGCGGTGAGGTAGCGGACGTTGTGCTCGTCGACCGGCTCCAGCAGCGGCACGCGGCCGGCGACGGCGATGCCGTGGGCCGTCAGCCCGTGCACCTTGTCGGCGCTGTTGGACAGCAGCCGCACCGAGTCGACGCCGAGGTAGCGCAGCACGTGGGCGGCCGGAGCGAAGTCGCGGACGTCCACGGGCAGGCCGAGTGCCGTCGCCGAGTCGACCGTGTCGAGCCCCTGCTCGTCCTGCAGCACGTGCGTCCGGATCTTGGCGACCAGGCCGATGCCACGGCCTTCGTGTCCGCGCAGGTACACCACCACGCCGCGGCCCTCGCGGACGACCGCGCCCAGCGACGAGGCCAGCTGGGCCCCGCACTCACAGCGCAGCGCGCCGAAGACGTCGCCCGTCAGGCACTCGGAGTGCACCCGGACCAGCACGTCCTCGCGCGGCAGCGGATCGCCGTGCACGAGGGCCATGTGCTCGTGCCCGCCGACCTCGTCGCGGAACGCGACGGCGCGGAACGTCCCGTGCCGGGTCACCAGCTCGGACTCCGCCACGTCAACCAGACCGTCGTACTGCATGTGCTGCCCCTTTCACCCTTGCCCACGTGTCGTGAGAAAGTCCGTTGTGATGGATCTCCTGCCGGCCGACACGTCGTACGATCGGCGCGCGCGCGGCGCGCCCGTCGCGCTGCTGCCGATCGGCAGCTTCGAGCAGCACGGGCCGCACCTGCCGCTGACGACCGACACGGTCGTCGCCTGCACCCTCGCCGCGGAGATCGCGGCCGTACACCCGGTGCGGCGGCTGCCGCCGGTCACGATCTCCTGCTCCCACGAGCACGCGGCCTGGCCGGGCACGGTGAGCATCTCGGCCACCACGCTGGCCGCGGTCGTGAACGACGTCGCCGCGTCGCTGCTCCGAACCGGGGTCACGCAGCTCGTGCTCGTGAACGGCCACGGCGGCAACTACGTGCTCGGCAACGTGGTGCAGGAGGCGAGCCTCGGCGAGCTGCGCATGGCGCTGTTCCCCGGCGAGCCCGACTGGGACGCCGCACGCCGCGACGCGGGGCTGGCGACCACGGGCGTCGGCGACATGCACGCCGGCGAGCTGGAGACCTCGATCCTGTTGCACGCCCATCCCCATCTCGTCAGGCCGCACTTCGAGCAAGCTGACGAGCTCGCGGACGAACGGCCCCACCTGCTGAGCCGGGGGCTGCGGGCGTACACGGAGTCGGGAGTGGTCGGACGGCCGTCGCTGGCGTCGGCTGCGAAGGGGCAGCGAGTGCTGGCGAGCTTGGTGCGTTCCTTCGCCGCATACCTCTGAGCAGCAGGATCGCTCCGCCCGGCAGGCACGCGACGAGGCACAGCACCCCGTAGACGACGGACGTGGCGAGGCCCTGCGCCGCACCGAGCCCGACCGCCCCGAACGCGACGGCCGTGGCCGCCTCGCGCGGCCCCCAGCCCCCGACGTTGAGCGGCAGGCTCATCGCGAGCAGCGCCAGCACCAGCAGCGGGAGGAGCTCGGCGACCGGCGCCGTCGAACCCGCGGCCCGCGCGGCGATCACGAACGTGGCGAGGTAGCCGGCCAGCGCGAGCAGCGACAGGCCGATCACACACGGGTGCAGCGCGGCACGGGCGTCGGCGACGACCGGGCGCAGCCGCGCCCGGAACACCCCGGCCGCGACGACGATCACCGCGAGCGCCGCGGCGGCGATCCACCGCCCGCCGCCGGGGGCGACGACGTCCAGCAGGGCGGGCCGGAAGAGCAGCACGCCGACGGCGACGGCCATCAGCACGAGCTGGCCCACCAGGCGTTCGAGCACGACGGCGCGCACGCCGCGGCCGACGTCGCCGGCCTGGCGGCCGTGGTTCACGGCGCGGTGCACGTCGCCGAGGATCCCGGCGGGCAGCATCGAGTTGAGGAAGACCGCCTGGTAGCAGTCCGCGGTGGCGGCCGGCAGCGACATCGGCATGCCGAGGCGCCGGGCGACGAGGCACCAGCGCCACGCGCTGGCCCCGGTGGTGACCAGGCCGATGGCGAGCGCGGCCAGCACGGTGCTGGCGTCGATGGCCCGCAGGCCCTCCAGCACCGGGCCCGCGCCCAGCCGCGACACCAGCACGACGACGAGGGCGACGCCGGCCGAGAGCTTCAGCACCGCCCTGGTCGTGCGCGGAAAACGTCGCCAGGGCAACGTTCGCCGCGCACGGGCGGCGAAGCCGCGCCTCACGACGCACCCACCGGGACGGCGAGCAGGTCGGCGTGGCCGACGACGACCCTCAGGTCACCGTTCTCCAGCCGGCGGCGCAGGTACGGGCCGGCGGCCTTGCGCAGCTCCGGGCGCTGCTCGCACGCGGCGGACAGCCATCCCCGCAGCCACTCCTCACGGAGCGCGGAGTCGTCCGGGCCGAGCCGCCACGGGCTCGACGCGATGCTCACCCGCACGCCGCGGCGCCGGAACGCCCGCGCGGCCGTCACCACGGCGTCGGGCCCCAGCAGCCTGCGGCCCTCGACGGTGCGCCGCTGGTGGGCGTTGAACGCGGCCGCGAGCGTGCCGTCGAGCTGGTGGTCGGCCGGCGAGAACAGCACGGTTCCCACGACGGAGAGGGTCAGCAGGGTCGGGCAGCCGGCCGCGGCGCACGCCGCCGCCAGCCCCTCGACCTCGTCGACGGTCATCATGTCGAGCAGGGCCGACGCCGTCACCAGCGACGTACCGGCGAGCTGCGCGGCGTCGACGTCGGCGATGTCGCCCGCGCAGGTCTGGGTGGTGACGTCCGGCGGGAGGCTCACGGCGGCCCGCTCCAGCACCTGGGGATCGCGGTCGTGGAGGATCCAGTGCTGCGGGTTCGGGATCCGGCCCGCGAGCCAGCGGCCCATGGATCCCGTGCCGCAGCCGAGGTCGCGGATGACGAGCCGACCGTCCCCGAGGTGCGGGATCAGCAGGTCGACCAGCTCGGCGGCCCGCGCGCCCGCATCGGCGGGCTCGCGCAGGGCCAGCCAGTCCGGCGTGCACACCGCCGATCCGGTGGTGCTCAGCCGCGGGCCCACACCCGAACCCGCTACCCCAGCGCTTGTGCCAAGCATCGTGAGGTCACCTCCCATCCGTCGAGTTGGTCGCGTCGTCGTCGTGCCGCGGTCCGCGCCGCTCTCCGCAGCGCCGGATCACCGAGCCAGTGGCGCAACACCTCGGCCAGTGCCGTGACGTCGCCGGGCGGCACCAGCACTCCCGGCACGCCGCCGTCCGGATCGCGGCCGAGGGTCTCCGGCACGCCATCGACGGCGGCCGCGGCCACGGGGATCCCCCGGGCCAGCGCCTCCGTGACGACCATGCCGTAGGTCTCCGCGCGGGAGGGGAGCACGAGCAGGTCGGCCGCCGCGTAGGTCGCGTTCAGCGCGGCGCCCGTGCGGGGGCCGGTGAGCCGTACCCGGCCCTCCAGGCCGTAGCGCGCGATGCGCGCCCGCACGTCGGCGACGTGGGCCGGTTCGCGGACCAGCGGCCCGACGAGCAGGCAGGTCCAGTCGCGGTCGGCGATCCTGGCCAGCGCCTCGACGAGCAGGTCCTGGCCCTTCGTCGCGGTGATCGAGCCGACGCAGAGCATCCGCGCACCGCCCTTGCGGCCCGGTGCGAGCGCGGCCCGGTCGACGCCGGGGGTGACGACCCGCACCCGACCGGCCGGGATGCGGTGGACGTCGACGATCCGCCGCGCCGCCCAGCGGCTGGTGGCCACCACCGCGGCGGCGGCGTGCAGGGTGGCCCGCTCGCGGCCGGCCAGCTCCGCGGCGGCGGCCGGGGCGAGCCCGGCCTCGTCGCCGAGCGGGAGGTGCACGAGCACGGAGAGCTTCAGCCGGGACGCGTGCGGGGCGACCACCTCGGGGACGCCACAGGCCACGAGGCCGTCGAGCAGCACGTCGTTCCCGGCCGGCACGGCGGCGAGGGCGCGATCGAGGTCCGCGCGTGCGCCGTCGTCCGGGCGGGGCCAGGTGCCCGGGACGGGGAGCTCGCGCACCGGGCGTCCGGCGCCCGGCAGGCCCAGACAGATGCGGCGGTCGTAGACGTTGCCGCCGCTGGGGCGCGTGGGGTCGTCGATGTCACCGGGGACGACGACGTGCAGCATGCCGGCGGTGGTCACAGCGCACGCTCGTAGGTCGCCCACGCCACGTGGGACTCCTTCAGCGACACGGTGATCCCGGCCAGGCCGCGGGCCCCCTCGCCGAGCGCGCCCGCGTGCACCTTCTCGGCCAGCCGGTCCGCCACGACCTTGGCCAGGAACTCGGTGGAGGTGTTGACGCCCGCGAAGGCCGGCTCGTCGTCGAGGTTGCGGTAGTTGAGATCGGCCAGCACCGCTCCGAGCTCGCCCGTGGCCAGCCCGATGTCGACGACGATGTTGTCGGCGTCGAGCTCGGCCCGCCGGAACGTCGCGTCGACCACGAAGGTGGCGCCGTGCAGCCGCTGGGCCGGTCCGAAGACCTCCCCGTGGAAGCTGTGGGCCACCATGACGTGGTCGCGGACGGTGATGCTGAACAAGGGATCTCCTGGCGGTGCGTGCTCTCATTGCTCGTCATAGGTGACACGGACGCACAGTGCCCGCGGTTCACCCGCGCTCAGCCGCGACATCGTCGCCGGCAGGTCGTCGAACCGGCACACGTCGCTGACCAGCACGTCAAGGCGCCGATCGGTCAGCAGCCGCAGCGCCAACGCCATCCGTTCGGCGTAGCTGCGGCGCGCACGCCGTGGTGACACCGTGCCGACCTGACTGCTACGCACGGTGAGCCTCTTCGTGTGGAAGGCCTCCCCGAGCGGCACGCTCACCAGGCGGTCGCCGTACCAGCTCAGCTCGATCACCTCACCCTCCGTGGCCAGCAGGTCGAGCGAGCGGGCCAGGCCCGCGTCGGTGGCGCTGGCGTGGATGACGAGGTCGCAGTCGCCGGTGGCCGCGTCCGGGTGGGCGTAGCCGACGCCGAGCGCGGCGGCGACGTCCGCCCGGGACGGATCGGGGTCGACCAGCTCGACCCGGACGCCCGGGATCCCGGCCAGCACCGCCGCGACCGAGCACCCGACCATGCCCCCGCCGACCACCGCGATCCGGTCGCCGACGAGCGGGGCCGCGTCCCACAGCGCGTTGACGGCGGTCTCCACGGTGCCGGCCAGCACGGCGCGCTCCGGCGGCACGTCGTCGGGCACCGGCGTCACGGCGGCCGCCGGCACGACGTAGCGGGTCTGGTGGGGGTGGAGACAGAACACGGTCCGGCCGTGCAGCCCGGACGGTCCCTCCTCGACGACCCCGACGTTGAGGTAGCCGTACTTCACCGGGGCCGGGAACGTGCCCTCCTGGAACGGGGCCCGCATCGCCGCGCGCTGGCTCTCCGGGACACCGCCGCGGAACACGAGCGACTCCGTGCCGCG
>JBBQEF010000060.1:0-20354 GCA_038320445.1 Mycobacteriales bacterium
GGTGCTGTCGCGCGGATTCCGCTCACCGGGCGCGGTCGTGGGTGCCCACCGGGTGCCCGAGCCGCCCTACGCCGCAGGCCCGCAGGCCGCACGGGCCGGTGCCACGGCGATGATCGACGTCTCGGACGGGCTGCTGGCCGACCTGGCCCACGTGGCGCGGGCGTCCGGTGTGGTGCTCGACGTGCAGGCCCCCGAGGTGCCGCAGCGGCTCGCGGAGATCGGCTCGGCGCTGGGAGTGGACCCGGTGCACTGGCTGCTGACCGGAGGCGAGGATCATGCGCTCGCCGCGACGTTCCCGGCCGGCGTCGCGCTCCCGGACGGCTGGACGGCGATCGGTTCGGTGCGCGACGGGGAACCGGCCGTGCTGGTGGAGGGCCGCCCCTACGCCGGCGGCCCGGCCGGGTGGGACCACTTCACGCGGTAGCGCGCGGCGGGCGGCGAGACCGGGAGCGGCGATCACAGGCCCGGGTCCGGCGTGATCGTCGAATCGGTGCGCCGGCGGCCACATCCGGCCGGGAATGCGCCCGTACGGCGATCACGAAGCGGAGTGGCCGTGCCGGAACAGGTCGCGGAGCAGCGCCTCCGCGGCGCTCTCAGGTGCGCGGGACCGGCACCCCGCGGATGCTCGCGTCCAGCAGCTGCACCGGGTGCAGCAGCGGGACGTCGGAGTCCAGGTGCTTGCCGATCTGCAGCAGGCAGCCGGGGTTGGCCGTCACGATCACGTCGGGCTGCACCGACCGGACGTTGGCCGCCTTCCGGGCGCCCAGCTCGCCCGCGGCCTCGGGCGCGATCAGGTTGTAGATGCCCGCCGATCCGCAGCACAGCTCGGCCTCGGGAAGGTCCACCAGCTCCACGCCGGGGATCGAGCGCAGCACCGCCCGCGGCTGCGCGCGCACCTTCTGCGCGTGCCCGAGGTGGCAGGCTTCGTGGTAGGCCACGCGAGCCTGGACGGGGTGCCGTGGCGCGCGGGGCTCGCCGGCCGCCAGCACCTCGTGCACGTCCCGCACCCGGGCGCTGAACGCGGCCGCGCGCTCCGCCCACGCGGGCTCGTCGGCGAGCAGGTGGCCGTACTCCTTCATCGAGGAACCGCAGCCCGCCACGTTCGTGACGACGTGGTCCACGGCCAGTGTCTCGAACACGCCGATCTCGCGCTTCGCGCGCTCCAGCGCGGGCGCCTCGCGGCCCGCGTGCAGCTCCAGAGCCCCGCAGCACTGCTGGTCGCGCGGCACGAGCACCTCGTAGCCCTCCGCGGCGAGCACCCGCACCGTCGCCGCGTTGACGCGGTGGAAGAACACGTCCTGCACACAGCCCGAGAGCAGCGCCACCCGTCCGCGCCGCAGCCCGACCGCCGGAGTGAACACCGGCAGGACCGCGAACGCGTCACGCACCGACACCGGCGGCAGCAGCGACTCCATCGCCGCGAGCCGTCCGGGCAGCGCCGCGGCGAGCTTCGCGATCGCGGGTACCCGGCGCAGCTTCTGGTAGAGCGCCCCGGGCAGCGCCGCGGCCCGCAGCCTGCGCTTGTACGGGAACAGCGCGAAGATCGCGTCGCGGAACAGCTTGTCGCCGCGGTCGCGCTCGACGTTGCGCTCCAGCTGCGGCCGCACCGACTCCAGCAGCTTGTCGTACTGCACACCCGACGGGCACGCGGTGACGCACGCCATGCAGCCCAGGCACGCGTCGATGTGCTCGGCGAACGGCCCGTCGAGCGGGATCTCGCCCTTCTGCGCGAGGTCCATCAGGTAGATGCGGCCGCGCGGGGAGTCCATCTCCTCGCCCCACAGCTGGTAGGTGGGGCAGGTGGGCAGGCAGAAGCCGCAGTGCACGCAGTCGTCGAGCAGCTCGGGCTCCGGCGGGCGATGGGCGTCGAAGCTGCTTCCGGCGGGGGTGGTCGTCACGTCACATCCAGGGGTCGAAGCGGCCCGGACCGAACCGGCCCTGCGGGTCGAGGGAGGTCTTGACGGCCTTCAGCACGGCGAGCGCCGACGGCGGCGGGCCCCATCCGGGCAGCCCGGCACCGGCCGGGCGGGCACGCAGCACCGAGGTGCCGCCCGCGGCGTGCACGAGTGCGTGGGCGTCGGCGACACCGGACGGATCGAGCGAGACGGTGGCCACGCCGGTGCCGAGCCCGGCGGCGATCCCGCGGACCCCGGGCAGCGAGCCGAGCAGGTCGGGCAACCGCGACGGCAGCACGCCGAGGCGGAGCACGGCGGCGGAGGGGGTGCCGCGCACCAGGTCGGCGTGCGCGTCCCACGACCCGTCCCGGCTCGCGGACCCCACCAGCTCGGCCACCCGCTCGGCGCGGGCCGGGGTGGCGTCCTCGGTGCCCTCGATGCGGACCAGGAGCCGTCCTTCGACCGCGTTCGCTCCCACCCACTCCAGCGCCACCGGCTCGCACGGGCTGCCCAGCACGCGGCGGGCGCGCTCCGCGGCGTCGGCCAGCAGGCAGTCGACCGCCAGCGTGGCCGTCGCTTGCGGGACGGGGTGCAGCCGCAGCACCACCTCGGCGACGACGGCGAGCGTGCCGTAGGAGCCGTGCACCACCTTGGCCAGGTCGAACCCGGCCACGTTCTTGATCACATGGCCGCCGCTGTGGGCGATCGTGCCGTCGGCGAGCACGAGCGTGACGCCGATGACGAGATCGCGCAGCGAGCCGTAGACCAGCGCCGACGGCCCGGCGTCCGCGGTGGCCAGCAGCCCGCCGACCGTGGCCCCGTCGGCGACCCGGGCGGCGTCGAACGACACGTGCTGGCCGTGCGGGGCCAGCTCATCGGTCAGCGAGCGCAGCGGGGTTCCGGCGCGGACCGACACGGTCATGTCGCCGGGGTTGTGGGTGATGACGCCCGTCAGGCCGGTCGTGTCGAGCACCGCGCCGACCGGGCCCAGCGCACCGGCCCAGTCGGCGGCCGTGCCGGCACCGGAGATCGCGATCGGGCCCGACGTGTCGAGCACCGCCGCGCGCAGGTCGGCGAGGTCGGCGGGGCGCAGCGGTGTGGTGACCGGGTTCATGGCTGTGCCGGGCTCCTCTGGCTGTGAAGGGGTCGAGCGACGGGATTCCGGGCGGCGGGAGCTCCTCGACGCCGGTCAGAGCCGCTCGATGACACCGGACTCCTCCAGCGGGTGGGGCTGGTAGCGCCCGGGACGTTCCCCGCACAGCCGCGGTGTCGGCAGGACCTTGCCCGGGTTGCAGATGCCGGCCGGGTCGAACGCGTCGCGCACCCGCCGCATGACGTCCAGGTCGTCGTCGTCGAACATCGTCGGCATCGAGCAGGCCTTGTCGGTGCCGATCCCGTGCTCGCCCGACAGCGACCCGCCGAACTCGACGCACAGCTCGGCGATCGCCCCCGACAGCGTCTCGGCCCGCTCGGTCTCGCCCGCGGCGGCGTTGAAGAGCACCAGCGGGTGCAGGTTGCCGTCGCCGGCGTGGAACACGTTGGCCACCCGCATGCCCGCGTCGCGGCCGAGCTCGGCGATGCGGTCGAGCACCTCGGCCAGCCGGGTGCGGGGCACCACGCCGTCCTGCACGAAGTAGTCCGGGCTGATCCGCCCGACGGCGGCGAACGCGGCCTTGCGCCCGCGCCAGATCGCCGCGCGCTCCTCGGGGGATCCCGCGATGTGCAGCCGGGTGCAGCCGTGCGCCTCACAGATGGCCTTGACCTGCGCGAACTGCCCGTCGCACTCCTCGATGGGCCCGTCCAGCTCGACGACGAGCGCGGCCGGGACCCCGACCGTGTAGCCGGCGTGCACCGCCTGCTCGGCCGCCTCGATCGCGAGCGTGTCCATCATCTCGACGGCGGCCGGGACGATGCCCGCGGCCACGATGTCGGACACGACGTCGCCCGCCGCGCGGACCGACGGGAAGTCGGCCAGCAGGGTGCGCACGGTCTCCGGGGTGCGCAACAGCTTCACGGTGATCGACGTGGTGATCCCCAGGGTGCCCTCGGAACCCAGGAACACCCCGCGGAGATCCGGCCCGAGCTGCTCGCCGGTGGGGGAGCCGAGCGTCACCGTCGATCCGTCGGGCAGCACGACCTCCATCGCCAGCACGTGGTGGGAGGTGAAGCCGTACTTGAGGCAGTGGGCGCCGCCGGAGTTCTCCGCGACGTTGCCGCCGATGGTGCACACCTGCTGGCTCGACGGGTCGGGTGCGTAGTACAGCCCGTGCGGCGCCGCGGCGGCCGTGATCTCCAGGTTCGTGACGCCCGGCTCGACGACGGCGCGCCGGTTGACCGGATCCACCTCCAGCACGCGCTTGAGCCGGGCCAGGCTGATCACCACCCCGTCGGCGACGGGGAGGGCACCGCCGGAGAGCCCGGTGCCCGCACCGCGCGCCACGAAGGGCACTCCGTGCGCGGCGCAGACCCGCACCGCCGCGGCGACCTGCGCGGCGTCGCGGGGGAGGAGCACCAGCTGCGGCGTGACCCGATACCCGGTGAGCCCGTCGCACTCGTAGGCGCGGCACTGCACCGGGTCGCTGATCACGTCGCGGGGGTCGAGCGCGCGCTCGAACTCCTGCCGGACCGAGCTCCCGATCGCCTGGTCAACCGTCACCGCCGCCTCCTTGCCGCTGGCGAACCACCGCTACGGACCCTACGTCGGGACCGGGCAGGACGCCGGGCATGCCGCCGGCACGGTGATCCTCGCGACGCTGCCGGTCGTTCCCGCCGCGTCCGGATCCCGGGTGGGACGAGCAGGGACCGCAGTTCAGCGAAGGGGGCGCAGGAACGCGCGCAGGTCGGCGGCGAGCAGGTCGGGGACCTCGTGTTCGGCGAAGTGGCCGCCGCGGGGCAGGTCGGTCCAGCTCGCGAACCCGCCCGTCCGTTGCATCCATTCCTTCGGGGTGCGGAACATGTCGGCGGGCAGCATGGCCAGCCCGACGGGCGCGGCGATCTGGCCCCAGCCACCGGCGGCGTGGAAGTTCTCGTAGTACAGCCGCATCGACGACCCGATGGTCTGGGTGGCCCAGTAGACGGTGACGGTGGTGAGCAGCTCGTCCTTGCTGAAGGCGCGTTCGACGTCGCCGTCGCAGTCGCTCCAGGCCCGGTACTTCTCCACGATCCACGCGGCCAGTCCGGCCGGGGAGTCGTTGAGCCCGAACGCGGGCGTCTGGGGCTTACTGACCTGCAGCAGCGCGTAGGCGAACTCGTCGGTGCGGAACTTCCTGGCGGCGTCGACCATCTCCAGCTCGGCCGGGGTGAGGTCGTCGGGAAGGTGGTCGAGGTCCATGAAGGGGTTGGAGCCGCTCATGTGCAGCCCGATCACCGCCTCGGGGTGGGCCATGGCCAGTGACGAGGCGACGCCGGCGCCGATGTCGCTGGCCCGTACCGCGTAGCGGGAGTAGCCCAGCTCGCCCATCAAGCTGTGCAGCAGCTCGGCGATCCGCGCGTTGTCCATCCCGGGCGCGGTGGGTCGGTCGGAGAAGCCGTAGCCGGGCAGCGACGGGACGACGACATCGAACGCCTCGCCCGGGTCCGCGCCCGCCGAAGCCGGACGGGTGAGCAGCGGGAGGATCTTGCGCATCTGCAGGAACGTCGCGGGCCAGCCGTGCAGCACCAGCAACGGCATCGCCGGGGCGTCCGTGCCCTGGGCGCGTTCGTGCACGAAGTGCAGCCCGACACCGTCGATGTCGGCGCGGAACTGGTCCAGCTCGTTGATCGCCTTCTGCTGGGCGGTCCAGTCGAAGCCGTCGACCCAGTAGGCGACGAGTTCGCGCAGGTACTCCAGGTCGGCGCCGTAGTCCCATCCGGGCGCGACGGCGTCGGGCCAGCGGGTGCCGCGCAGCCGGTCACGCAGATCGTCGACGACGTAGTCGTCGATCGCGACGGTGAAGGGGGTGATGGCCATGGTGCTCTCCTCGGTCGGGGATGGTCGTCGGCCAGGTCCCGCGCCAGCGGCACGAGCGCCACGTTGACCACGGCGATGTCGCGGATCAGCACGAACTGTGCGGCACACAACACCGCCAGCACCCCGCGCGAGCGACCCGCACCCGCCGCGTCGGGCGGCCGGACACCGTCCACGACGACCTCCAGGAGCCACGCCGAACCCGGGAGGCGGATCGGCTGTCACGACCGTGCCCGACGCGGGGAGACCGGTCCAACAACTCCTCGTTGTGGCTGCTCGTCCGCACCCCGAAGGGGCTGCGCGACGCAGACCGTGGGCCTACGGTGACCGCACCCGTCACGGTCGCCGGGCCACCCGCCCACAGACGGCATCACCGGGAGATGACAGATGCCCAGCGCAGCACGCCGCGAACAGGTGCCGATCGGGTCCCGGCGACAATGGCGGGACCGGCTGGGGGCCCGCCACGACCGGTCCGCCCCCCGCCGAACCGGGCGCTGAGCGTGCTGGAGCTACGCGAGCTGCGCTACCTCGTGGCGCTGGCCGACGAATCGAACTTCACCCGCGCGGCCGCCCGCTGCCACGTCACCCAACAGGCGCTGTCCCGCGCGATCGCCCTGCTCGAGCGGCGCCTCGGCGCCCAACTGGTCGAGCGACGCGCCCGCGGCTGCACCCTCACCCCGGCCGGCTCCCAGCTCGCCGCGTCCTCCCGCGCCCTGCTCGCCGACGCCGATGCCCTCGTCGCCACCCTGCGCGACGCCACACCACCCGGACGACTGCGCGTCGGGCTGATGCTCGACGGGCTCGGCGCCGCCACCGCCCCGCTGCTGCGCGAGTTCCGCACCGCCCACCCCGACGTCCCGCTGTCCGTACGACGCCTGGGCGCCGACCGCATCGTCGACGCCCTCCTCGACGGAACCGTCGACGTGGCGTTGCTGCACGGCCCGGTCGACGACGACCGCATCGAGGTACTGCCCCTGTTCACCGAGCCGCGCGTCGCCGCCGTCTCCGCTGCCGGCCGGCTGGCCGACGCGCCCGCGCTCACCGCCGCCGACCTGCTCACGATGCCCGCCCGCACCCGCCGCCCCGACGTACGGGCGGACTGGGAAGGATTCTTCACCCTGGTCACCGAACGCGAGGGCGAGCAACCCGAACGCCTCGGCGACCCGACCGGGTCACTGGAGGAACTGCTGTTCACGATCGGGCTCGACGACCTCTTCCTGACCATGCCCGCCCACCTGCGCCACACCTACCCCGGGCACCTGTTCGGCGTGCAGTACGTGCCCGTCCCCGACCTCGCCCCGGTCGTGTTCGGTGTCGCTCACCGGCGACCCACGACCCCCGAAGTGGACGCCTTCCGCGCCATCGCTCGCCGCGCCACGACGGACGCACTCGACGTGCCACAGCGCCGCTCCCGCGAGGACGGTCACGGCGCGCAGCCCGGGCATGTGCCGAGCAGTGCCGCCGGATGAAGCACCATGCTGCAATCCGGGTCAGGTGCCGTTCAACAGGCGGGTCAGCTGCGCTCCGGCGACCAGCAGCACCGGGGTGATCCGCTCCACCGCGGCCTCGTCGACGCGGCCCGCCGGGCCGGAGACCGACACCGCCACCGGGCCGGTCGGGCCCGGTACCGGGACCGCGACGCAGCGGACACCGGTCTCCTGCTCACCCTCGTCGCGCACCCAGCCCAGCTCGCGTGCGCGGGCCAGCTCGGCGCGCAGGACGTCCGGCTCGGTGATCGTGGTGGGGGTGACGGCGGGCAGGCCGGTGCGGGTGATCAGCGCGTCGACCGCCGCGCCGGGGAGCTGGCTCAGCATCGCCTTGCCCACGCCGGTGCAGTGCAGCGGGACGCGCCTGCCGATCTCGGTGAACATCCGCACCGAGTGGGGCGAGGGCACCTGGGCCACGTAGACGGCGCGGTCGCCGTCGAGCAGCGCGAGGTTGGCCGTCTCCCCGACCGCGGCGACCAGCTCGGAGAGCACCGGCAGCGCCCAGCGGCCCAGCAGCTGCGACGCGGTGTCGCCGAGGCGCACGAGCCGCGCCCCGAGCGTGTACCGCCGCGACGGGAGCTGGCGGAGGTAGCCCAGATCGACCAGGGTGCGGACGATGCGGTGCGCGGTGCCCGGGGCGAGGCCGGTGCGGCCTGCGAGCTCGGACACCCCGGCCTCGCCGCCCATGTCGCCGATCGCCTCCAGCAGTTCGAAGCCGCGGACCAGGGATTGGACGCCGCCTGCACCAACTTCCATGATGCGGAATATACACTCCGTCTGGTAGAAAAGTAGGATGACCGAGACCATGCGGATCGACCCGGCCCTGCGCGCGTTCGTCGCCGACGAGCTGCTGCCCGGGCTCGACATCTCCCCCGACCGGTTCTGGAGTGTGCTCGCCGATCTCCAGGTGCGCTTCGCCGGCCGCATCGGCGAGCTGCTGGCGCGGCGCGACGCGCTCCAGGAGCAGGTCGACGCCTGGCACCGCGAACACGGCGCGGGCGACGCGTCGTCCTATGCCACCTTCCTCTCCTCGATCGGCTACCTGCTGCCCGAGGCCGAGCCCCGCGTGCAGGTCGACCGCGTGGACGCGGAGATCGCCGATGTGCCCGGCCCGCAGCTCGTCGTCCCGTCCACCGTGCCGCGCTACGCGCTCAACGCCGCGAACGCCCGCTGGGGCTCGCTGTTCGACGCCCTCTACGGCACGGACGCCCTCCCGCAGGACCACGACCTGGCCTCCGGCTACGACGAGGCCCGCGGCGCCCAGGTGATCGCGGAGGCCGACCGGCTGCTCGACGAGCTCTTCCCGCTCGCGTCCGGCAGCCACGCCGACGTCACCGCGTACGAGGTGGCCGACGGTGCGCTGACGCCCGCGCTGGCCGACCCGTCCCAGTTCGCCGGCTCCGCGGAGGGAGCCATCCTGTTGCGGCGCAACGGGCTGCACCTGCAGCTGACGATCGACCCCGAGCACCGCGTGGGGCGCCACCACCACGCCGGCATCGCCGACGCGGTGCTGGAGTCGGCCGTCACCACGATCGTCGACCTGGAGGACTCCGTCGCGACCGTCGACGGCGTGGACAAGGCCGAGGCCTACCGCACCTGGCTCGGCCTCATGACCGGCGACCTCGTCGCGTCGTTCGAGAAGGGCGGGACGACCGTCGAGCGCCGCGTCAACGGCGACCGCACCTACACCGCCCCCGACGGCTCGCCGCTGACGCTGCCCGGCCGCTCCCTGCTGCTGGTGCGCACCTGCGGGCACCACATGACCTCGAACGCCGTGCTGGTCGACGAGACCGAGGTGGCCGAGGGCGTGCTCGACGCGCTCGTCACGGCCACCGCCGCGCTGCACGACCTGCGCGGGCTGGGGCGCTACTCCAACTCGCGCGCCGGCAGCGTCTACATCGTCAAGCCCAAGCAGCACGGGCCCGACGAGGTCGCGCTCACCGTCGAGCTGTTCGCCGCCGTCGAGGACGCGCTGGGCATGGACCCGCGCACGCTCAAGATCGGCATCATGGACGAGGAGAAGCGCACCTCCCTCAACCTGTCCGCCTGCATCGAGCGCGCGCAGGAACGCGTGATCTTCGTGAACACCGGCTTCCTGGACCGCACCGGCGACGAGATCCACACCGACTTCGAGGCCGGCCCGGTCGTGCGCAAGGACGACATGAAGGCCACCGCGTGGCTCACGGGCTACGAGGACCGCAACGTCGACGTCGCGCTGCGCGCAGGCTTCGCGGGAAAGGCGCAGATCGGAAAGGGCATGTGGGCCAAGCCCTCGGCGATGGCCGCGATGCTGGAGCAGAAGGGCGCGCAGCCCAAGGCCGGGGCCAACTGCGCGTGGGTGCCGTCCCCCACGGCCGCGACCCTGCACGCGCTGCACTACCTGCGCACCGACGTGCACGCCCGGCAGGCTGAGCTGGCCGGTCGCGCCACCGACCGCGCGCTGCTGCTGGAGGTCCCCGTGCTCACGGCCGCCCTCTCCGACGAGGAGAAGCGCCACGAGCTGGAGACCAACGCCCAGTCGATCCTGGGCTACGTGGTGCGCTGGGTCGGCCTGGGCATCGGCTGCTCCACCGTGCCCGACCTGGAGGGCGTCGGGCTGATGGAGGACCGCGCCACCCTGCGCATCTCCAGCCAGCTGATCGCCAACTGGCTGCACCACGGCCTCGTCGACGAGCCGCTGGTGCGCGAGACCTTCGCCCGGATGGCCGCGGTCGTCGACGAGCAGAACGCCACCGAGCCCGGCTACCGGCCGATGGCCAAGGACCTGGATGGCAGCGAGGCCTTCCAGGCCGCGCTGGAGCTGGTGTTCTCCGGACGGACCGAACCCAACGGCTACACGGAGCGAGCCCTCACCACGTGGCGGCAGAAGGCCAAGGCGAGCAGCTGACCCCACCCCCCGCGAGTCGGCACGTTGCCGTGCGCGAGAACCTCCGGGGCACGCCGTCCGTCGAACCGGACGGTCGGCCGCGGCCGACTGGTCCGAAAAGGTGAGTCGTCGCTGAGATCAGTGTCACATCGAGCGGGATCGGTCACGAGGGCGAAAGATCTCCGCCAGCCCGATGACGAGCCAAGGGGGTCCAACGATGGTGGTGTTGGCGCAGACCGACCTGAGACTGGATGCGAACGCGCTCGACTACGTACTTGTCGCGTTCTACTTCGTGCTGGTGCTGGGTATCGGGCTGGTGGCCCGACGCTCGATCTCCACGAGCCTGGACTTCCTGCTGTCCGGCCGGTCGCTGCCGGCGTGGGTGACCGGGCTGGCGTTCATCTCGGCCAACCTGGGGGCCATCGAGCTCATCGGGATGACGGCCAACGGTGCCCAGTACGGCATCCCGACCGCGCACTACTACTGGATCGGCGCCGTCCCCGCGATGGTGTTCCTGGGCATCGTGATGATGCCGTTCTACTACGGCAGCAAGGCCCGCAGCGTTCCCGAGTTCCTCTACCTGCGCTTCAACCGCACGACGCAGCGGGTGCAGGCCGTCGTGTTCGCGCTGGCCTCGCTCTTGATCGCCGGTGTCAACCTCTTCGCGCTCGGCCTGGTACTCGAGGCGCTGCTGGGCTGGCCGCAGTCGGTCGCGATCCCGGTGGCCGCACTGGTGGTGCTCAGCTACACCTTCCTCGGCGGACTGTCTGCGGCGATCTACAACGAGGTGCTGCAGTTCTTCGTCATCCTGGCGCTGCTCATCCCGGTCACCCTTGCCGGGCTGGCCCGGGTCGGCGGCTACTCCGGGCTGGTGGAGAAGATCACCGCCGGCCCCAACGGCGCCGAGGCCCTCTCGGCCTGGCCCGGTTCCACGCTCACCGAGATCGCCAACCCGTTCCTGTCCGTCTTCGGAATCGTCTTCGGCCTCGGGTTCGTGTTGTCGTTCGGCTACTGGACCACGAACTTCGCCGAGGTCCAGCGGGCGCTGTCGGCCAAGAACATGAACTCGGGTCGGATGACCCCCATCATCGGGGCCTTCCCCAAGACGCTGGTCCCGCTCGTCATCGTCATCCCGGGCATGGTCGCCGGCGTACTGATCCCGCAGCTGGTCACGGTCAAGGCGGGCGGCGCCTCCGACGTCACCTACAACAACGCGCTGTCGCTCCTGATGAAGGAGGTCCTGCCCAACGGCGTGCTCGGCGTGGCGATCGCGGGCCTGCTGGCGGCGTTCATGGCCGGCATGGCGGCCAACATCAGCTCGTTCAACACGGTGTTCACCTACGACATCTGGCAGGACTGGGTCAGGCCGGGCCGGGAGGACGGCTACTACCTCAGGGTCGGCCGGGCTGTCACCGTCGGCGGGTGCGTGATCGCCATCTTCACCGCCTACCTGGCCGGCAGCTTCTCGAACCTGATGGACTACATCCAGGCGCTGGCCAGCTTCTTCAACGCGCCGTTGTTCGCGATCTTCATCTTCGGGCTGTTCTACAAGAAGCTGTCGGGTACGGGCGGATGGACCGGGCTGCTCTCCGGCGTGGCCTCCGCGGTGATCGTCGACATCCTCGTGCGCGTCGGTGTCTTCGCCATCTCGTCGCAGGCCGGCAGCTTCCTCGGGGCCAGCGCCGCGTTCATCGTCGGGTGCGTGGTCGCCTTCACCGTCTCGCAGTTCACCCCGTCGAAGACCGACGCGGAGCTGTCGGGGCTCACCTGGGCGACGTCGAACAAGGAGCAGCGCGGCCAGGGAGCGGTCGCGGCCGCGGACGCCGGCTGGTACAAGAATCCTGTGATCATGGGCACGCTCGTGCTCGTCCTCACTCTGGTCCTCTACATCATCTGGTGGTGAGCGAGATGTCCGATCGCAACGACGTAGCAGCCAGGCCCCCGCTCTCGGCGATCCTGTTCGACCTGCGCTCGGTCATCGGGCTGCTGTTCGTGGTCTACGGCGTGGTACTGACCATCCTCGGGATCATCGGTGAGACTCCCGACGAGCTGGCCAAGGCCGGCGGCCTCGCCCTGAACCTGTGGACCGGGCTGGCCATGCTGCTCGGCGGAGTGATCTTCTACGTCTGGGCGTTCATGAAGCCGCCGATGCCACCCCAACCCGACGAGGTCGCCGAGGTCGCCGAGGACGGCCCCCCGCACAAGGGCCACTGAGCCCGGACGACCGCGAAGCTCCCGGTCCCCGAACGTCATCGGGAACCGGGAGCTCCGGTGTGTCTCAGGCCCGCGCGTCGTCGGCGGGCTCCGGGTCAGTGCCGCCCGTGGCGCGGGAAGACCGGGTTGAACGCGACGAGCGTCCACCGGTCGATGCGCGCGACGAGGCGCCGCAACCTGCTGCGGGTCGTCGTCATGGGTGCTCCTTCTGGGGTACGAGGTGGTGGTGCCGGGGCTCAGCGCGACGTGCGCGAGATCAACGTCGGCTGCGGGTTGAACGCGATCAGCGTCCACTCGTCGAGGCGGCGCAGTGCGCGCCGGAGACGGTCGGTCATGGTGTTCATCCCTTCTGGGGTGCGGTGTGTCGTGCGCGTACACCTTGTTCATCGCACACCGCGACTGAATCGTTCCAGATGATCTCGTGAGCCCCCTCACGGCCGGGACTGTCGGCAGGCGCGGTTAGGGTCGGCTCCGGTTCCGGTCGGGGAGGTGATCGTCGGATGTTCGCGCTCGTGGTGGCGCACCTGGCTGTCGCCGGTCTCCTGCCGCTCGTCTCGGCCCGCAGCAGGCGGGGGGCGTTCGTCGTGGCGGCGGTGCTGCCTGCGGCCACCCTGATCTGGGCCCTTCTCAACGCCGGCCCGGCCCTGCGCGGGGGCATCGGGGCCACCACCGCGTGGGCGCCGGCCCTCGGGCTCGAGCTGAGCTTCCGGCTCGACGCGCTGGCGCTGGCCATGATCGTGCTGGTGTCGGGGATCGGCGCCGTGATCCTGGTCTACTGCGTGGGCTACTTCGGTCGGGATTCGCCGGACGCCACGCGCAGCGCGGCGCTCCTGCTGGCCTTCGCCGGCGCGATGCTCGGCCTCGTGCTGGCCGACGACCTGCTCACGCTCTACGTGTTCTGGGAGCTCACGTCCGTCGCCTCGTTCCTGCTGGTGGGCCAGTCCGGAGAGGCCAGGGATGCGCGCCGCGCCGCGGTGCAGGCGCTGCTCGTCACGGTGTTCGGCGGGCTCGCGATGCTGCTCGGGTTCGTCCTGCTGGGCGAGGCGGCCGGCACCTACCGGATCTCGGGCATCCTGGCCGATCCGCCGAGGGGTGGGGTGGTGCCGGTCGCGCTGGCGCTGATCCTGCTCGGCGCGTTCACGAAGTCGGCCCAGCTGCCCTTCCACCCGTGGCTGCCGGCGGCGATGGTGGCGCCCACGCCGGTCAGCGCCTACCTGCACGCGGCATCGATGGTGAAGGCGGGCGTCTACCTGGTGGCGCGCCTCTCGCCCGGCTTCGCCGATGTGGCCGCGTGGTGGTTGCCGATCGTCGTCGCCGGCCTCGGCACGATGCTGGTCGGAGGCTGGCGGGCCCTGCGCGAGACCGATCTCAAGCGCGTGCTGGCGTTCGGCACCGTCAGCCAGCTCGGTTTCCTCATGGTGCTGTTCGGTGGGGGCGGCCGGATCACGGCGATGGCGGGCGTCGCGATGCTGCTCGCGCACGGGCTGTTCAAGGCCCCGCTGTTCATGACGGTCGGCACGGTCGACCACGCCACGGGAACCCGCGATCTCCGCATGCTCTCCGGGCTGCGCACGTCGATGCCCGGCACGGCGGTGGCCGCCGCGCTGGCCGTGCTGTCGATGGCCGGCATCCCGCCTCTGCTCGGGTTCGTCGGCAAGGAGGCGGCGTTCGAAGGGTTCCTGGAGGCCGGGGGACCGCGTGGGTGGATCACCGATCTCGGCCTGGTGGCCGGGTCGGTCCTCACCGTCGCCTACAGCGCACGGTTCCTGTGGGGCGCGTTCGCGCGCAAACCCGGTGTCCCGCCGACGCCCGTGCAGGCCCCGGGCCCGCTGCTGACGGCGCCCACTTGGCTCTGTGCGCTCGCCGGACTCGCACTCGGGGTCGGTGCCCCACTGGTCGACGCGCCTGCGGCCGGCTACGCCGGGCCGGGCGAGTACCACCTCGCCCTGTGGCACGGTGTGGGCCTGCCGCTGTTGTTCTCGGCCGTCGCCGTCGTCGGTGGCCTGCTGGTGTTCCGTGCACCGATGCCGGGGCGCCGCTTCCCGCTCGACGCGCAGCGCGGCTACGACCGGGCGGTCGGCGGGCTCGGCCGCATCGCCGTCGCCGTCACCGGGCGCCTGCAGGTCGGGTCGCTGCCGGTCTATCTGGGCACGATCCTCGTGGTGGTCGTGGCGCTGCCCGGCCTCGCGACCCTGCTGGGCGGGGAGTGGCCGGGTGATCAGCCGCTGTTCTCCACAGCGATGCAGGTGCCACTGGGCTTCGCCGTGGTGGTGGCGGCGCTGGCCGTGCTGCGGGCCCGGCGCCGCTTCACCGCGGTGCTGCTCGTCGGCGTCATCGGGTACAGCGTCGGCGGTCTGTTCATCCTCGACGGCGCCCCCGATCTCGCACTCGCGCAGTTCCTGGTCGAGACGCTGTCGCTGGTGGTGTTCGTGTTCGTGCTGCGGAGGCTGCCCGCGCACTTCACCGGGGCGCGGCCCGCGTGGCGCACGCAGCTGCCCAAGGCCGTGATCGCCGCCGTCGGGGGTGTCGTCGTCGCCGGCGTCGCCGTGGTGCTCTCGGGCGCCCGCACCGCCCCGCCGCCGGCCGGTGGCGACTACGTCCGGCTGGCCCCCGAGGGCGCGGGGGCCGACAACGTGGTGGCCGCGATCATCGTCGACTTCCGCGCGCTCGACACCGTCGGCGAGATCGGCGTGCTGTTCATCGCCGCCGCCGGCGTGGCGAGCCTGGTGCTCGCCACCCGCTACGACCGCGGTGGCGGGCGCGCCACGGTCGAGAGCGGCCAGGGCACGCCCGCCCACGAGGAGGACGTCCTCGGATGATCCGTCCCCGTGGCGATCCGGCCGAGCCCGAGCCCGCCGAGCCGAACCTGATGCTGGCCGCCGCCACCAGGGCGCTGTTCCCGACCGTCCTGGTCTTCTCCCTGTACCTGCTGCTGGTGGGGCACTACGGGCCCGGCGGCGGCTTCGCGGCGGGTCTCGTGGCCGGGCTCGCGTTCGTGCTGCGGCACATCGCGATGGGTGGCGCGGACGTACGGGCCATCGTGCCCGTGCGGCCCCCGGTGATCATCGGCTCCGGTCTGCTCGTCGCCGTGCTCGCGGCGCTGGCCCCGGTGGCGTTCGGGGCACCGGTGCTCGCGTCGGCCAAGGTCGCGGTCGAGCTCCCCCTGCTCGGTCCGGTCGCGGTGCAGACCAGCCTGTTCCTCGACGTCGGGGTGTACGTGCTGATCGTCGGCGTGGTGATCGACCTGCTCCGCTCGCTGGGCGCGGGCATCGAACGCGACATGCGCGATGCGGGGGAGCGGTAGTGGAGCCGATCAACCTGGTGCTGGCCGTCGTGGTGGCCGTGCTCTACGCCGTGGGGTTCTACCTGCTCATGCAGCGCTCGCTGATGCGCGTGCTGATCGGCGTCGTCGTGCTCGGGCACGGCACCAACCTGCTGCTGCAGCTGGCGGGCGGGCCGCCAGGGCGCGCTCCGGTGATCGGGCTGGCGGATCCGGCGACGTTCGCCGATCCCCTTCCGCAGGCGCTGGCCCTCACCGCCGTCGTGATCACGTTCGCGCTCACCACGTTCCTGCTGGCGCTGGGCTACCGATCGTTCGTGCTGGTCGGGAGCGACGAGGTGCAGGACGACGTCGAGGATGCACGCATCGCGGCCGCGACGACGCCGTCGGGTTCGCCGGAGTTCGACGAGTGAACACGATCCTGACCCTCCCGGTGCTGCTGCCGATCCTCGGGGCCGCACTCACCGTCGTCGGCAGCCGGTCCGCCGCGCTCCAGCGTGCGGTCGGCATCGTCGTGCTCACGGCGGTGGCGGCCGTGGCGGCCACGCTGCTCGTCGTGGCCGATCGGAGCGGCCCGATCGTGGCCGATCTGGGCGGATGGGCCGCACCGGTCGGCATCGCGCTGGTGGCCGATCGGCTCTCGGCGCTGTTGCTGCTGGTCTCCACGCTGGTCACGCTCGCGGTGCTCGTCTACGCCATCGACCAGCGCATCGCCGACTACGGCCGCGGTGCCCCCAGCACCACGTTCCACCCGATGTACCTGATGCTGTGCGCGGGTGTCTCGCTCGCGTACCTCACGGGTGATCTGTTCACGCTGTTCGTGGCGTTCGAACTGATGCTCACCGCGTCCTACGTGCTGATCACCCGGCGTACCAGCGCGAAGCGGATCCGCGCCGGCATGACCTACGTGATCGTCAGCCTGATGTCGTCGCTGCTGTTCCTCACGGCCGTCGCGATGGTCTACGCGGCCACCGGCACGGTCAACCTGGCTGCACTCGCGGGCCGGATCGACGGGCTCCCGCCGGGACTCCGCACGGTGCTCGGGCTGATGCTGCTGGTGGTGTTCGGCATCAAGGCGGCCATCGTGCCGCTGCACTTCTGGCTGCCCGACAGCTACCCGAACGCACCAGGTCCGGTCGCGGCCCTGTTCGCAGGCCTGCTCACCAAGGTCAGCTTCTACGCGCTGCTGCGCACCCAGACGCTGCTGGTCCCGCGCGAGGGGCCGTGGACGCTGATGCTGGTGCTGGCCGTGCTCACGATGCTCGTGGGCGCGCTGGGCGCACTGGCGCAGAACGACCTCAACCGGCTGCTGTCGTTCCTGCTCGTCAGCCACATCGGGTTCATGCTGTTCGGGCTGGCCGTGTTCGACCCGGCGTCGGTGTCGGGAGCGGCGTTGTACGCGGCCCACCACATCACGGTGCTGGCCACACTGTTCCTGGTCAGCGGCCTGATCACCCGCCGAACCGGCACGGTCGCGCTCGACCGGATGGGCGGCCTGCTGCGCGGGGCGCCCGGGCTCGCGATCCTGTTCGCGATCCCCGCGCTGACGCTGGCCGGGATCCCGCCCACGGCCGGGTTCGTCGCGAAGCTCGGGCTGCTCCAGGCGGGCGCGGCCGCAGGGCGGTGGCCGGCGGCGGTGGCCGGCGTGGTGATCCTGGCCAGCCTGCTCACCCTCTACGCGCTCGTCCGGGTCTGGGTGCGGGTGTTCTGGGGCGAGCCCCGGCCTGCGCTGCCGGACGACGATCCGGACGACGAGGTTCAGGTCGGCACGGCACGCACGCCGCCCACGATGTACCTGGCGACCGCGGGCCTGATCGCCGCGAGCCTGGCGATCGCGCTGTTCGCGGGCCCGCTGTCGGCGCTCACCGGCCGGGCCGGAGTGGACCTGCTCGCTCGCGAGCCGTACATCGCGGCCGTGCTGGGCACGAACGGGAGGCCGTGATGCCCGTGGTGAGGGTGCTGCGTTCCCGCTGGGCGGGCGCCCTGTGGCTGGCGCTCGTGTGGGTGCTGCTGTGGGGCACGTTCACGCCGCTGACGATCGTCGGTGGAGCGGTGGTGGCGGTGCTCGTCGTGGCCGTCTCCCAGCAGGGGCCGCCGTCCGAGCGGTTGCCGCTGCGGCCGGCACGGTTGCTCGGTCTCGCCGGTTACCTGCTCTACGACCTGGTGGTGTCGGGTGTGGAGGTGAGCTGGCAGGTGGTGCGGTACGGCCCCCGGTCCTGTGGCGCGATCATGAAGGTGCCCCTGTTCACCGCATCCGAGCGGGTGGCGGCCGTGCTGGGGTCCGCGCTGTCGTTGGCTCCGGGCGCGATGGTGCTCGACATCGACCACGCCAACGGCGTCTGGTTCGTCTACTCGCTCGGCCCGCGCGACGACGCCGACGTCCGGAAGGCCCGGCTGCGCACGATGGACATGCAGCGGCGGGTGCTCGCGACGTTCGGTACTCCCGCGGAGCTGGCCCGCGCGGAGCGGTGGATCCTGGAGCGTGCACCGCGATGACGACAGTGTTCGTGATCGTGCTCGCCCTGCTCTGCGCGGCGGGCCTGCTCGCGCTCGTGCGCCTGCTGCGCGGGCCCGACACGCTCGACCGGGTGGTCGCGCTGGACGTGTTCGTCGTGCTGATCGTCGCGGGCGCATCGGTGTACGTGGCGTACTACCAGGACGGGTCGAACATCTCCCTGATCGCGGCCGTCGCGCTCGTCGGGTTCGTCGGGTCGGCCACGGCGTCACGGCTCGCCGAGCGGCGGCGGCGGCACCGATGATCCGCGATGTCCTGTCCGCCGTCCTCATGCTCGGCGGAGCCCTGTCCTGCCTGCTCGGCGCGCTGGGGCTGGTGCGGCTGCCCAGCCTGCTCTCGCGCCTGCAGGCCGCCACCAAACCGCAGACGCTGGGCCTGTTCCTGATCCTGGCCGGCACCGCGCTGCGGGTGGAGCTGGAGAGCGCGGCCACGCTGCTGCTGGTCGGGCTGTTCCAGCTGATCACGGCGCCGGTGATCTCGCAGATCGTCGGCCGCTCCGTGCACCGCTCCGGGGGCATCCGACCGGAGGTGCTGGTGGTCGACGAACTGCCCGAGGAGCGGCCCTCCTAGGGTGGGGCACGTGCCCCTGTATGCCCTCGGTGACGCGGAACCGGACATCCATCCCGACGCCTACGTCCACCCGGACGCCGTCGTGATCGGCAACGTGACGATCGGCGCGGAGGCGTCGGTCTGGCCCACCGCGGTACTGCGCGGCGACGACGGCCGGATCGTGGTCGGTGCCCGGTCCAGCGTGCAGGACGGCTCGATCATCCACTGCACCTCGACCCAGCCGACGATCATCGGCGACGCGGTGACGGTGGGGCACAACGTGCACATCGAGGGTGCGACCATCGGCGACCGCGCGCTGATCTCGTCGGGTTCGGTGGTCCTGAACGGGGCGACCGTCGGCGAGGGGGCGGTCGTCGCCGCCGGGGCCGTCGTCTCCCCGAACGCCGTGATCCCGCCGTGGCGGTTGGCGCTGGGGGTGCCGGCGCGGGTGCGCGAGGGGCACGAGGTGCCCGTCGGCACCACCGACTACGCCGTCGAGAGCTACATCCAGCGCGGGAAGTGGTTCCGCGCCGAACTCCGTCGTCTGGGGGACTGATGGCCAAGCCGTTGGAAGAGGTCGTCGAGGCGGGATGGGCGAAGGCCCTGGCTCCGGTCGCGCCGGTCGTCGGCGAGATGGGCGAGTTCCTGCGCGCCGAGCTGGCTGCGGGCCGGCGCTACCTGCCGGCAGGCCCGAACGTGCTGCGCGCGTTCACCCAGCCCTTCGACGAGGTCCGGGTGCTGATCGTCGGCCAGGACCCGTACCCGACGCCCGGGCACGCGGTGGGGCTGTCGTTCTCGGTGTCGCCGCAGACCCGTCCGGTGCCGCGGAGCCTGGCCAACATCTTCCGCGAGTACTCCGACGACCTCGGGCACCCGACCCCGTCCAGCGGCGACCTGACGCCCTGGGCCGACCAGGGTGTGCTGCTGCTCAACCGGGTCCTCACGGTGTCGCCGGGCGAGCCGGCGTCGCACCGCGGGAAGGGGTGGGAGGCGGTCACCGAGCAGGCGATCCGGGCGCTGGTCGACCGCGACGGCGAGCCGCTCGTGGCGATCCTGTGGGGCAGCGACGCCCGCAAGCTCGCGCCGCTCATGCCCGACGTGCCGATCGTGGAGTCGGCCCACCCCAGCCCCATGTCCGCCGACCGGGGCTTCTTCGGCTCGAAGCCGTTCAGCCGGGCCAACGCCCTGCTGGAGGAGATCGGCGGCGATCCGGTGGACTGGAAGCTCCCCTGACCCCCGACAGGGGCAACGAGCGGGCTCCGTGCTGTTCCGCGGCCCCGTGAGAGCGCATCGCGCGGGCTCGTGCGCGGGAACGGCGACGTTGCGCGCGGACGGCGAAAGAGCCCGGTCCGCTCAGCGGGCCGGGCTCTCGTCGTCGTGGACGGTCAGGCGCGGGCGACCTTGCCTGCCTTGAGGCAGGAGGTGCACACGTTCATGCGCTTGCGGTTGCCACCGTTGATGCGGGCCCGAACGGTCTGGATGTTCGGGTTCCACCGGCGGTTGGTACGGCGGTGCGAGTGCGAGACGGACATGCCGAAGCCCGGACCCTTGCTACAGACGTCGCAGACGGCAGCCACGTCGAACTCCTCGGGTAGACGTACA
>JBBQEF010000061.1:0-20289 GCA_038320445.1 Mycobacteriales bacterium
CCTCGAGTCGAGCATGGCGAGGAGGCCGGCGACCCGGTCGATGAGGACCTGTCCGTCGCCGGCCGGCGCCGCACCGACCGTGCGGATGTTCGCGTCGACGTCGCGCAGCGCGAGTCGGGCGGCGGCGACCTGGTCCACGTAGGGCTGCAGGTCGGCCGCCCCGTTGCTCCCCGTCGGCGGCACGGTCAGCGCGGCGAAGAGGGGATTCAGGGTGGTGCACAGCGAGTTCGCCCAGTCGACCGCCATGGGACGTGGTGACGTCACGGGTCCGACGGGCGGGCCGCCGTTCACCGGCTGCACGTCGGGTGCGCCGCAGCCGGTGACAGCGAGCGCGGCCACCAGAAACCATGAGGCGAGCGTGGCACGGGCGCGGTTCATCGTGGGATTCCGTGAACAGTCATACGGTGGCGTATCCCGCTGTGTACCTCCCGAATCTTGCGGACGGCTTGCGATCGGGCCATCGATCCCTCCGGTCCCCCGCTGAACGCGGCGGATCTCCCGGCGCGGATCACGCTTCGAGTTGTCGGCCATTGCCCGGTAACAGGCCGTCCGCGTCGACTCCGCGCACGCCGGTCAGCCTCATGGGCAGCCCTGCCGCGAACGCGGGCCGACGGGTGTCCATGAGCTGTGCATGCACGTGCGGCTCGGTCGAGTTCCCGGTGTTGCCGCACTCGGCGATCGGATGACCTCCGTGACGTGGTCGCCGACCCGCACCCGCGCGGAGCCCTGTCGTAGGTGCGCCACCAGCGCGTAGCCACCGCCGTCGAGGTCGATCGTGATCCAGTTGCCGAGCAGGCCGTAGGGCCCTCGCACTCACGGAGGGCGGCCTGTGCGAGGAACAGCAGCAGACCCGCCGCTCCGCTGCGGCTGCAGTGGTCAGGCGTCGAGTCGTGGACCTCGACGACGGTCCCGTCTCCCATCGCCAGCACCGCCTTCCCGAAGCCGGGGAAGACGTCCGGTCGGCTTCCGCTGGGCCGGCTTGCTGGGCTGGTGCCGTCGGCAGGGTCCGGGGCGAACACGAGGTCGACGGCGTAGGTCTGCCCCCATGCGTGCACGCCGTGGCTCGGCACGCGGGTGCCCGGGCTGTTCATCACCTTCCACCGGCCCTCGACCGGTGGCCTGGCGGCGACGGGTGCGGTCCGGGGGGTGCCGAGCCGGAAGTAGAGGCCGAGCCCGATGACCAGTAGTGCGATTCCGAACGGCCCCGCGCCGATCTCGGGGAGGGCGAGGTCGACGCCGATCACGGCAACGCCTGCGACCGCGACCGGCAGCCGCAGGCTTGCGCAGAGAAGCGCGTAGGTCGTGAGACGCGTGTCGTTGGTTCCGTCCATCCGGCCGACGCTAGTGAGCGTCGGCGGGGGATGGCGGCCATCGGCAGGAGACCGCAAGGCCCGCGACCACGACGACCCTGTGGGCGGGTGCCCGTGCGTCGACAACTTGAACGGCGGTGAACAGGTGTTTATTTTAATGAACATGACGATACTTCCGGATGACCGGACCGCGCGGGCGCGGATCCGGGACGAGGCGCTCGCCTTGTTCGCCGAGCGCGGTCCCGACGCGGTCACCGTGCGGGACATCGCGGCAGCCGCGGGAGTGTCGCCGGCCCTCGTCGTGCGGCACTACGCGTCCAAGGACGGTCTGCGGACCGCGGTCGACGACCACGTCGCCCAGATCTTCGAGGTGATGCTGGCCCAGGTCACCGAGCCTCCGGCCGGGGACGTGCTTGACCCGGCTGCATTGCCCACCCTCGCAGACATGGTGGCGGGCAACCTCCCCGCCGGGTCCCCGGTCCCCGCCTACCTCGGACGTCTGCTGCTGGCCGGCGGCCCCGTGGGATCGGCGCTGTTCCGCAGGCTGTACGCCGCGGCTCGCAACGCGCTCGCGGCCATGGCGCGCGCCGGGTCGGCGGACATCGGTGAGGATCCGGAGGTGCGAGCCGCCATCCTGCTGGCCAACGACCTCGCCGTGCTGATCCTGCGGGCGCATCTGCGCGATGTGCTCGGCGCCGACCCGCTGTCGGCCGCGGGGATGCGGCGATGGGGCGCGGAGGTTCTGTCGATCTACCGCCACGGTCTCGGCGGTGATGCCGTCCGCCCGAACTGACAGCGCTTCCACCCTTCAATCGTGAATCGAGGTATGTCATGTCCGCTGCTCTCCTCCCGTCACGCCTCCTGTCCGAAGCGATCGCCAGGGGCGGGTCCCGCCTCCTGCGGTCCGGTCGGCTGATGCGCGCACCGATCTGGATCTACCGCATGCGGCTCGGGTTCCTGTTCGGGTCCCGGATGCTGATGCTCGAGCACGTCGGCCGCCGGACCGGCATCCGACGCCGGGTCGTCCTCGAGGTCCTCGCGCACCCGGAACCTGGCACCTGCGTGGTGGCCTCCGGGTTCGGCGACCGGGCCCAGTGGTTCCGCAACGTGCGAGCCCACCCGCAGGTGCGCGTCTCGGTTGCCGGACACCTCTCCATGCCCGCCACGGCTCGCCTGCTCGGCTCCACCGAGGCGGACGCGGCGCTGGCCTCGTACGTGGCCCGGCACCCGCGCGCGTGGCGCACCTTCAAGCCGGTCGTCGAGTCGACCCTGGGAGCCTCGATCGAGGAGGAGCGCACCCCGCTCCCGATGGTCGAGTTGCGGTTCGCCACACGGTGACGTCGGGACGGTCGGATGGCGTGCCGGCGCCGGTCACGGGAGCCGCTCGCGCCGTCCGACGGCCCCGCGCCGGCGCCATCGCGGTGGTGCTGGACACCCGATCGACGGGCCCGCCCATCCGTGGCCCGGTCCGCACGCGGTGGCGCGGCGGCCGGCGGGCGCGGAACCGGGGCAGGCTCCCACGCATCGCGGGCGGCTGCTGCAGTGCAGCCCGTGCGATGTCCCCTGGTCGGGCCCCGCTGGCCACCGCACCGTCTGTCTAGCCCAGAGCGGCAGCCGATGTGCTCCGAGACGGGGTTTCGTCAGGAGCTCGTCAGATTTCTCGGCACGTCGGCGCGGACGATCTCAGGCCATCGGCGAGCCGGTCGTCGGCGGAACGTTGAGATCGGGCCGGTCTCAGGCCGGGTCGCCGCGCCGGGTGGCGTCGATCGGGGAGCCGGCGGAGGCCTCGAGCACCACGAGGTCGGCGCACGCCCCCGGCCCGTCGACGGCTGCGTAGGCGCGCTGGAGCTCCCATGCGGGCTGGCGATACCGGCCGTCGATGATCAGGGTCCGCCCATGCGGTAGGTCCTGCGTGGCGACCCGCTCCGGCCGCACCCGGATCGCGGCCCGACGGCGGGTGACGACGGTGACGTTGGCGTCCTGCTCGGGCTGCAGCGGGACGCCGACGAACGGCAGGCCCGAGGCGAGTGCGGTCTGGGCGCTCCCCTGACCTCCGGCGATCACCGCGGCCGCCACCCGCGGCATCACCCGGTGGCTCGGCAGCAGGGTGCGCGGGCGTCGACGAGCGACTCGACCTCGTCACCCGCTTCCCCGACGACGGCGATCCCGTCGGCCCCATCGAGCATCATCGACAGGCACCGCGGACGAGCGCGTCGTCGTCCACGATCAGGACGCGGACCGGGGGCGCGGTCATCCGGGCCACGGCAGGGTCGCGGACAGCCGGAACTCCCCGGCTGCGGCGCGGTGGGTGAGCCGCCCGCCGGCCAGTGCGGCCCGTTCGACCGGCGTCGGGCTCAGCCTGTCAGGTCCACCACGACCTTGACGTCACCCGCCTGCCTGTCCAATGCGGCGGGCCAGTCGTGCAGCGGCACCCTGCGGGTCAGCAGCCGGGCGAGCCAGTCCGGGTCGGCGGAGGCCAGTGCCTGCGCACCGGCGCGGTAGTGGCGCAGGTTCGCGTTGACCGAGCCGACCACGACGTCGTTGTCGAGGACGAGTTCGTCGTTGATGCGGGCCGCCTGGATCGGGAGGGTGCGCCGGGAGCCCGACAGTCCGGTGAGGACGGTGATCGCATTGGGGCCGGTGCGGGCGAGCACGTCGAACACGAGCTGCGCGCGCCGGTGGCCTCGATGACCACGTCGGGCGCCAGGTCGGGCAACTCCACGTGGTAGGTGGCGCCGAGGTCGCGGACGAGGCCGGGCTTGGGCCCGTCGGTGGCCCGGTCGAGCACATGTACCTCCAACCCCTGCTGGACGCCGATGAGGGCGGCGAGCAGTCCGATCGGCCCGGCCCCGGTGACGAGCACCTGGTTCGGACGCGACACCGAGTGTGCCGAGATCCTTTCCACCTGCTCCCACGCCTTGGCCACCACCGATGCGGGTTCGGTGAGCACGCCGAGCTCACCGAGGCCGCCCTCGACTCGCACGGCGAACTGCACCGGCACGGTCCATTGTTGCGACCCGTAGCCGTCGAGGCTCCCAATGCCGCGCTCGGTGTAGCGCCCGTTGCGGCAGAAGTCCCACTCGCCGGCCGCACAGGCGCCGCACGGCACGGGGTCGGGCCTGCGCACCACTCCGACGACGAGACCGCCCGCCGCGTAGCCCGACCCCGCAGGGGCGGTGTGCACCCGGCCCAGCGACTCGTGGAACCGACCATCCGTGCCGCACCGGGCGGCAGCTCTCCGTGCCCGCCGTGCAGGACCTCCCGGTCGGTGCCGCAGACCCCGACCAGCACACCGTCGACGAGCAGCTCGTCCCGACCCGGAGCAGGGTCCTTCCTCTCGGTGACGCCGGCGCTGTCCGGCTCGCCGGGAACCAGTGTCGCCGCCTTCACCGCGACACCTCCGGCCTGGTGCGCCGCCCGTAGGGGAGGGCGGCACTGCCGGCCAGTCCGTGGAGGCTGAACGCCTGGGGGAAGTCGCCCTGAAAGGTGCTGGTATCGGGGTGGACCTCCTCGGTCAGTAAGCCAGCGTCGTCGACCCGAGCGAACAACCGATCGAACATCGGTTCCGCCTCTCTGCGCGTCCCGCGTGCGTGAGCGCGTCGCCGTACCGGAACGTGCAGATCAGGAACGCCCCCTCCTGCCCGCCGAGCTCGGAGCTCCCGTAGGACCGGGTGAACGCGCCGACCGTGTCGTTCCCGTCCTCGGTGAACATCTCGGGACGTCCCCGCGCAGGAGCACCGCGTCGGGCGCTGCCACTGCGAGAATTTGGCCGCCGTGCCGCCGTACCCACGGCACTTCGCGTCGGTCGGCCGCACCGCCGGGGGTGTGGAACTCGGTCTCGACCATCGAGTCGGCGCGGTAGCGGTGGTAGACCACCGTCACCTCGTCGATGGTCCTGATCCGCTAGTGCCCGGATCGGTCGTCGCCAAGGATGCGTGCGAAGCACGACGGGGAATCGAAGCGAGGTAGGCACAGCCAGTCGATCGAGCCGTTGCGGCCCCACCAGCACGCGCCTTCGCGACACTCGGATAGAGATCGAGGGCGTCGTCGGCACCAACCAGCCGTAGGGGTCTGGCTGCGACCCGACCGGTGGCCACCCGTAGTTCGATGTCGTTCCTGGCGGCCGCCGCGCGTGCCTCGTTGAGGCACCCGACCCCGCACGCCGCGAAGAACCGGATATCGGTGAGGTCGAGGATGACGGGTCGGCGGTGGCGGTCGTTCAGCGCTCGCTCGAGGGTCGTCGCGAAGTCGTCCTGCGTCGTGATGTCGATGTCACCCATCACCGTCACGACGGTCGCTCCCGGTTCACGTGAGGTTCTCGCGGTGAGCGCGGAGGTGGGTGTCATCGATCGAACGTTTCGTACGACTCTCCTCCCGGGATAGTGAGCCGGTCTCCTGACGAGGCGTCCGTCTCCATCGCCCCACACAAGCACCGGAGGGAAACAGGGAGCAAATCGCCGGGACACAGTTCAGGACAATGTTAGGTTCGATCGACCTCAGGGCCGGTGCAGCGTCATGCCACGTGATCCTGCGTCGTCGGGGCCGGGGCCGATGGATGATCCCGCGCGGACGCCATCGCCCAGGCGGGGCCGGCTACACGAGTACCGAGGTCGCGCAGGGCCTGCCGTTCACCGATGGGTTCGCCCGGCAACTGCCCGGGTTAAGGGGCAGCGCGTGCGCTGGCTGCTGCTCGGCGTGGCCGAGCGGGCCAATTCGCGGGGTGCAACGCTGCCGCGTCCCCGGGGCTCGGCTCGCGCGGCCGCTACCGCCACCACATCCTCGGGCGGGCCCGTCGAGCTCGGTAGGCCCGCACCCGCCACCAGCAGGGCACTCAGGGTGCGCTCGGGCCGGACCCCACCGACCGTCCGCGGCCTGCTCGACCTGTTCAGCCAGCTCGCTGAGTGCCGCACGCTCGGCCGCGTCGAGGTCCTGCGCGGCGATGGTGCTGCGCAGCCGGGTCAGCTGCTCGGCGATGACGACGTGCTGTTCGGGCCGGTCCACGGTCCAGGCCAGCTCGCGGAGCAGGTGAAGCAGCCGTGTCAGGACAGCGGGGTCGGCTGCGCCGTAGCGGCGGGGCTGCGCTACGGCGAGGTCGAGCAGGTCGGCCAGGTCTGGGCGGCTCAGCACGACTCGGACCCGGTCGTCGTCGTCGCGCAGCAGCCGCGGTCCGAGATCCCGGCCGGCGAGCTCGCACAGCAGTGCCGAGGAGTGCCCCAGCGCGTGCACTGCCGTGGTCGGGTCGTTGATGCCGGGGAACAGCGCCTTGACCGCGACGTCGGTGAGCTGTCGCAGCCCGTAGGCGACGTCCTGCGCAGCGGTGCGCTCGTGACCGGTGAGGATCGCTCCTGCCACCTGTTCCGTGAGCCGGTCGCGGGTGGTGCGGTCGAACCCGGAGCCGGTGCGAGGCCAGCAGGCGCCGACCGGTGTGCGGGCGATCAGAGAGCTGCTGCCGGGAGGGCGATCGACGACCACCACGGCGTCGGCATCGACAGCCGCGGTCAGGAGCGCCGTCTCGTCCACTCCGCTGAGGAACCCGGACAGTGCGGTGGGCACCGGCACGGCGCCGGTCGGGGTGACCGGCGGTGCAGCCTCGGTGGACGACGCGTTGCTGCGGCGCGGCAGGGTTCGGCCGATGGTGGCGGAGGCGTCGGTGTGCACGTCGCGCAACATCGTCTCGACGCGGATCTTGCTGACCAGGTGCGCCAGGAACATCACCAGGCCGATCGCGCTGGCCAGCGCGAGCAGGAAGGAGACGGTGACCGAGATCTGCGGGACGAAGCCGCCCTGACCCTGCTCGGCGGTGCGCACGGTCCGCAGCACCGTGAGGGCGTGGGCGAAGGTGGCCAGGAACAGCGCCAGCGTGACGTGCACGACCCGATCGCTGGTGAATGTGCGCAGCAGCCGCGGGGAGAACTGGCTGCTGGCCAGATGCAGGGTGACGATCGTGAGGGAGAAGGTCAGCGAGGTGACCGTGATCAGCGAGATGGCGATCGCGTCGAGCACTGTGCGGGCAGCGCCCGGGCCACCGCCGAACAGGTATGTGGTCGTCCACGCGGGGAGGAAGTCGTCGATGCGGACCTCCAGCAGAGGTATCAGCACTCCGACCAGGACAGCGACCCCGACACCGAGGGCGGGCAACGGCCAGAGCTGCGTCCGCCAGGCATCGCCCAGCACGCTCATCGCTCCCCGCCGCGGCATGATCCTCCCTTTGTGACTTCGCTGCCAGCTCACCACACGAGCGGTTGCTGTGCCGTGTGGACCCGATGTCGCGAGAACTCGGACGGGGGGCCTGATGGGTCAATACAACGGACGCCGCCAGCTCCTCAGCGTAGGATCCCTTGCCGCCCGGTGGACGGATCGGCCGCGCTCCCGGGGTCCGGGTCGGAGTCCGGGCGGGGGCCGGTAAGCCGTCTACCTGGCCACCCGCTGGCCGTGCCGACGAGCGAGATCAGCGCCGGGACCAGCAGGGACCGGACCACGAAGGCGTCGATCAGCACGCCCATCCCGAGCGCGAAGGCGAGCTGCTGGAACGACGCCAGCGGAATCAGGGCCACGAGTGCGAAGCTCACCGCCAGCGCTGCCCCGGCGACACCGATCGCCCGCGTCGACCGCGGCACGGCCACCGCGAGCGCCTCCGCCAGTGGCCGCCGCCGCGCCTGTTCCCAGATGTATCCCACGCTGAAGATGTTGTAGTCGCTCCCCAACGCGATCAGCAGCACCGCCGCGGCGAACGGGACGTAGAAGATCAGTCCGTCGGCGTCACCGAGGATCTGGAAGACCAGCGTGGTGAGCCCGAGCGCGGCGCCCACCGCGAGCATGTTGCTGACCAGGAGGTACAGCGGCGCGATCAGGGCACGCAGGAACAGCACGAGCAGCAGCAGGTTGACCAGGGCCACGGCGAGCGCGACCCGGCCCAGGTCCGCCTCGGCCTGGTCGACGAGGGACAGTCCGACGGCGGTGTCCCCGGCGTAGGCCACCTCGGCGCCGCCCGAAGCGACCTCGGCGAGCAGCCCCGGCATCGCCGCCCGCAGCTGTCGCAGGTGGTCCAATGCGGTGGCGCCGAGCGGGTCGCTGTCGAACACGATCAGGTAGCGGGCTGCTCCACCGCCGGGCGACCGGAACAGACCCAGTCGCTCGGTCAGCGGCTGGTCGTCCGGGCCGAGCACGGTGACCACCCCGGGCTGGCGCTGTATCGCCCGATCCAGCGCGGAGAGCGCGTCGCGCTCGTCGCCGATCCCGGGCGAGGAGACGATCACCTCGGTCGGGGAGAGGATCCCGGGGGCGAATCCAGTGGCTGCGGCCTCGGTCGCCACCCGGGCCGGCGTGTCGGCCGGCAGCGACGCGATCGGCGCGACCGCGGTGCGCAGCGCCAGTAGCGGGCTGGTGGCCAGGACGAGGATCGCCACAGCCGCACCAGCGACTGTGGCCGCCCGGCGCCGGTCGGCCAGGAACTCGACCAGCCGCGACCGCGGCAACGGCGCGCCCATCCCTGCCGGCCGGTCGGTGACAGAGGGCTCGCCGGATTCCCCGGATTCTCGGGCGGGGCCGGCGACCCGGCTCGGCCAGAACACCCACCTGCCCAGGATGGCGAGCAGGGCCGGCACCACCAGTACCGCCACCGCCAGGCCCACCAGCACGGTGACCGCCAGCCCGGGGCCCAGCTCCCGGAACAGCCCGGAATCGGCGACGACCAGCGCCGCGACCCCGCAAGCCACAATGAATCCTGCGGTCAGCACGATGGGCAGGTACTCCCGCACAGCGCCCCGGACGGCGTCCCTGTCGGTCGCCCCGGCCCGCAGCCGCCGCTGCATTCCGGTGAGGAAGAAGATGCTGTAGTCGGTGGTGATACCCAGCATCAGCGCGACGACGATCGGCTCCAGCTCGGCCGGCGCGGACACCCCGAGCACGCCGGCGAGCGAGCCGATGACCCGGTCCGCCAGCAGGTACCCGGCAGCCGCGGTGACCAGGGTGACCAGCGGGGCGACGACGGACCGGAAGTTGAGCCCGACGATCAGCGCGATGGCTGCCAGCGTGACCGCCTCGACAAGGGGCAGCTCGCGTCCGATGACGGTGCCCTGCGCGATCTGTGCGGGAATCGCGCCGGCGACACCGGAAGGCGCGTCCTCGCGTGGGTCGAGCCGGGCGGCATAGTCGTAGGCGGCGGTGTTCTGGGCGAACAGGCCGGCCGCCGGACCGGTGAACAGATAGGTGACGATCGTGGTGTCGGACTCGGCCGCGTTCGGCACCAACAGCGGCGTGTTGAGCAGCGGCAGTGCGGCCAGGAGCTCCCCGTCGCGGCCGGTTCCAGGGTTGTACGGCGTACTGCTGACCTCGAGCGCCCGCTGGCCGGCCCTGGCGACGGCTGCGGGTCCGAGTCCGGCCGGGTCACGCTGTACGACGGCGACCCGGGTGAGCAGCGGCAACCCGAACCGCTGCAGGGCGTCGAGCTGCGCCTGGATCGCCGGACCGCTGGTGCTCAGGATGCCCGACAACCCACCTCCTGCCCCGGCGACTCCGGGCAGCCAGCTCAGCGCCATCCAGGTGACCAGGCCCACCGCCACCAACACCAGCCAGCGCAGCCGCACGACGAGAACGGCGAAACGCCCAGCCCATCCCACGCTCGAGCCCTCCACCATCGACCTCCCAGGGCAGCGGGCCCGCGCATCGGCGAGCCCGGCCGACGGTAGTTGAGGTGCCGCCACCGCGCCCGATGGCAGCCGTGGACACAGCCAGATCGGCGAGGAGACCGCGTGCCGTCACCGGGTGTTCCCCGTTGTCGTCCGGCCACGTGGGACGCAGCGCCGCCCGATGCGGGTTCGGTCGCAAGCGAATTGGCAGGTCGGAGCCGACCGGCCGCTCTCCGGGGGTGGAAGCGTTGATAGTTCCGGTCGCCGACATTCAGGTCCGGCAGATCCGGAGTCGACGAGGGAGACGACCATGTTCGCCAGAAGCTCCAGCCGGTCGGAACCAGACGCCGCGCCGCCCCAGGCGACGGACCCGCCTCCCGGGGACACCGGTGATTCAGCGGAGCGGCCGCAGGCACCGGAGAGAACCCGTGCCGGCGCCATGTGGGCCGGAATGATCCTGTCCGCACTCGTCCTGGTCATGCTGCTCGTGTTCATCGTCCAGAACAGCGCGACGGTGTCGATCTACTTCCTGGCCTGGGGCGTTACGCTGCCCATCGGGGTCGCGTTGCTGCTCGCCGCGGTTGCCGGGGTCGTCATCGTGGCAATTCCGGGTACCGCTCGGATCCTGCAGCTCCGGAGGAATGCCCGGAGCGGGTTGCGCACGCGACCTGGGCACAGGGTGACCCGCGGTGGGCAATGGGGCGGACCCCGGTCCGATCATGCGAGAACGAAGTAGCGCAGCCACAGGTAGGGGGGCGGCGAGGGCGATGGAGACCGCGGCGGTGATGGCGCCGTAGCCGGCCGGGGCGCCGCGGTCGATGCGGTACTGCCGCGCCGATTCGGGCTCGTCGCGAACCCGCATCCCCAGCGCCCACGGTCGGGGCCGGACGAGGTCCATCTGCACGCGGCACCGGGCGGCGACGGTCGGGACCAGCCCGCCCTTAGACCTGGTCTCAAAACCCGGTCTTGATCAACCGACGAGTGTTGATCACGGTGCAGGCGAGGGTGAGTAGAGGGAGTGTGGTGCGTTCGGTGCGGTCGTAGCGCAGCCCGAGTCCGAGAGCAGCGCGTGCAGCGGGAGCCCGTTGGCGTCGCACAGGATGTGGTACCTCGAGCCGGCTTTGCCCCGGTCAGTGGGGTTGCGGCCGGTCAGCTCGCCCCCCTTTTTGACCGCACCGACACCCCGTCGATGCAGTACCGCGACCAGTCCAGCAGCTCAGCTTCCGACAGTTCGTCGAGCACGAGCTGGTGGAGTCGGTCCCAGATGCCGGCGTCCTGCCACTCGCGTAGCCGCCGCCACGCGGTGTGCCCGGACCCGTAGCCCAGCTCCTCGGGTAGGTCGCGCCAGCGGCATCCGGTGTCGAGCACGAACAAGATCCCGGCCAGCGCGGCCCGGTCGTCGATCCGCGGCCGCCCACCCGGCCCACGTGCCGGTGGACGCGGCGGGATCAACGGTTGGAGCAGCTCCCAGAGCCGGTCCTCGACCATCCACTGCTGCTCGCTCTTCGCCACGGCCGGTCATGATCGACGATCAGCAGTTCAAGATCACGTAGCGACACGCCCGGTTTTGAGACCAGGTCTTAACGAGGACGGAGAACAGGACCACGACGAAGATGATGTCGTAGGCGAGCCGGTCGGACGTCGATCCCGCGGCGAGGATGTAGGTGCCGAGCAGGATGGGCACCGCACCTTTCAGGCCCGCCCACAGGATGAACACCCGATTGCCGACGGTCAGTCGCACGGCCAGCAGGAGTGGTCCGACCAGCAGCGGGCGTATGACGAGCGCGAGCAAGACGGCGAGGACCAGTCCGACGAACCAGGTTCCGTTGCTCACGACATCGGCCAGGGAGACGGTGAGCCCGAGCACGACGAAGGCCACGATCTCGGCGAGGCCGGCCAGCGAGGAGTGGAACCGTTCGATCTCCCGCTTGAACGGCGCCGAGGCGTCCCCGATGAGGATCCTCGCGACGAACACGGCGAGGAACCCCGGAGCCGTGAGCTACGGTGGCGACGCCGTACAGCCCGATCGCGATCGTGCGCAGGGGGTAGAGGCCCTCGCTGGGCAGCGGGATCCGGCGGATGGCCTGCAGCATCAGCCAGCCGCCCGCCACCCCGACGGCGGCACCGATCGCCATCTGCAGGGCGAACGTGCCGATGACGTCGCCGATCGCGCCGGCGTCGAGATCGGCGCCGACGGCGAGCAGGCTGAGCAGGAGTGCGATGCCGACGGGGTCGTTCGCCCCCGACTCGCCTTCGATGATCACTCCGGCCCGGCCGCGGACCTCCCGGTTGCCGAGGACGGAGAACACGACGGCCGGGTCCGTCGGCGCCAGTGCGGTTCCCAGGAGCAGCGCGAGCGGCCAGGCGATGCCGAACAGCACATGTGCCAGTGCGGCCACCGCAGCCGCGGTCAGCAGCGTTCCGACTACCCCGGCGACCAGCACCGGCGCGAGCGCCACGCGCAGCTTGCGGGTCCCGATGCCCATCCCTCCGTCGAACAGGATGAGGACCAGCGCGACGGTGACGACCTGCTCGACCGCGCCGATCGACAGCCCGGCCAGTGACGGGAACAGGTCCGAGGCTGCGGCAGCGGTGACGAGGAAGATTGCCGGTGCTGGGATCCGGAGCCGGCCGCTGATCTGGTTCGACAGCAACGCGAGCGACACCACCACCACCACCACCGCCGCCACCACGAGTAGCGCGAACGGCTCGATGCTCTCAGGGCTGCAGCCGGACCGAGGCCTCGAGCAGCAGGCCGTGCGCGAAGACGTCGTCGGTCTCGCCGTGGGGTCGGTCGCGGGCAGGGTGGATGGCCGGGAGCAGCAGCGATGCGTCCCGCTGCGGGTCGTCCGGCGCTCGCTGCCAGCGGCCGGTGGTGAGCAGGTAGCCGGCGCGCCTGCGATCCGCCTCCCGGTCACCATCCGACATATGACCACCCGTCTCGATGGCGTCCAGGCATTGATTGCGATGTGACTCACGATACGGAGCGACGTCCACATCATGTGCGTCAGCGCAACTGTTTGCGGGTAGTCGACGGTGTAGGGGCAAAGAATCCGAGCGGCGCGGTGGCGCCGAGGACGGCGGTGAGCAGAATGAATCGACAGGACGACCGGGCCGGGATCCTGATCAGTAGGCTGACGACGAGGGGGAGCGCGACCCCCAGGACGACGCCGAGGACCAGTTCGATGGCGACCTGCCCGAGGCCCGCGTCGGACCCGGCGGCCAGGAAGATCAGCACGAAGGGCAGAGCGAGCCCGTCGTTGACTCCCGACTCGACGTTGAGCAGCTGGCGTAGCCGGCTGGGTACCTCGGACCGGCTGACGAAGGCCGAGGCGAAGACCGGGTCGGTGGGCGAGAGGATCGCACCGACCAGCAGCGCGGTGACCCAGTCCAGTCCGACGATGTAGTGCGCGCCGAGCGCCACGAGCGCCAGCGACAGCGGCATGCCGAAACCGAGGGCGCGCCCGGACAGTCGCCAGCGGGAGCGTAGCTCGCCCAGTGGGAGCCGCCCGCCGTCGACGAACAGCACGGTGAACAGCGCCAGGTCGGCCAGCACGGAGACCGCGGGGCTCTGTGGGGAGACCTCGATCAGCCCGAGGAACCCGGGCCCGTCCATGGCGCCGGCCACGAGGAATACCTGCGCGATGGACAGGACCGAGCGGGCGGCCAGCCCGGACAGTGCCACGGTGACCAGCAGCACAGCCCGAACGTCAGGGTCAGGATCACCGGTCGTCCCCTCCGGCCCGCCGCGCTCCTCGGCGCGGGGGACGGTTCGGGTGGGTGGGGCGGTGGAGGAGCACGGGCGCCTTCCGGTCGGATGCGGGCAGGTCGATGCCGCGCCGACCAGACTTCCCGGCACACCCGTGGGCGACTCTAGACGACGGCGCGCCCGGCCAGGACGTCCCGGCATCGTCGGGTAGCCGTCAGGTCGTGTCCGTGTGCGCCCGCCGCGGGTGGGGAACGCCTCGGAGATGGACACATCGGAACTGGACACCGCGACCCGGCGAGAGTTCTACGACCTGGCCCGGCGCCGGCAGCTGCCCGGCCGCTCCGGGGATGAGCCGCGACGAGCTGCGGGACGCCCTGCGCGAACGCCCCGGCGGCGAGCCGGGCCGGCGGTCGCAGGCGCCGCGGGTCGACGCGTTCGACGTCCTGGCCGAGGAGCGGGCGAGCGGCCGGATTGTGCTCCTGCCGCGCCTGCTGACCGGGAACGACCGGCGGTTGCACGTGCGGGAGACGCTGCGCGAGGACCACGGCACCCGGATCGCGTGGCGGGCCGAGGGCGCCGACGCGAAGTTCGACAAGCTGGCCGGCTCGCTGTACTCGTTCTTCCGCGGCACCTGCCTGCTGTTCTACCGGGACATAGCGGGGGAGGACGCGGCGATGCCGACGGTGCTCTCGCTCGGCGACGTGCACCCGGAGAACTTCGGGGTGATGCCGAACGCCGACAACGTGCCGGTGTTTCGGGGTGAACGACTTCGACGAGGCCTACTACGCCACGTTCACCTACGACCTCAAGCGAGGGGCGGTCGGCTTCCTGCTTGCCGCGGAGGAGGAGGGCGGGTGTACGCCCAAGCGTCGGCGGAAGATCGCCCGCCGGTTCGTGCGGGGCTACGTCGAGGGGATCTCCGAGTTCGCCGCCGACGGGTCCGAGACCGACCGCCAGCTGCGTCGCGACAACGCGCCCGAGCTCATCCGCGACCTGTTCGACGCGGCCGACGAGGACCGGCGCAGCTGGCTCGCCGAGGACCGCCACGATGAGTACGGCCGTGGTTTCCGCGCTGACGACGAGCTGGTTCCGGTCAGCAGTCGGCGCGCGGAGTTCCAGGAGCTGGTCGACCGGCTGGTCGCCGACAGGGGCATCGAGGTGCCGGCCCGGGCCGGTGAGATGCGGGTGAAGGACGTCGCCGAGCGCAAGGGCGCCGGCACCGCCTCGCTCGGGCTGGCCCGCTACTACGTGTTGATCGAGGGCCCGCGCGGGGACGCCACCGACGACCTGGTGCTGGAGTTCAAGCAGGCCCGCCGCTCCGCGCTGGCCGGGCTGGTGCCCCCGTCGAGGTACGGGATCGACGGCGGGGGGAGCGCATCGCGCACGCGCAGGACGTCCAGCTGGTCAACGGCGACGTGTTCTACGGCAGCATCGAGATCGAGGGCCGCAGCTTCATGACCCGCGAGCGGGCCCCCTAGCGCGACGACATCGAGCCGCGGATCTTCGATGCGCTCGGCCCCGCGGAGCTGTTCGTGGACGACATCGTGCGCTTCGCCTTGGAAGCGGCCGAGCGCCTGCGCCGCGACCACGAGCACTTCCGCGCCGATCACGCCGCGGGTGCTTTCCGGGTGCTCGGCCCGGGCCTCGACCGGTAGCCATGTTCGGGTCACCGCGGACCGGCCGGACCGGCGCAGGATCATCCCGTTCCGCCCGGCGCGGGGCGTGCGATGAGCGCGACGCCCCTCGTGAGGCGCGCCGGGCCTGGCAGTTGCAGGGACGGACGACGTCCCGGGCGGTGGCTGCGCCGGCCGGTGTCGTCGTGCTGGTTCTCCTGGTGGGTCTACTCGTCACGTCGCTCGTGCGACGCCGAACCCGGTCTGGACGCCGGTCACGAATGCGGTCGCTCTCGTGGTCGCGGCGCTCCTCGTGCGGGACGGGCTGCACCGGCGCCGGGTCATGGCTGGGCACCGATGGAGTCGACGGCGGGCTGGATCTTCGCCCGCAGGTCGTCGGTGATCGGGGCGGAACCTGCGGCGCGGGCCGCCGCGGCCTGGCCCTCCGCGCTGATCACGTAGTCCAGGTAGGTTCGCACCAGTTCGGCCTTGCCCGGGTCGTCGTACGCGCCGCAGGCGATGGCGTAGGACACCAGCGTGATGGGGTACGTGCCGGAGGCACTGGTGTTCCGGTCGAGGTCGTACGCGAAGGCGTGCTGGCCGTCGGTCTCGATCCTGGTCGAGTTGTCCAGGACCTTGGCCGCCGCCTCCGCGGTCGGGCCGACGTACTCGTCACCCACCTTGATCTGCGCCACGCCCAGGTCCACGGCCTGGCTGGCATCGGCGTACCCGATCGTGCCCTCGCCGACCTTGACCGCACCGACGACCCCGGACGTCCCCTGCGCGGCCTCACCGGAGTTCAGCGGCCAGTTGTCGGACGCCTCGTAGGACCATTCCGACGGGGCCGCACTCCTCAAGTAATCGGTGAAGTTCTCCGTCGTACCGGACTTGTCCGCCCGGTGCACGGGGGCAATTCTCGTGGTGGGCAGCGCGGTACCCGGATTGTCCGCGGTAATGGCCGGATCGTTCCACGTCGTGATGTCGCCCGCGAAGATCCGCGCCAGGGCCGGCGGCGACAGCTTCAGATCGGGTACCTGCGGCAGGTTGTAGACGACCGCGATGGGCGAGACGTAGTCGGGCACCTCGACGACCTCGCCTCCGCACCGGTCCCGCGCGGTGGCGAGTTCGTCGCCGCTGATCGGCACGTCCGAGCCCGCGAAGTCGACGCCGCCGGCCACGAACTGCGTCCGACCTGCTCCGGAGCCGGTCGGGTCGTAGTTGACGGTCGCACCCGGGTTTGCGGCGACGAACTCAACGATCCAGGCACGCGCCGCGGCCTGCTGAGTACTCGCGCCTGCCCCGTTGATGGCTCCGGACAGGCCGTTGCCCGAGCCGGTGGCCGGTGTCGCGGGCGAGCCGCAGGCGGCGACCGACACCACGCTCGCGGCGGCCAGTCCGCACGCGAGTCTTGACGCGAGGTCACGCTTGGAAAATCTCATCGCCCTTTTCTCCTTGGGTTATTCTTCGACGGGTCGGCCATAGCTCAACCGCTGCGCAATCAGGACGCTACTGAATTCCGGCGTCCCACGTCGGTGTCGTCAGGAAGTCGTCAGGTACGCCCGAGCAATTCCAGGCGGTGTGAAAAAGCGGTTGCCGGCACCGGAATCGGTATCGTCGAAAGGATGAACAAAGCGTGAACGAATTCATTCGTCGCGACGCCGTACGCGAGGACCGGTGCCGGCGTGCTCGCGCGGGCTCAGGCAGCCGCAACGCGGCGACGTTCTCGTCGGAGTCGAACGTGGCCATCACCGCGACCTCACCGATCGCGATGTCGGGTCCGGCGGCACTTCCGGCACCGCCGGCGGGGCGTCGACGGAACGCGGTGGTGTGGAGACCGCTGCGAGCGTGGTCAGGCCGGCAGGTCGACCACGAACCGTGCCCCGCCGCCTGGACGGTCCCGAACCCGGACGGTCCCACCCAGCCGTCGGACGTGCCGTTCCACGATGGCGAGCCCCAGCCCGACCCCCGTGCCGGGGTCGGCGCCGGAGCGGGCAAACCGCTCGAAGATGCGCCGCTGGAGATCTGCGGGGACGCCGGGTCCGGCGTCGTCGACGCTGATCGTGATCCGCCCGTGGGCGTGGCTCACGGCGACCTCGCACACTCCGTGCCCGTGCTGCTCGGCGTTGTCCACCAGGTTCACCACGACCTGGTCCAGGCGATGCTTGTCGGCCTGGATGTGGACCGAACCGGCGGGCTCGATCACCACCGTCACGCAGCGCCCTGCCGCGCCGTCGGCGGCGCGCCGCACGAGTTCGGCCACCTACCCCCGCCCACCCCGCGGCAACCCGGTTTTACCCAACCGCAAGGTTCGTGGAGGCGTGCCGGGCAGGGCGCAGCAGGTAGCGTCGCCCTGCACCGAAACCCGGGTGTGGCGGGAGACGAGAACACGATCGTCAGCTACGGGACCGCACCGCGACCCCGACGTGCCGCCGATCAGGCCGCACGCGACGGCGGAGGAGCCCGGACCAAGCTGCAAGGAGGTGCTGCCGGGCCGCGGACGGGCCGTCGTCACCGGGGCCCGTTGTCGCGCCGACGCAGCAGCGTGGCGTTGAGCTCGCCGCCCAGCAGCAGGGCCAGGCCCAGGAGATACATCCAGATCATGACGATGGCCACGCCGCCGAAGGTGCCGAGTACCGGGTTCGTCCCGGCCGCCAGGGTGACGTAGAGGTGCAGACCGGCGGTTGCCGCGAGCCACAACACCGTGGTGAGCAGCGCTCCGGGCAAGGCATCGCGCCACCGGCTGGGCCGGCGGGGGGCGTAACGGAAAACCGCGGTGGCCCACGCGACGAGCCCCACGACGACCACCGGGTAGCGCAGGAGGTCCCACGTCACGGCGAAGACCTGGCCCAGGCGACGAGGGCGGCGAGGTCATGGCCGCCGCCCGAGCAACGGGCCCACCACGATCGCGGCCGGCGCGAGCACGCCGACCACCAGCGTGGCCAGCCCGAACACCAGGCCCAGCAGCCTGCGCCGGATCCAGCTTCGGGTTTCCTCTACGTCGTAGACCAGGTTCAACGCCTCGATCACCACGGCGAACGCGCCCGAGACCGTGACTAGCGCGCCCAGACCGGCGATCGTGAGCAGGCGGTCGTGCGCCTGGCCGAACAGGGCCTGCACGGCGTCGAGCAGGGGAGCGGCCCGGTCGGTCAGCGCGCCGCCCAGCGCCGCGAGGACCTGGCGCTCGACACCGGCGGCCACGTCGCCTCCGATGACGACGTCGAGGCTGCCCAGCAGCCCGACCGCGATGAGCAGTCCCGGAACGAGGCCAAGTACGGCGAAGAAGGCGATCTCGGCGGCCAGCCCCAGGAGCCGGTCGGCGGTGACCTCGCCGACGTAGGAGCGCAGGAACCGCCATGCTCGTCGCAGCGCCGCTGGCGGTCGTCCCTTCACGGCGTGCCCCGGTAGGTCGGTCTCCCGCTGCGTGTCGTCGCCGGGACTCGTCATGCCTCGTCGGCCGTCCCGTCGCTCGGCTCTCACCCGGTCGGCTGTACCGTGCGATCCTCCTGGCCGCCGCGCGGGACGTCGGGAACCGCCACCGGTACCTGCAGGACAAGCTCTCCTGCCTTTTCGAATGCGAAGGACACCGGGTAGGTGAGCCCGGACCGGATCGGGCCGGTGGTGCCCGTCAGTGTGAGCGGCCCGCCCTCGCGGGCGTAGGGAGCCTCGGTCGAGGCGACCGGTCCGGTCTGCCCGGCGGTGACGGTCTGTCCGGCGTCGATCGTCATGGCGCCGCCCGGGATCTGTCCCGTCGCGGCGACCGGACTCGACAGCCGCACCAGGCGGTCCTGCGTGTCGCCGGTGTTCACGATCGTCGCCTCGATCGGCACGGTTGAGCCCGCGGGATAGACCTCGTCGCCGGCCGGTGGGCCGTCGAAGAGGAACGTGACGTCGCGAACTGTCATCTCTCCGACGCGGCCACCTGCACCGTTGGAGTGGCTGCCCTGCACGGCGGTCTGCGACACCTGTCCGGCTCCGCAACCGGCTGTCAAGGCCACAACCGCCGCGATCGCGGCCATTGCGCCGGCCCGGCTCCATCGGGCCGGCGGAGCGGGTACTGCGCTCATGTGTCCTCCATGGGGTGTGGTCCCAGGCGTGACGGTGTCGTGGCGTGAGGTCTGGCTGGCTCCCGCGGTTGTGTGGCAGCACCGGTCTCGACTTCTCGATCACCGTGGTCGTCTCGGTGCCTATGACGGGCCGAGCGTGCGCAGTTGCTCGCAGGAGGGCGTCTGATCAAATGCCGGCGCGAGCTGGGAGTCGTTCCTGACCGCGGCCAGGGTCTGCGCGCTGTCGCCCAGCGAACCGATGACGCCGCCTGCCGCTCCGACGGCCTGTGTGATCGCTGCCGGGTCGTTCAGGTTGGCCTGATCGACCTCCGTCTGTGTCTGTGACAACTTCGTGCCCAGCTGGGCGAGCTGCTCCTGAACGCGCTGGCTGACCTGGTCGGACACCGGTGGGGTTCCTGCGTCCGCCACCTGCTTCCGTGCCTGGTTGGCCTGTGCGATGGCCGTCCCGAGGTAGGAGCTGTAGGCCTGCTTGGCCGCAGCTGCATCGCCCAGATCGAGTTGCGGGGGCGAGGTGATGGTGGTGAGCAGTGGGTCCAGGGCGGTACAGACCGATCCGGTCCAGGCCAGGGCGGCCGGCGACGCGGCGGCGCTGGCGGTCGGGGCGGGGGCAGACGAAGCGGGTGGCTCGGTGGAGGTGGTCGCAGTGCCGGAGCAGCCCGCCAGCAGCAGGCCGGCCGCACCCAGCGCGACGATCCCGAGTTGGTGGCGGTGTGGATGGCGGATGGACGTACGCATTTCTTCTCCTCGCGGTGGTCCGGTTGCGTGGCCCGGGCCACCGTCCGTATCGGGGCCAGCCGAACTGTGGGCGTTGGTTCTCCCCGTGGTGGCCGGGCGCTACCTCGGGGTCGCCCGGACCGCGCGTTCATAACCTGTCGCAGACCTGACGATCCCGGCGGTCGATGACCTACATCGCCGGATCCAGCGGGCTGGACGCGACGCGGAGGGGGGAGCTTTCCCGTTGCGGGC
>JBBQEF010000062.1:0-20219 GCA_038320445.1 Mycobacteriales bacterium
CTCCAGATCGGACCGAACCAACTCGAGGCCATGGCCGAGGTCGCCGCGCTCGTCGGCCACACACCTCGCACGGTCAAGCGATTTGTCAACACCTACCGGGTGCTCAAGGCGACCGCCGACAACCTCGACCGGTTCGACGACGTCCGCCACGGCGTCGGTGACCATCAGGTGGTGGCGTTTCTGCTGGCGGCGGCGGTGGGGCCGCACAAAAGGGCGGGGGCGGTGAGCACGGCGCTGGCGGCCGCCCGGTCCGGCGACACGCTCGAAGCAGCCCTGGCCAACGTCCACGACGCCGAGCTTCGAACGTGGCTGTTCGGGCATCGGGCGTTCGCTGCGGCACCGGTCACCCGGTTCGTCCCATGGAGCGCCGAGGTGTTCCGCTACTCGTTCTGGCCGCCGCACCGGTCGTGACCGGGTTACCGGGCGGCACGCCGTCCGCCCGGCCGATGCCTGTTCGACCCGCATGACCGCTACCGGTGCCCGCACCGGCCCGAGAAGCGCCGAGGCGTGCGCCGCCGCGTAGCCGAGGCCGGACTCGTGTGCATGAACGGTCTTCGCCAGCGAGTTCGGCCGGTCGCACTCGAGGAACGTCCGCCGAGACGAGCAGGGCTGCCACGACTCGGCGGCTGCGAACAGGGCCCCCGGGTCATGGGCCGGGTCCAGGTGAACGAGCATCTCCAGGCCCAGGTAGGTGGCGACGACCGCGGCCAGCACCGTGCTTCAGCCGGACGTAGATGGTGATCGATGATCACCCGATCCCTGGCCTAGTGGTCCTCGCCGGGGGTTCGGGAGCGGGCGGCACGAGGCGATCCGGTGGTCGTGGCGGTCCCGGGGATCGCCGGACGGCCGCGGCCCGGCACGTCGATCCGCATCCGGGCCGCCGGGCCGAAGCGGGTCTGCGCCACACCGTCCGGAACGAAACCGACCGCCTCGTAGAACGCCGTCGCGTGCGGGTTCGCCGTCACCAGCAGGTGGTGGACGCCCTGCCTGCCGGCCGTCTCGACCACGTCCTCGACGAGGAGCCGCCCAACACCCCTCCGCATCGACCGGGGGTGCACGAACAGGTCCTCCAGCTCCATCGCATCCCCGACGAGCAGGGACGTCACGAACCCGAGGACGGCCCCGTCGGCGGCCACCGCGACGCCGGTCCGCCCTTCGGCCACCCCCTGGCCGTCGAACAACAGCACCTCCGGCTCGGCGAGCAGCGCGGCGCGGTCGCCGGCGTTCGACAGCGACGCCAGGCGGTACACCTCCCGCAGGGCGCCCAGATCACCAGGCCCGGCCGGGCGGATCGTCACCAAATCCATGTCTGCACCCTAGCGAGGAACCCCACCCCTTTTCCGTCGTCGTGCGAGGGCCGACCGGGGGTGCGGGTTACTCGCCGTGGGTGCTGGAGTCCCGGTAGTCGGTGTAGGTGTAGGGGTTGTCCAGCACGGCCGCCTCGGGCACGTCGGGGTTCATGCCCTTCTGCCAGGCCTCCTCCCCCATGCTGCCGCGCAGGTACTCCACGGTGGAGTCGACCTCGCGCCTGGCCGCGGACAGGTCCACGCCGACCAGGCGGTGGTCGCGCTTCACGATCCGGCCGTCGATCAGTACCGCCTCGACGTCGCCGCGCTGGGCCTGGAACGCCACGTGCCCGTGCGGGTTGAGCAGCGGGAACATCACCGGCGAGTGCTCGTTGCGGATCAGCACGAGATCGGCCTTCTTGCCGACCTCGACGCTGCCGAGGTCGGCCTCGCGGCCCAGTGCGCGGGCCCCGCCGAGCGTCGCCCACTCGACGACCTGCTCGGCGCGCAGGGACGCGTGCGTCACCGTGTCGCCCTTCGCGTGGGCCTCCATGTGCTCGCGGGAACGGTCGGCGCCCAGCGTGGCGCGCATCGCGGAGAACAGGTCGCCGCTCCACCAGACGCTCGTGTCCATCGAGAGCGACACGGGGATGCCGTGGGCGCGGATGGCCCACGTGGGCGGGTAGCCCTGGCCCGCGCTCTGCTCGCTCTCGGTGGAGACGGAGATCGATCCGCCGGTGGCCGCGATGCGGTGGTAGGAGTCGGCGGCCAGCGTCGCGCTGTGCACGTAGATCGTCTCGGGCGTCATGAAGCCGTTGTCGTGCATCAGCCGGATGCTGTCGTCCCCGGTGGCGCCCCACACCCCGGCGTGGGTGGTGACGGCCACCCCGAGATCGCGGGCCACCTCGAAGGCGGGCTTCTCCGGGAAGGCGGGGTCGCCCGTGACGTCGAACGCGAGCTGGAAGCCCAGCATGTCGTCCCCGGTGATCCGGCGGGAGACGAAGTCGCGGAACTCGGGGGCGCCGGTCCACGTCGCGGGGGCGTCCTGGATGTTGCCGTAGGCCAGCACGAACCGGCCGGGCACGCTCTGCAGCGCGTCGACGGCGGCGTCGGCGTGCTGGGTGGTCTGCAGGCCGTGCGACCAGTCGACGGTGGTGGTGACGCCGGCGTCGACGGCCTCGATGGCGCCGAGCAGGTTGCCGGCGTGGATGTCCTCGGGGCGGAAGAGCCTGCCCGACTCCAGGTAGTACCAGACGAAGTACTGGGTGAGCGTCCAGTCCGCGCCGTAGCCGCGCATCGCGGTCTGCCACATGTGCCGGTGCGTGTCGATCATGCCGGGCATCACGATGCCGCTGGACGCGTCGATCTCGACGGTGCCGTCGGGCACGGCCAGGTCCACCCCGACGCCGGCGATGCGGCCGTCGACGACGAGGACGTCATGGCCGTCGAGCACCGTCCGCGCGGCGTCGACGGTGAGGACGGTGCCGCCGCGGAGAACAACCGGTCGCTCGGCAGGCAGGGTCATCTACTCGCTCCTTCACAAAGGCGGACACACGTCCGACTGGCGGCGCTGCACGGCTCGGGACACTGTCGGCCACGCCGTCCTCGGTGTCAATCCGCCATCCACCGGGTCGCTCGCCCGAAGGTGTCCGTCACGCGGACAGCAGCGGCTACGCTGCCCCCATGCCGCGCGACGGGACGGGTCCGGACTTCATCGAGGCGCTGGCCCGCGGCCTGGAGGTGATCGCCGCGTTCCGGCCGGACCGGCCGGCGATGACGCTCGCCGAGGTGGCCGCCGCCACCGGTCTGGCCCGGCCGACCGCGCGGCGGATCCTGCTGACGCTGGCCGAGCTGGGGTACGTGCGCGAGGCCGAGCGCGGGTACGCCCTCACCCCCAGGGTGCTCGACCTCGGTGTGGCCTACGTCCGGTCGATGGGTCTGTGGGACGTGGCCCGCCCGCACCTGGAGCGGCTGGTCGAGAAGACCCACGAGTCCTGCTCGATCGCCCAGCTCGACGGCAGCGACATCGTCTACGTGGCCCGCGTGTCGGTGCCGAAGATCGTGTCGCTGGCGGTGCAGATCGGCACCCGGTTCCCGGCGCTCGTGACGTCGCTGGGCAAGGTCCAGCTGGCCGCGCTGTCCTCCGACGAGCTGGAGCGGGTGCTCGCGGAGCCGACGCGGTCGGGGCTGGAGGCCCGCTGGCGCCCGGACCGGGCCGAGCGCGACGCCGAGCTGCGCGACGTCCGGGCCCGCGGCTGGTCGATGACCGACGAGCAGCTCGCGCTGGGCATTCGCTCGATCGCGGCGCCGCTGCGCGACGGCGACGGCCGGGTGATCGCCGGCGTCAACGTCAACTGTCACGCCGCGGAGACCACGGTGGAGTACCTCCTCGAACACCACCTGCCGCTGCTGCTGCACGCCGCCGGGGAGATCAGCGCCGACTTCGCCCGCCTGGCGAGTGTCCCGCACGTGACGGTTCCCGTGTCGTCGACGGCTTGACGTCACCTGTCCGAGGAAGCACGATCGGACAGATGTCCGCTGATCGGATGGGAACCGGATGACTGACCAAGGCGGACCCCTGGCCGGGGTGCTCGTGGCCGATTTCTCACGGGTGCTCGCCGGCCCCTACGCCACCATGCTCCTCGCGGACATGGGCGCGGAGGTCGTCAAGGTGGAGGGGCCCCAGGGCGACGAGACCCGCACCTGGATGCCGCCGGTGCGCGAGGACGTCTCCACGTACTACCTCGGGGTCAACCGCGGGAAGCGCTCGATCGTGCTCGACCTGCGCGACGAGGCCGACGCCGGGCTGGGCCGCGAGCTCGCCCGCCGCGCCGATGTGGTGATCGAGAACTTCAAGCCGGGCGGCCTGACCAGGTACGGCCTCGACTACGGCGCCGTGAGCACCGCGAACCCGCGCACGATCTACGCGTCGATCAGCGGGTTCGGCTCCGGCGCTGGACGCCACGTGCCGGGCTACGACCTCATGGTGCAGGCCATCTCGGGCCTGATGAGCCTCACCGGCGACCCGGACGGCCCGCCGTACCGGGCCGGCATCTCGGTGTTCGACGTGATGGCCGGCAACCACGCCGTGATCGGCATCCTGGCCGCGCTGCACCACCGCGACCGGACGGGGGACGGCCAGCACGTGGAGGTCAACCTGCTCTCCTCGGCGCTGACCGGGCTGGTCAACCACAGCTCGGCGTTCGTCGCCGGCGGCGTGGTGCCCTACCGGATGGGCAACGCCCACCCCAGCGTCTTCCCCTACGAGCCGCTGCCCACCGCCGACGACGACCTGATCGTCGCGGCCGCCAACGACGGGCAGTTCCGCAAGCTCTGCGTCGTGCTCGGGATCCCGGAGGTCCCCGACGACCCGCGCTTCGCCCGCAACGCCGACCGCACCCGCAACCGGGAGCAGCTGCGCCCGCTCCTCACCGAACGGCTCGCCACCCGCGGCGCCGTCGAGTGGTTCGACCTGCTCGTGGCCGCAGGCGTGCCGTGCGGGCCGATCTCGACCATCGACGGCGGGTTCGCGATGGCCGAGCGGTTCGGGCTCGACCCCGTCGTCGAGGTGGGCGAGGGCGACCGGGCGGTCCCGACCACGCGGCACCCGATCCGCTTCTCCGGGACTCCGGCCGTCTACCGGCTGCCCCCACCGCAGCTCGACGAGCACGGCGCGGAGCTGCGGACCTGGCTGCAGGAGGACGACCGTGGCTGAGTACGAGACGGCCCTCGGCGCGTCCACGCGGGAGACGATCACCCTGCTCGGGCACGACCTGGCCGCGGACGTGATGGGGACCGTCGGGTTCGGGGAGCTCGCGTTCTGGCTGGCCACCCAGCGGCGGCCGACTCCCGGTGAGACGCGCGTGTTCGAGGCCGTGCTCGCCGCGCTCGCCGACCACGGCTTCACCCCCACCGCGATCGTCACCCGCCTGACCTACCTGTCGGCACCCGACTCGATCCAGGGCGCACTCGCCGCCGGGCTCCTGGGCGGCGGTTCACGCTTCCTGGGCGTCACGGAGGACTGCGGCCGGTTCCTCCACGACGTCCTCGTCGACCCCGTCCCGACCGACGAGGCCGGCTGGGACGCCCTCGCGCTGGCCACGGTCACGGCGCAACGGAAGGCACGCAGGTTCGTGCCCGGCCTCGGCCACCACGTCCACAAGGACGGCGACCCCCGCACCCCCCGGCTGATGCAGATCGCCACCGAGGAAGGGCTCTTCGGACCACACCTCGCACTGTTCGCGGCGATCGGCCGTGTCCATCCCCAGGTCCTCGGGAAGTCCCTGCCGCTCAACGGCGCCGGGGTCTGCGGGGCGGCGCTCGCCGATCTCGGGCTGCCCCTGGAGCTCCTGCGCGGGTTCGCGCTGCTCGCCCGCACCGCCGGGCTGATCGGGCAGCTCGCCGAGGAGCTGCGCCACCCCGTCGCAGAAGCGATCTTCCTGTCCGTGGACCTGCACAACCGGTCGGTGGCCCCCGACCCCTACCTCGGAGGTTCGCATGGCTGAGCTGGTCGCGGTGATCGCGTCCACCCACCATCCCTTCTACTACCGCGCCAGCACCGCCACCGGTGAGGACCGCCCGCCGTTCGCCGACGAGTGGGTGCGCAAGGTGGAGGCGTTCCGCGAGACGCTGACGCGTGCCCGGCCGGACGTGCTGGTGATGGTCGGCTCCGACCACTTCCACCAGCTGTGGCTGGACAACATGCCCCAGTTCCTCGTCGGGAAGGCGCCGGTCTACGACGCCAACTGGTACAACGAGGAACGCGAGTTCGGCCTGCCGCGGATGCTCCTCCACGGCCACGAGGAGCTGTCGAGCCACATCCTGCGCGGCGGCCTCGACGCCGACTTCGACCTGGCGTTCTCCAACGAGCTGCGGATCGACCACTCGCTCACGTGCCCGATCATCACCCTGCGCCCGCAGGCCGACCTGCCGATCGTGCCGATCTACACCAACATCTTCGCGCCTCCCCTGCCGCAGCCGAAACGGTTCGTGCAGCTCGGGCGCACCCTCCGCGAGCTGGTCGAGTCGTGGCCGTCGGACCAGCGGGTCGCGGTGATCGGCACCGGGCACCTGTCGCTGGAGCTCGGTGGCCCGCGCCAGTTCGGCCCGCACGGCCCCGACCCGCAGTTCGATCAGAAGGCCGTCGGCTGGATCGCGTCGGGCGACATCGAAGGCTGCCTTGCCGAGGTGACGCTGGAGCGCCTGCACCTGCCCGGCAACGCCACCCACGGCTTCATGGACTTCATGCTGATGATGGGCGTCGCGGGCGAGGGCCGGAAGGCCGACTACGTCGACACCTACGACCTGTTCCACACCATGGAGGCCTACTTCACCTGGTACCCGAACGGAGAGCCGGCGTGAGCAAGTACCTCCTGGACAAGTTCCTGTTCACCGTCGACCGAGACCCCGATCTGGTCGAGCGCTACCGGTCGGACCCCGTGGGCACGGTCGCCTGGTGGGAGCAGACGCAGGCGAACCGGATCGTGAACTGCACCGACGGCGAGGCCAGCACCTGGCTGGCGTTCGACGACACCGAGCGCGCCGCGCTGGCGACCCACGACTACCCGCGGCTCTTCGAGCTGGGCGCCCACCCGTTCCTGACCCTCACGCTGTTCATCGCGATGTTCGAGCGCGACCACACCGAACCCCTGGGCTTCCAGCTGGAGTACGCGCGGCGGGTCGCGCACGTGCCGATGCCCTACCCCGACATCGCGACCTGAGGAGCACACCGTGACGCCACTGTTGACGTCCCTGGTCGGCAGCTACGCCCAGCCCGACTGGCTCATCGACCGTTCCCGGCTCGCCGGCCGGTTCCCGCCACGGGTCCGCGCGAAGGAGCTGTGGCGCGTGGCCCCGGAGTACCTCGCGCAGGCGCAGGACGACGCCACACGCCTCGCCATCCGCGCGCAGGAGGACGCCGGGCTCGACATCGTCACCGACGGCGAGATCCGCCGCGAGAGCTACTCGAACCACTTCGCCACCGCGCTGGACGGCGTCGACATCGACAACCCGGGCACCGCCCTGGACCGCAGCGGCCACCCCAACCCGGTCCCCCGCATCACCGGCCCGATCCGGCGACCGCACGCCGTGCAGGTGGAGGACCTGCGGTTCCTGCGGGCGCACACCGACCGGACGATCAAGATGACGGTGCCCGGGCCGTTCACGATGAGCCAGCAGGCGCAGAACGACCACTACCCCGACGCCGAGGCCGCCGCCTTCGCCTACGCGGCCGCCGTCAACGCCGAGATCAAGGACCTGCACGCGGCGGGCGCCGACATCGTCCAGATCGACGAGCCGTACCTGCAGGCCCGGCCCGACGCCGCCCGCGCCTACGGCCTCGCCGCCCTGAACGCCGCGCTCGACGGCGTCACCGGCACGACCGCCGTGCACCTCTGCTTCGGGTACGCCGCGATCATCCACGTGCGCCCGGAGGGCTACTCGTTCCTCCCCGAGCTCGCCGGCTGCCCGGTGGACCAGATCTCGATCGAGACCGCGCAGTCCGGTCTGGACCTCGGGGTCCTCTCCGACCTGACCGACAAGACGATCATCCTGGGCGTCGTCGACCTGTCCACGCCGGACGTCGAGACCGCGGAGCTGGTGGCGGCGCGGACCCGGCGGGCCTTCGACCGCATCCCGCCCGAACAGGTCGTCATCGCCACCGACTGCGGGATGAAGTACCTGCCCCGCGCGTCCGCGGAGGGCAAGATGCGGGCCATGGCGGGAGCCGCGCAGCTGCTGCGCGCCGAGCTGGGGTGAGGCCCGGCGCGCCCGGCTGCCGCGCCCGCACACCCCCGCCGGTTGCCCACACCCCCGCCCGGTCGCCGCACCCTCCGTCGACGGGGGGCGCGGGTGCGATGTGGGGGTGTGAGCCACTCAGGGGTGCGCGGCACGGGGTGTGCGGGTGTCAGGCGGGCGTCGCGTAGACGACGACGTTGTCGGTGTAGCTGCGCAGCCGGCGGTCGAACACGCCCCCGCAGCTGATCAGCACCAGCCGGGGGCGCCCGGCCGGGGTGAACAGCTCGGCGGGCAGCTCGGGCTTCGGGTAGCGGCGCACCGCCTCGACGACGTAGCCGCGCTCGCCGGTGTCCGTGCCCACCGACACCGCGTCTCCGGGACGCAGGCGGGCGAGGTGGAACAGCGCGCCGGGGCCGGTGTCCCAGGCGTCGACGTGGCCGGCCAGCACCACCGTCCCGGTCCGGGCGCCCGGGCGCGCGCCGTCCCGCCACCAGCCGACCACGGACGGATCGTCGGGGATCGCCAGTGCCCGGCCGTCGGCGCCCACCGGCACGACCGGTGCGTCGACCCCGATGGCCGGCGCGTGCAGCCGGGTCGGCGGGGCGGCGGCGATCGTGGCCACGGCAGGCGCCGGGGCGGTGACGGTCGTGGTCGCGGTCGTGGCGGCGGGCGCCGCCGCTGGAACGGCGCCGGCCGCCGGGTCGTCCTGCGGCGAAACGGCGGCGAACCCGACGATCGCCGTCCCCGCGACGACGGCGATCCAGGGCAACCAGGGGGAGCGGCTCACCGCGCGCTGCGCCGCGCCAGCGCTGCCGCCCCGCCCGCGACGAGCACCGTCCCGACGATCGCGAGCAGGACGCGGAAACCGGACCATCCGCCGTCGGCCTCACCCCCGGACCCGGCCGGCACGGCGGTCGGCGGGGCGGCGGTCGGCAGGGCGGCCGTCGGCGGGACGGCGGTCCTTCCGGCCGTCCCGGGTGGCGCTGCGGCCGTGGTCGGGACCGGCGGCGCGCTCGTCGGCGGGGACATGGGCGGCACCGTCGTGGGCACGGCCGTGATGGGCGGCGGCAGGGCCGCGGTCGTGATGGGCGGCGGCAGGGCCGCGGTCGAGGGGCCTGCGGTGACCGGCGACGTCGCGGACGGCGGCACGACGGGCGCTGCGGGGTTCGACGTCGCGCACGCGTACACGGTGATCAGGATGAGCGCGACGATCGCGACGGCGGCGAGGATCGCGCCGATCAGCCCTCGGCGCGACCGGGACGGCGGCGGCGTCGGACCCGGAAGTGGCGGCGGTGCATCGTTTCCGTAGGTCATGGCGGCCTCCCCGTGCGGCGCCGAGCCGTCCGATGGTAACGCGAGTTCGTGGCCGGAGCTGGTCGTGAAGCACGGGTTCGGTCGTCTCCGGCTCGGTGTCCTGCTCGCCGATCAGCTCGGCACCGGTTCGCGGACTCGATCGGGCCGATCACGTCCGCGGGCCTTGCCGGATGCGTGATGGTCCGTCGGGGCGACGTGGACGGATTCCGCTGTGGCAGCATGCGGGCATGGCGACGGTCGACCCTCCCGAGGTCGCGGCCGGCGCACCCGATGCGGCCTCCCCGCCCCGCCGGGCGGCACCGTTCCCGGCCGAGTCGATGGTGTCGATGTATCGCACCGACACCGAGATCCCGACCTACAGCGTCGTCGGGGAGTTGGTCGAGCGGGACCCGCTGGTGGTCGGGGCGGACACCCCGGTCGGCGAGGTCGCCGCGCAGATGACGGCACGGGACCTGCCGTTCGCCGTCGTCCCGCTCGGAGCCGGGCAGTTCGGGTTGGTCACCGACTCGTTGCTCCGGGCCCGCGTCCTCGTCGCGGGCCTGGCGCCCGGGACACCGGTGCGCCAGATCATGGACACGACGGTGCCGGTGGCCGAGCTGGGTGACTCCGCCGCCGAGTCGCTGATGCGCATGCTCGACCGGAATGCCGAGTTCCTGCTGGTGACCGACCGGGCCGGCGAGCTGCGGGGCGTCGTCGGCCCCCGCGATTTCGTGATCTCCCCGACGGCGGTCGGGGCGTCGCTGGACGAACGGTTGCGCCGGGCCACCAGCGTCGACGACCTGGCCGCCGTGGCCCGTCGGGTGCCACCGATGCTCGGCGACCTCCTCGCGCGCGGCCTCGCCTCCGCCAAGGTCGTCGCGGTGCACTCCGCGTTCCTCGACACGATCACCCGGCGGGCCATCGGCCTGGTGTTCGCGCAGCACCCCGAGCTCTCCGCAGACGCCTTCACCTGGCTGTCGCTCGGCAGCAACGGCCGGCGGGAGCCCGTGCCGAGCTCGGACGTCGACTCGGCGGTCGCGTTCGACGACGCCGTGTCCGGCGCCGAGATCGTGGCCTACCGGGCCGCGTTCGCGGAGGTCTCCGCCGTACTGGCCACGGCAGGCCTCAGCGCCGACGGCCACGGCACGACGGCGCACGAACCCCTGTTCTCCCGGACCAACGCCGAATGGCGGGCCGCCGGTGAGCAGTGGCTTGCCGACCCGGTCGAGCACAACGGCGCGATGATGACCTCACTGCTGGTGGACGGACGCCCCATCCACGGCGACCCCGGGCTGCCTGCGGTGATCCGCGTGTTCTCCGACCTGCGCGGGCATCCGGGGACGATGCGCCTGCTGCTGCGGGAGTCGTTGGCGCGGCGGGCGAGGATGCGGTCGGCCTGGGGCGTCTTCGCGCGGCGGCCCGACACCATCGACATCAAGGCCCACGCCGTGCTGCCCGTGGTGAACATGGCCCGCTGGGCCGCGCTGAGCGTCGGGTCGGCCGCGCTGCCGACCACCGAACGGCTACGGGCAGCGGCCGGATCGGCGATGCTGCCCGAGGAGGCGGCCGGCATCCTGATCGAGGTGTTCGACGTGCTGCAGCGGCTGCGGCTGCGCTACCAGCTCGCCCAGTTCCGGGCCGGGGAGCCGCCGACCAACGTCATCACGGTCGCACGGCTGTCCCCCATCGACCGCAGCGTCCTCGCGCAGGCGGTCCGGGAGATCGCCGCGGTGCAACACCGGATGGACAACGTGGCGCAGTTCGTGGACATCCGGGAGTGGACCGGGCCGGAGCGAGCCTGACCCTCCCCACCGGCACCCGGCGGGGAGGGCCGGGGTCGCTCAGGCGCTGCCGGGCGTCGGCGGGCCGGGCAGCGAGTAGCCCGACGGCGCGACGGTGCTGTTCAGGGCGGCCGCCCACGACCCGTCGGCCACGTACTGCTTCAGCGCTGCGTTCACCTGCTCGACCAGTGCGGTGTTGCCCTTCTTGATCCCGACGCCGTAGTTCTCGTCGGAGAAGCCCTTGCCGACGAGCTTGAGGGTGCCGCGGTACTGGGGCTCGGTGGCGAAGCCGGCGAGGATGACGTCATCCGTGGTGACCGCGTCGACCTCGCTCTTGGCCAGTGCCTGCACGCAGTCGGTGAAACGCGGGAACTCCTTGAGGTTGATGCGGCCCTGGTAGAACTTCAGCACGTTGGCCGCCGACGTGGTGCCGGTGACGCTGCAGAGGTCCTTGCCGTTCAGGGTCTCCGGGCCGGTGATCTCCGTTTCGTTGCGCCGCACCAGCAGGTCCTGGTGGGCGACGAAGTAGGGCCCGGCGAAGTCGACGACCTGCTTGCGGCCCTCGGTGATCGTGTAGCTGGAGAGGACCAGGTCGACCTCACCGCTGCTCAGCAGCGTCTCGCGGGTCTCGGGCGTGGCCTCCTTCCAGGTGATGCCGGACTCAGGCACCCCGAGCGCCGCGGCGACGTACTTCGCGGTCTCGACGTCGAACCCGCTGTAGGTGTCGCCGACCTTCATCCCGATGCCGGGCTGGTCGAAGGAGATCCCGATGGTCATCTTGCCGTTCGAGGACGCCCCGGGCACCGGTTTCGGTGCCGACGTCGGGCCCTGGCTCGCGCTGCTGCAACCGGTCAGCGCCAGTCCGAGCAGCGCCACAGTGATGACCGCCCGCCGTAGGTGACGCATCACGGACGCTCCTTTCCGCCCTCGTCGTGCTCGGCCACGTCCAGGTCGTCGGGAGCGACGTCCGAACCGTAGGTCGGGCCCGCGTCCGACCAGACCGCATCGAGCCGGTTGCCGGTGTTGGCGACGACCGCGGGCCTCACCAGCCTCCAGCCGAGTGCGAGTATCAGGGAGAGGATCGGGATCCCGAACACGACCACCAGGAACGTGACCTTGTGGGAGAGGTACGGCGAGGCCTGCCAGCCCGAGATGGTCATTCCCACCAGGACCAGCAGCAGGAAGACCAGACCGATGTAGCTGGTGTACGGGGAGCCCGGCATCTGGAACGGGCTGGCCGGTACGACGCCGCGGTTACTCAACTGCCGCAGCCGCAGCTGGCAGGCGAAGATCGTGCCCCACGTGAACAGCACGCCGATCGCCGCCGCCTCCAGCGCGATCTCGAAGGCGTCGGGGAGGAGGAAGTTCAGCACCGAGCCGAACACGAAGACCACCGACGTCATCAGGATGCCGGCCCACGGCACGCCCTGCTTGCTCATCTTCAGCGTGAACTGCGGCGCCTGCTTGCTCATGCCCAGGCTGCGAAGCACCCGCCCGGTCGAGTACAGGCCCGCGTTCAGGCTCGACATGGCGGCGATGATGAGCACGATCTGGATCACCGTGCTCATCCAGCTCAGGCCCAGCCGCTCGAAGACGGTCACGAACGGGCTGGTGCCCGACTTGTACTCGCTGGTGGGCAGCATCGACACCAGCAGCAGGATCGAGCCGCAGTAGAACACGGCGATGCGGAAGATGACCGCGTTGACCGCCTTCGGCACCTCGGTCTTCGAGTCCTGCATCTCACCCGCGGCCACGCCGACCATCTCGATGGCGGCGTAGGCGAACACGACCCCGGACATCGCCAGCAACGGCCCGTACCAGTTGAAGTCCCCGCTCGACGGCCAGAAGCCGCCGGGGTTGCTCCACAGGTTCTGGAACCCCGCCACGTGCCCGCCGATGTTGAAGCCACCGATCACGACCACGAGCCCGACGACCAGGAAGATCACGATCGCACCGACCTTGGCGATCGCCGCCCAGAACTCGAACTCCCCGAAGGCCTTGGCCGACAGCAGGTTGACCACCAGCACCACGGCGAGAGCGATCAGCACGGTGGCCCAGGTGGGCATCAGCGGGAACCAGTACTGGACGTAGAGCCCGACCGCCGAGAGCTCGGCGATGCCGGTGAGCGCCCAGTTCAGCCAGTACATCCAGCCGGTGACGAAAGCCCACTTCTCGCCGTAGAACTCACGCATGTACGAGACGAACGCGCCCGAGGTGGCGCGGTGCAATACCAGCTCGCCGAGCGCGCGCATCAGGAAGTACGCGATCACCCCGACGACGGCGTAGGTGACGAGCAGCGCCGGTCCGTTGTTGTGCAGCCGGGAAGCGGAGCCCAGGAAGAGCCCGGTCCCGATCGCCCCGCCGATCGCGATCATCTGCACGTGCCGGCGCCCGAGGGACTGCTTGTAGCCGGCCTGCTCGGCGTCCAGGGAGTTGTGTGGAGTCTCGGTCTGCGTCATGACATCGCCCCCGACGTGTCGACTGGATCAAGGATTCCGATGCGGGCGGCGCGGACTGGTCCGGGCGACCTCGAACGACCCCGTGACGTCGGTGCCGCCGCCGGGATCGAGGCGGTGGTGGCCCGTCGTCGATCGGTGCCGTGTGCCGTCACAGGTCCGCGCATTGCGGGAGCCTGGACCGCGACGACGCGGCCCGCAACACGTGGCGCGGTCGAGCCGCTACGGCTCCGCGGACCTGCACCGCGGGATCAGCGGCCCTTCCACTCCGGCCGGCGCTTCTCGGCGAACGCGCGCGGTCCCTCCTGGGCGTCCTCGCTGAGGTAGACCTTCTCGTAGATGCGGTCGCCCGCGTCCAGGGCCGCCGTCCAGCCGGCCTCGGCCGCCGCGTAGACCAGCGCCTTGGCCGCGCGCACGGACAGGGGGGCGTTCGCGGCGATCGTCGACGCCATCCGCTGCGCCTCTGCGACGAGGTCCGCGGCCGGCACGACCCTGTTGACCAGGCCCAGTTCGTAGGCCCGCTGCGCGCTGATCGGCTCGGCCGTGAGCAGCATCTCCATCGCCACCCGCGGCGGGATCAGCCACGGCAGCGGTGCGGCCCACGGCGAGCCGCGGCCCACCTTGGCCTCGGTGATCGCGAAGCGGGCGTGCTCGGCGGCGATGCACAGGTCCACCTGCTGGGCGAGCAGGAACCCGCCCGCGTACGCGGCCCCGTTGACAGCCGCGATCACCGGCTTGTCCATCTGCATCGTGCGGCCCAGGTGCACCACGAAGTCGCGCGGCGGGATCGTGAGCGCGGCGCCGGCCATCTCCTTGAGGTCGCCGCCCGCGCAGAACGCGACGTCGCCGGCGCCGGTCAGCACGGCGACCGCCGCGTCGCCGTCGGTGCCGAAGCGCACGAACGCGTCGCGGAGGCCGTGGCGAACGGCCTGGTTGAGCGCGTTGCGGGCCTCGGGGCGGTTGATCGTGATCCACGCGACGCGGTCGCGGACCTCGTACGTGACGGCCGGCGGGGTCACCGCTCACCTCCCGTCAGGAGATCCGCCGCCGGCCGGCCCGCAGCCACACCGGTTCGGTGAATCCACCGATCAGCCTAAGCCGACGACCGCTCGGGAGCCGAACACCCCTCGTGCTCAGCGAACGAGAACGCCACGCCCTGCAGCAGATCGAGCAGGAAATGCGCACCGAGGCCCCCGACCTGGCCGGTGCGTTGGCGCGGATGGACCCGGGATGGTCGCGCCGACGCCACGACGCCGCGGCACTGGCGGCCATGCTGACGGCGCTGGTGTGCCTGGCCGTGGGCGCGCTGGCGGCCGCGGCGGTGGCCCTGCTGCTCGGCGCGGCGGTGCTCCGCATCCGGCGGTGGCGCTTCCCCGAGCACCGGCCGCGTCGATCCACGCCGTGGCGTCACGCACGCTGAGTTACCACGGGCACATTCGGTCGAATTGTTCCGCAATTCCTGATTCGGCTTCCGGTCGCGCAGCGACGCTTTCCTGCGTTCGTGAGAAACTGACGGAATGACAGCACCGGTCGCGACGGCCGCCGCCCCACCGCAGCAGCGGTGGGGTCTCCCACTGGCGGTGCTGATCGTCGGCATGTTCATGTCCATCCTGGACACCAGCATCGTCAACGTCGCGATCCCGACGATCCAGAAGGATTTCGGGGCCACCACCGACCAGGTGCAGTGGGTGGCCACCGCCTACACCCTCGCACTGGGCGTCGTCGTGCCACTCAGCGCGTGGCTGGGCAACCACTTCGGCATGAGCCGGCTCTACAACATGGCGCTGCTGCTGTTCGCGGGCGGCTCCGCACTGTGCGGGCTGGCGTGGAGCCTGGACAGCCTGGTGATCTTCCGGATCGTGCAGGCCATCCCGGGCGGGATCCTGCCCGTGGTCTCGATGTCGATGCTCTACAAGATCGTGCCGCGCGAGAAGATCGGCGTCGCGATGGGCATGTACGGCCTGGGCATCATCTTCGCCCCCGCGATCGGGCCGACCCTCGGTGGCTATCTCGTGGAGTACGTCGACTGGCGGCTGATCTTCTTCATCAACGTGCCGATCGGCGTGCTCGGCACCCTCGCGGCGATCGCCGTCCTCCCCAAGTTCGGCCCGGCCCGCGCGGGCCGCTTCGACGTGCTCGGGTTCCTCACCATCGCCACCGCCCTGTTCTCCCTGCTCCTCGCCCTGTCGGAGGGGCAGGACTGGGGTTGGACGTCCTACCGGGTCCTCATCCTGCTCACGGTGGGGGTGCTGAGCCTCGCGCTGTTCATCGTGATCGAGCTGGAGGTGGACGAGCCGCTGCTGGACGTGCGCGTGTTCCGCTACTGGCCGTTCACCAACTCGCTGTTGTTGATCTCGGTGCTGTCGGTCGGGCTGTTCGCAGTGCTGTTCTACGTGCCGCTGTTCCTCCAGCAGGCGCAGGGCCTCGGCGCCTTCGACGCGGGGCTCACCCTGCTCCCGCAGGCCATCGTGATGGGCGTCCTGATGCCCGTGGCCGGCCGGCTCTACGACAAGATCGGGCCGCGCTGGCCGGCGACCATCGGGTTGCTCATCGTCGCGCTGGGCACCTACCTGCTGCACGACCTGACGCTGGACACGTCCCGCGGAACGATCGTCGCGCTGCTCTGCTTCCGCGCCGCCGGCATGGGGCTGGCCATGATGCCGATCATGACCGGGGGCATCTCCGCGCTGCCGCCGTCGGAGGTGGCTGCCGGCAGCGCGTTCAACAACGTCGTGCAGCGCACCGCGGCAGCGCTCGGGCTCGCCGTTCTCACCTCGGTGCTCAGCACCCAGCAGGCCCAGATGCTCGGCGACCGCTCGGCGCTGATCGCCGCGGGCACTCCGATGCCCGATCTCGCGCCCGGCGCCGCCGGGCAGGTGGCCGGCATGTTCGCCGTCTACTCGAAGACCCGGACCGAGGTCTTCGTCGCGGCGCTGGACCAGCTGATGATCATCACCTCGGTCATCACGCTGCTCGGGGTCGGGCTCGCGCTGATGCTCCGGTCCGGGCCCGCACCCGCGGCGGCGCCCCCGGAGCGGAAGGCCGAGCCCGCCGCGGTCGCGACACCGACGCCGGACAAGGCGCCCCTCGCCGAGCCGATCGGAGTGCACGCCGGGAGCAACGGCAACGGCCACAGACCGGCGACCCCCGGGCGACGCGGCGCCCCACCACGCCCCCGCATCCCGGCCGACAGGCGCTAGAACGACGGCCCCGTACCGCATCGCGCGGGCTCGATGCTGCCGGGTCGGGGCCCCGTGCCGCGTTGCGCGGGCTCGATGCGGGTGGGGCGGGGGCTGTGCCCGCTAGGACTTGTGGATCTTGACCGACGCGTTCATGCCCGGCACCAGCGAGAGGTTCTTCGTGTCGTCGAGCGCGATCTGCACCGGGATCACCTGGGTGACCTTCTGGAAGTTCCCCGACGTGTTGGCCTGCGGGAACAGCGAGAAGACACCGGCTGCGCCACCCTGGATCCCGCGGACAGTGCCGGTGAGGGCGACGCCGGAGAACGCGTCGACCGAGATGTCCACCTGCTGGCCGGGGTGGACGTCGTTGATGTCGGTCTCGTCGACCCGCGCGGTCACGTAGATCTCGGAGAAGTCGTAGGCGACCGCGAGCGCGGTGCCCGCGGGCACGAACGCCCCCTCGACGCCGTTGTCGACCACCACCGTGGCGTCGGCGGGGGCGCGGATCGGCTGCTCGGGCCGCACGAACCCGCCCTGGATCTGGATCCGGCCGATGACCTTGTCCTTGCGCAGCAGCGTGCCCTGCGTGCCGGTCCAATCGACGAGCGTGCCGCCCGCGGGCGCGTTGACGGAGATCTTGTCGCCGTCGATCTGGGCGTTGTCGGTCGACACGAAGTTCCGCGTGTCGATCACGTAGCTGGCCGCGAAGAGACCAGCGGCGACGAGCGCGACGACGAGGATCACCAGCAACGCCACGCGCGTGGAGCGCTTCATCCTCCGCTTCCCCGCGGGCGGGTCGGGCGGGGCGCTCGTCGGCGTCGGCTCCGTCATCGGTCCCTCGACCATGGTCGCCCTCCTCGCTGATGTGAGCGGATGATCACTGGCCCGCCGGGAGCACGACCTGCTGCCCCTCCTGCAGGCCGGACACCACCTGGGTGCTCCGGTCGCCGACGATCCCCGGCGTGAACGGAACCGATCGTTGCGCACCGTCGGCACCGAGGACGGTGACCGTGCTCTTCCCGGCGTCCTTGCGGACCGCCGCGTTGGGGACGGTGAGCACGTTGTCGGTCTCGTTGGTGACCACGGCCGCGTGGGCCGTCAGGCCGTCCTTGAGCCGGGGGTCGGATCCGTCGACCGTGATCGTCACGTAGTAGCTGATGACACCCGAGATCGCCGTCCCGGAGGGCGCGACCGACAGCACGGTGCCCGTCGGGCTGAGGTCGGGGACGGCATCGAGAGTGATGTTCACCTTCTGGGCCGGCGCGATCTGCGTCGCGTCGGACTCCCCGAACGGGACGACGAGCCGGAGCTCGTGGATGTCGTCCAGGACGAGGAACTGCGAACCTCCGGGACGCGACGGCGACGCGGCCGCCGCGCCCGCGGCAGCGGCCGCCGCGGCCCCCGCTCCGGGGATGGGCGAGTCGCTGCCCGGCGCCAGCGCCGTGGTGCCCGAGCTGGGGGCCAGTACCTCCCCGACCGCGCCGTTCACCGCCGCGACCGTGCCGTCGACGGGGGCCCGGAGCGTCGTCCTGTCGAGATCGCGCTGAGCCTGCGCGACCGCGGCCTGGGCGGTCTGGACCACCCCGGCCTGACCGTCGATGGTGAACGGCCGGTCGGAGCTGGCAGAGGCGGCGTTGTTCTGGGCGCTCACCACCGCCTGCTGGGAGTTGGCGACGGCCAGCTCGCCGGAGGCCTCGTCGACGTCCTTCTTCTTCCGCGCCGACTCCAGCGCCGTCCTGTCCGCCACGACCGCTCGCTTGGCCGCGGTGACCGCCTGCTTGTCGGGCGCGACAGCGCTGCAGGCGGGGTTGGGGGGCGCCGCGACCGGGGCGACGGCGCCGGTGGTCGTGGGGCTGCCGGCGTCCGGCGACCCGTCGCAGGCGTCCTGGTCCTTGCTGAGCTGGTGCTCGGCCTGGTCCTGCACGTCACCGTCGAAGCTCAGCTGCTTCTTGGCCCGGCTGATCGCGGCGTCGTCGAGGGACGCGGTGGCATCGGCCTGGTTCCTCGTCGCGTCCAGCACCGTCTGGGCCTGGGCCAGCGAGTCCTGCGTGCCCTGCACGAGCGGTGAGCTCGTGGCTTTCCCGAGCGCCGCCTGTTGCTGTCTCAGCTGGCCCTGTGCCTGCCCGAGGGCCTGCCGGTACGGGAAAGGGTCGACCGCGGCCAGCACCTGGCCGGCCGTGACGTGGTCGCCGACCTTCACCGACACTGCCGTGAGCTGGCCGCCCTTGGGGAATCCGATGTTCTGCTCGCTGATGGCGCTGAGGGCACCGGTGGCGGAGACGCCGGTGGTGAGCGCGGCCCGTTGCACCTTCGCCGTGCGCGGTGGCGGCGTGCTGGTGCTGGTGCACGACGCGAGCGCCAGGCCCAGCGCAGCGGTCACGAGCGCGGTGCGGCCGATGCGACCGGCAGGAATGCCGAGGACGTTCACGTGTGGACCCCTCCCCCGTGCAGCGCCCATCCGGGGAGCCGGGCGCGTCACGTGTGGAGGCGGAAGTTAGTCCATCACGGGCAGGAAACGAGAGACGGGCCACCCACTTGTACGGTGTGGCGTCCCGTAGGGCCGCACGAGCGGGCGGTACAGACCGATTTGGGCGGATCGAAGGTGGGCGGATGACGGCGGAACGGGGAACCGCGCTGCGGGCCGACGCCCGCCGGAATCGTGATCGAATCGTCGCCTCGGCCAAGGAGTGGTTCGCCGCGCACGGCGCGGACGTGCCGGTGGAGGAGATCGCGCGCACCGCGGGCGTCGGCGTCGGCACGCTGTACCGGCGGTTCCCCGATCGCGAGGCACTCATCCGGGCCGTGGCCCGGGACAACTTCGCCAACGCCCTCGCCGAGGCCCGCGCCGCCGCGGTCGAGGAGCCCACCGCGTGGCAGGCCCTCGTCCGGTTCCTGCGCCGGTCCACCGAACTGCGGCTCTGCGTCCAGCTCGCGATGACCTCCCCGGCGGCGCGGGCGATCATCAAGGGCGACCCGCGCACCGAGGAGTCGCGCCAGGCCATGCTCGAGGTGCTCGACACCGTCGTGCGGGCCGCGCAGGCGGAGGGCACGCTCCGCCCCGACGTCGGCACCGGCGACGTCGCCATGGTGTTCGTGCTGCTCATCCGCCAGGTTCCGCTGCCCAACGAGGCGGCCTGCCAGGTCGCCTCGGAGCGGTGCATGGCCCTCATGCTCGACGGCCTGCGTGCCCACCCCGGCACCGCGCTGCCCGCGCACGCCCTCACCAGCGCCGACCTGGGCCTGTAGGTCAGGCGGCCGAGGTCGTCCGCGATCCCCCGCTACGGGCGGCGCTCACGACCCTCGGGTCACACGACCGTGATCCGGTGCAGCTCGGCCACGAGCACCACCGGCTGGGCGCCACTCGCCCGCCGAGCGGCCGCCCGCCCGCGCGGTCCGTCGGGCGGGGGGTGCGGGCGTCGACACCCCCTCTGCGCCTCCACACCTCCCGTCGACCGGGGGTGTGGAGGCGCGCGGGAGGTGTGAGCG